>OMYH01000026.1 GCA_900315255.1 uncultured Eubacteriales bacterium | reverse complement strand
AACCTTATTTCACTTGTGCTGCTGCGCTGCGGCGGGCTTGACATCAAGCTTCCGGGCAGGTAACCGGAATTATCTACCCACGGCTAAGGGCGATGCCTCAGAAATAAATAATAAAATGACGGCACAAGGCGAAATTGCTTTGTGCCGCTGTTTTAATCAGAAGTCGGGAATCTATGTGCCGGAAAAGCTGCCGGATATCTGTCTGCCATCGCAATCAGTTGCTTCTACGGAATAAGGCATGGTTCGTACAGTTGTAAAACGCATCGTACGGCAGATCGCCTTCGCTCGCGCTCGGCGCGAGTAAGAAGAAATCTTCGGGTAATATGTTTTTGGGCGTACCCTCAATGTACAATTTGAATTGATCGCCGTTAGATATTCCGGACGGCTCCGTATAGCAATAACGAATTCTTTGACCGTAATCGCCTGTTTTGATTTCTGATGTGTTGGGGGTGTATTTAACATTGAAACTCTTTACACGTGTTCCGTATTCGTAAGTGCCGGTAGAATTCAGACCGTCAAAGCTGCCCGAAAATTCGTTGTAATATATGGTGTAATCATACCCGCTGTCTCTGTCGTAGAGGATGGTTTCAGAATAAACACCGGTAAATGTACCGTCAGCATTCAGCGTTATCATCGTGTAGCGGCTGGCGCCTCTCCCCACTGAGAAGTAATATGTTCCTGCATATTCCGAAAAATCCGAGCCGTTTCTGACGTCTTTCAAGAAGGTTATTCCTTTTGTCGGAAGTCCTATACTGTGCCTTAAGGCAAGAAGAGCGTCGTTAGTGGTAACTCTGCCGTCGGCGTTGACATCTGCGCATTTTTTTTGATTTTCATTGTATTTGATGCGTTTTATTGCAAACTGCATTATATAAAGACTGTCTTTTGCGGAAACCCTGCCGTCGCCGTCAAGATCGCCGAGAGCAGTCGGGCTTTCTTGCAGCGAATATGCGTTTGCGGTGAGAGAAATTCCGCCGAGTGTGAGGATCATTGATAGAGCGAGTATCAGAGAGAGTAATTTTTTCATAGTAATGCTCCTTTCGATTGATTATGTATATATTTTAACATATTGAAATAACCGTTTCAAGACAAAAAACAGATCCGACCGTGACAAATTATCGGTCGGATCTATTCATAGCGTTTGTTTTTAAGATTGCATAAGCCGATGCAGCTGTTGATTATCATTTCTACGAATACCATCTCTTCTTTTGAAAGGTGCGAGAGCTTATCGGCGAGAGTTTCGCCTTTTGCGGAGGGCGTTTCGCCCGTGAGGAGGTAGTCGTTGGTCGTTTTCAACGCTTTTGATAATTTAGCGAGATTTTCCGAACGAAGTGTTTTGATTCCTTGTTCTGCGTAAGATATGGTCTGGGTTGAAACGTCAATTTTTTCGGCAAGTTCTTCCTGTGTCATACCGAGGCTTTTTCGCTTTTCGTAAATCCTTTTGCCCATATCTACGGCAAATTGATTGTATTTAACCTTCATAACATCACCTTTATTCAACTGTTAGTTGTAAAAATATTAACTATAATTTAATTATATCACTTAATGTTTAGATTATTTATAAACTTTAGTAAATATTTTATCAACTTTAGTTGACATTTTTAAATTATTGTGTTATCATGTATTCAGAGAAAACAACAATTTTTTCTGAATGGATTAGCAACGGTTATCTGTTGGAGGTGTAAAAATGAGCTTTATTTTGAATATTAAGACAGGTGTAATACATGACGGAGAATACAATTGTTTTCATGAAAAAAGGACAAGGGAAGCAAATAAACAGTATTTTGAAACGTATAAAGAAGCGGAGAATTTCTATAACGGAAAACAAAAAGGCAGACCGTGCAGTGTTTGTATGAAAGAATTGGAGGAATAAGAGGAGTTGTGTTATATGTATGACTTTGAAACATATTGGTTCGTTTATTTGGTAGCAGCTATTATAAACGGTGTTATCTGGGGTATGGTGTGTAAGTACATAATCTCAATTAAAGGATATGATGAAGAAAAACAAAGATCATATTTCTGGGTAGGCTTTTTCTTAGGTATTATAGGTGCTATAGTTGCCGCTGTTACACCTCAGAATACATATTCCTCTCCAACCGGCGCATTAAGTAATACGTCTGCTCAAAGAGATGGTGTTTGGAAATGTAATGGTTGTGGCAAGACTAACTATGGTTACGCATCTTATTCAAAGTGTTCATGTGGACTTACAAGAAAAGAAAGCGAAGAAGCAGCGAATTCCTCAATTACAAATAATGTGAGTCCCATAACTAACGGGAGTCAAAAAACAGCAAGTCAACCGAGAAGAAACTACTGGATTTGCAGCTACTGTGGAAATAAAAACTATGTAATTTCTCCTTTGGCAAAATGTACTTGCGGCAAAACTAAAAAAGAAAGTGAACAAAACAAAATAGATAAAGCAAACGAGAATAAACAACCACAAAATAATAATGATGTTTTAACTGATTTAGACGCCCTCAAAAAACTGAAAGAACTCCTCGACATGGGCGCTATAACCCAGGAAGAATTCGACGAAAAGAAAGCAAAGCTCCTGAAATAAGCAGTATTACACATCAACAACCCATACGTCCGTATCCGTAACCTCGGCGGCTGTTCACCGCCAAAGGATACGGGCTTTTTTATTTTAAGTAAACTTTAGGATAACATTAAGGTTTTTTTAAGGTCAGCCTGTTATAATATAATTACAGACAATTAACGAGGAGATCTACAACATGAAAAAGAGAAGATTATTATATATTATTATAGCAGCGCTCACCGCAGGTTCTATGCTCACTGCGTGCAGTAGCAACACATCGTCCGGCACAGACTTACAGGAGGATACATCGCAGACTCAGAGCATATCGGATACATCGGAGAATACTTAATCAACAGACAATACAACATCGGAATCCTCAGGAGACAAAAGTACAACAGCTGTCATTACATCTGAGGAGATAACAGCCACGGAGCTGTTCACAGAACGTGATCTGTCGGGCGATTACGAAACCGAGGGTTCAACAACGGTCACAGCATCGGGTACATCGTTTAAGGTCGAAGGCAGCGGCGCGAAAGCCGACGGAAATGTACTCACCGTTTACGAGGAGGGAACGTATATTTTGAGCGGCAGTATTACCGACGGACATATCGTAGTCGAAGCTGACGATACCTCAAAGGTTCAGCTTGTGTTCAATGGTCTCACTTTAACAAGCTCCGATTACTCGGCTTTATACGTCAAGAACGCAGACAAGGTCTTTGTCACACTTGCAAAGGGTACGGAAAATAAAATAGCAGACGGCTCAGCATATAAAGCCAACAGCGAGGATAGCAATGTAGATTCGGCTATATTCAGCAAAAGCGACCTCACGATAAACGGCAGCGGTTCGCTCACAGTCGAAGGCAGCATGAGCCATGCAATAGTATCTAAGGACGATCTGAAAATCGCTTCAGGGACGATCACCGCAACGTCTGTCGGAAGCTCAATATGCGGAAAAGACAGTGTGAGAATAGCTGACGGCACAATTACCGTAACATCGGGCGGCGACGGCATAAAATCGAATAACGACGAGGATGCGGAAAAGGGATATATCTATATAGGAGGCGGAAAGATAACCGTTAAGTCAGATACGGACGGAATACAGGCTGAAACGACCTTCGTTGCAGAAAACGCAGAGATCAGCATCACCTCTGGCGGCGGCAGCGAGAATTCGTCGAAAACACATTCCGAGAGCTTCGGCGGCTGGGGTCATTGGGATAACAGCTCAACCGCAAGCTCGGAGGATTCCACAAGCGCCAAGGGCATCAAGGCAAGCGGAGATATAGACATAAAAAGCGGCAGTGTCACGATAGATTCCGCAGATGACAGCGTTCACTCCAACAGCAATATCACGATCACAGACGGTACGTTAAGCGTTACATCGGGTGACGACGGCATTCACGCAGATACTTCTCTTATAATAAACAGCGGAAAAGTCACGATAACAAAGAGCTACGAGGGACTTGAAAGCTCGGCTGTTACCATCAACGGCGGCGAGGTAGATGTTACAGCAAGCGACGACGGCATCAACTGCGGCGGCGGAAGCGATTCTTCCGCTATGGGCGGCAGAATGGGGCAGAACACCTTCACAGCAAACAGCGACGTTTATCTTAAAATAACAGGCGGTACTGTCAGGGTGAACTCGGGCGGCGACGGTCTTGACTCCAACAACACGATCTCTATTGAGGGCGGTACGATCTATGTTGACGGTCCTACAGATAACGGAAACGCAGCTGTCGATTATGAGGTATCGGCAACGATCTCGGGCGGTACTCTTATCGCAGTGGGCACATCGGGCATGGCAGAAGCGTTCTCGGAGGATTCAACGCAGGCATCGATACTGTATGCGTTTAGCTCCAATCACAGTGCGGGCGAGAAGCTCACACTAAAATCGGGTACGGGCGAAGAAATACTCTCTTATACCGCCGCCAAGAGCTTCAATGCTGTGAACCTCAGCTCGGCGGATATAAAGTCGGGTGAAACATATACACTCACCGCAGGCAGCGAAAGCGTAACTATTGAAATGACATCAAACACCTATTCTAACGTTCAAGGCGGCATGGGAATGGGCGGCGGAATGCCCGGCGGAGGTATGCCGGGAGGCAGAATGTGATAAAGGTAAAGGATAACAGACAGTTTTCTCCTATGACTGAATAATAATAAAAAAACAACGGGTCTGCGAAATGCAAACCCGTTGTTTTTTGCAAAAAGAAATTAATGGGTGAGGAAGAACATTAAGAAAAACAGAATTGTGATAATATATGTTCCTATATTCACTTCTTTAGCTTTGCCGGAGAATATTTTTATGTATACATGAGTGATAAGACCAAATGCGATACCGTAGCTGATGTTGTATGTAAAGGGCATCATAACGATCGTTATGAATGCAGGCGCAGCTATCGAAATATCGTTCCATTCAATATCCTTAACGCACTTTATCATAAGAATGCCTACATAGATAAGCGCCGCAGAAGTTGCGCATCCGGGTATAAGCGAAGCAATCGGGCTGAAGAACATAGCTATGAAGAATAATGCGGCCGATACCATAGCGGCAAGACCTGTTCTGCCGCCCTCTGCGATACCTGCCGAGGACTCAACGAATGTTGTTACGGTAGATGTACCGCACACCGAACCTACCGTTGTTGCAAGTGCGTCTGCAAGCATAGCCTTGTTCATATTGGGAACCTCGCCCTCCTTTGTCAGGAGTTTGCCCTGTGAGCAAGCACCGTAGAGAGTACCCATAGTATCGAACATATCTACCAGGCAGAACGCAAGAGCTGTTGTAGCTATGAGAATAACAAGGCTTGATACGGAGTGATTTGCGAGATAATCCGAGTAATCGAAGCCCTTTGTGAATACCTTGAAAAATGCCTCTTTGCCGAAATCACCGAAGGCAAGGAAGGGATTGAGAGATATTTTTTCCTGAAATCCGTCGTAGAATCCGGGTATCGTGAGTCCGAGCAAGTAATATACTACAGCACCGTCTAAAATACCCCAAAGAACAGCGCCCTTGATTTTTTTGATCGACATAACGCATATAACGATCAGAATGAGAAGCGTTACAAACATAGGCATGATGTCTGCCCATGAAGCATTACCGCTAAGTACGTTGAATGAAGCAAGGTTTACAAGCGTTGCTTCATCTTTTATGACAAGACCTGCATTCTGAAAGCCGAGAAATGCTATGAATAAACCTATACCTGCCGGGATAGCGGCTTTAACGCTTTTCGGGATAGCATCAAAAATTATCTTCCTCAGTCCCGTAACTGTCAGGATAATAAAAACAAGACCATCGAACAGAACAAGTGTGAGCGCATTTGCATACGATAGACCGAAGCCGAAGCATACGGTATATACAAAGAATGCGTTAAGACCCATGCCCGAAGCCTGCGCAAGCGGCAGATTTGCAAGCAGACCGATGAGCAGTGTGCCGACTACAGCTGATATGGCCGTTGCAATATAGATCGCATTGTACGATACCTCGGGCAGATCGGCGAACATTCCGGCATTTACCATCAAAATATAAGCCATTGCCATAAATGTGGTGATACCTGCAAAGACTTCTGTTTTAACGGTAGTGCCTCTTTCTTTGATTTTGAAAAACTTTTCCATTCAAAATCCTCCTCAATATGATTTCGTCAATGTAAAAAAATACATCAACAAATCTATTATACATTTATCCGCAAAAAAATAATATAGTTTTTTTACAGAAAAGCATTTTTCTACATTTTTTATAAAAATCCGACACTGTTTTTGTGATATTAATGGATCGAATCTCAGGTGTGACTAATAACGCAGATTTTTGTATATTTTAGGTAAATATTTTTGATATGTAATATCAAAAACCGAGCACTGTTTGATTTTTTCTTTGACATCCTGCTTAATATATAGTATAATTTTTGTAATAATATATTAACGCAGGAGGAAAAGTTATGAAAAAAGCATTTTCCGCAATGTTATGCGCCGCAATTATACTCTCGGGAATGATAATGACTCCAACATCAGCTGAAACACGTACCGCAGGAGAAGCAGCAGCCGATGTGGTCATGTCTGATATTTATAAAGTAAAGGCTGTGCTTGAAAAGGATATCAACAGAACTCTAAATAAGGGAGTGGGATTTATAGATATAGACTTCGACGGTCAGCTTGAGCTGTGGGTCCACCGCACAAAAAGGTCGGAGCTATGCGAGGCGTCTAATCATATTTTTGACCTGGAAGACGGCAGATTAAAAGAAATTATCGCATTTGACGATGTTGTACCAAACGGAGGGCTTGATTCCGATGAATTCTCGGCTAATCCATTTGGAACACTTTCTCTGTACAAGGACAGCTTGGGGAATGTCTTTTATTATGTATCCTCCAAGACGGGCGGCTCGGCACCCGAAGAAGCTGTAACATGGTATTCTATGATAACGAATGAAAGCGGCAAGCCTGTACAAAAGCCGAAGTTCATGTGTGTTGACGGAGAGGGACGCTCTGACGGCAATCTGAAGCATACCATATATGATTATTACGGCTCGGTTGAGCAGCAATTCGATGTTTCGGATAGAAAGGATTTTTATCAGGCAATGACGGATACTATGTCGTCATGGGAGGATCTGGAGCTTAGTGTGAATTTCTCGGGTCAGACGAACAACTTCCTTGCAATGAGCGAAAAGGAGCAGAGAAATTTCCTTATTAGCTCATATGACAAGTTTTCTTATGAAGGGTTTACACGAAATGACGACAATCTCGGCAGCGATTTCAGGGAAGAACCGAAACAGCAGGGAATACCCGATATACTTCTCCCTGGTTCACGCAGTACCGATACCGACAGAAGCAAGCCGCCCAGACCAAAGACGGATTCCTCCGGCAGCGATAAACAGTCATCCGAGAAGGATACCGATACTGAGATACCCGAAACCGACGGAAGCTACACGTGGCACATACATCTCTATAACTACGGAGAGGAGATAAAGGTTCTGTCCGGTTATCAGCCTACGCAAAAGAACACAGACGGATCGTGGGATATTTATACTGCCGGAAATATGCTTGCAGGGCCGTATCTTGCAGGAAAGTATGACGGAAAGTACGGCTTGATTGATTACAACGGCGCATATGTGGAGTACCCCCAGTATGATCGTATCGCTTCGGGATACGGCGGAGTGCTTGTGGGAATAAACGATATGACGGATAAGAAAACCGTTATCGCCAACAGCGGCGGAGAGATCAGTCATTCCGATTATAACGGTGAGCTTGGCGATGCAATAGAGGGTACATATTATTGGGTACTGTCGGAAAATAAGCTGTATGAAGCGGCTGCCGACGGAAAAGCAAAGGAATCGGACGATAAAAGACCTATGGTGGTAAGCATGGGCATAAAGAACAGCGACGGTACGGTCGTTTCCGCTCGATCCGCACAATCAAAGATAAGCAGTGATAAGGTATTGGTCAACAACGGAAAGGCTGTTGATACATTGAAGGAACTTAAATTCATTACCGACGCCGGCTGTTTTGCAGACGGGATCGTTCCTGTTAAGAATACCGGCGGAAAATGGGGCTATTGCGATGAAAAGGGAAAGATCGTGATCCCGTTTGAATATGACGCAGCATGGGACGGATTTTCCTCGGACGAGTACGGTTCGGGAAGCCGAGCTTATGATTCGTCCAACGGATATGTTGTGCTGAAAAAGAATGGTAAGTATGCTTTGTTTACCTCGGATGGAAAGATAAGCTTTGATTTCGGGGTGTTCGATGAGATCCTGCCCGTATACTCGGACGGCACGAACAAGTATGCATGGGTCAGACAGGGCGATAAATGGGGCAATATTATTCTGACCACAGATTCAGGGATATCAACGGATAAAAAGAATGAAAGCTCCGATACGGACAGCAGCCCGAAACGCACAATTCCCGACGGTAAAACCACTAAAGAAACAGGCGACGCCATAGGCGGCTCACGCAGCAAAACCTCAATGCACGTATTGCCCTATGTTCTGGCGGTTGTGGGAGTGCTTGTGATCATCTCTGGGGCAAGTCTGGGAACATTTGTACTAATGAGAAAGAAAAAATAATACTATGGATCGGCAGTTTAACAGGTTGAGGAGATAGAACAATGAAAAAATTAATAGCATTATTTATATGCGCTGCTTTGGCAGCTTCAGCCCTGAATGCGTTTGCTTTGAACGAAAACACAACGGCGGCAGCGAGTGACGCTGCATACAGCTGGTATCTCGAACCGGGTATAACGGCAGACGATATGACCGTACTCTATAATTATCAGGGATGTTATGAAACAGAAGATAACGCATACTTTTATGATACTATAGACAGAATGCACCTTGGCAGATACACACCCTTTGAAATTGACGGCAAGTGGGGTCTTATCGACTATAAGGGCAATATTGGTCTTGCTCCGCAGTTCGACAAGCTTGAAACAGCTGCCGGCAGAGATGATTATGTCGGTGTGAACAAAAAACAGGTCGGCGACCGTGAGATATACAGCGATGAAACCACCTTGACAGAGAGTGACGGTGTGTTTCGTGAGATCGCTTTTTACGACGGTATGCTTGGTACAAACGGAAAGACCAGGCGAGCTTTCTATTGGCTCCCGGATGAAGAAAAAGCTTATGTCGGCGGTATGCAGGCTTACGCAGGCGAGTATAATATCGGCGATCTTACTTTTGCAGCACAGATCGGAGTTAAAAAGGATATGGGCGGTGAGTATGTAACAGCAAAGGGAAAAAATGTTGTTGATCCCGAGAACCCCGATGTTGTGCTTGTGTCAGACGGACAAAGGGTCGATGGCGTCTATTACACCGACGGCGGCTGCTTCTCGGAAGGGCTGATCGCTATGTGTCAGAACGATATGTGGGGATATGTCAACGAAAAGGGTGAAACGGTTATCCCATTTGAGCTTGACCCTACCTCATCGGTCGATTATTCCTATTCTCTGGGCTGGAGCAGAGAAATGGCTTATGAAGCATCTAACGGCTATGTTTCTGTTTGTATGGGAGGATTGTATGCCCTGTTCGACACGAGCGGAAACCTTATTATGGACTATGGCGATTTTGACAAGATCCTGCCTGTATATTCAGATGGTAAAGATAAGCTTGCCTGGGTAAACTATCGAGGAAGCTGGGGTGTAATTAAAATCAATGAACCCTCAGACGGCACAGAATCGGAAGATCAGCCTTCAGATCCAAAAGCGTCTGACGACGAACCGTCAACCGACCAACCGCCTGAGGATGACAAGCCGAAGTTCCGTCAGGGCGATGTCAACCGTGACCGATATATTACAGCTAAGGACAGCCTGCTTGTTTCAAGAAGGGCGATCGGATTGTTAAAGCTTGATGAGGAACAGTTTTCCCTGGCAGATATAGACCGTGATGGCAGAGTCACTAATAAAGATGCCCTCTATATTTTAAGATACACAATCGGGCATAAGGTCAAGGGAATGTGAGTTTAATACATAAAAGTGTTAAATCAATAAAATTATTTTTTACTTTCCTATTGACACAACAGTTTTTTTTTGATATACTACAAATAAGTAATTAAGAAAGGTGTACGCAACATGAGTAAGGTTATGAACGCTTATAACGCATTTACATACTTTTACTTTAGAAGCTGGGGTTATTATTTCTCCGGTTTAGTTGTCGTGCATTAACATCAGAATTACTTAGAAATAATATTTTAAGCATATTGACCGATGTTTGCATGACGCAGACATCGGTTTATTTTGTTTTTGGAGGAGACCGGATATGAAGAATTCAATTTTTAAGAGAAAACTGCCTATTCCGAAGGAGGTCAAGGAGGAATATCCCTTAACAGAGGAAATGGCAAATGTCAAAGCGCAGCGTGATGAGGAGATAAGGAAGATATTTACAGGCGAATCAGATAAATTTCTTTTGATCATAGGTCCATGTTCTGCAGATTATGAGCGTTCCGTTATTGATTATGTCACACGCCTTGCAAAGGTTCAGGAGAAGGTTAAGGATAAGCTGCTTATCATTCCGAGAGTCTATACAAACAAGCCGAGAACGACGGGCGCAGGGTACAAGGGTATGCTGCACCAGCCGGACCCGCTGACCGATTCGGATATGCTCAAAGGCGTTATAAAGATCAGAAAGGTACATCTTCGTGTTCTTGCCGAAACAGGGCTGACAAGCGCCGATGAAATGCTGTATCCGGACAATCACCGATATCTGTCAGACCTTCTGTCGTATGTTGCAGTCGGGGCAAGGTCGGTTGAAAATCAGCAGCACAGACTTACAGCGAGCGGCATTGAGATCCCCGTCGGAATGAAGAACCCGACAGGCGGAGACATAGGAATTATGCTCAACTCTGTAATGGCTGCTCAGACAGGACATACATTCATATACAGAGGCTGGGAGGTCGAAAGCCTGGGCAATCCTCTTGCACACTCTATATTGAGGGGCTGGACTAATCCGCAGGGACAGAATATCTCAAATTATCACTACGAGGATCTTTTGAATCTGTATGCCGAATACGGGAAACGCAAGCTTGTGAACCCCGCCGCTATTATAGACACTAACCACGCAAACTCCGGAAAGCAGTATCTCGAACAGATACGTATCAGCAAGGATGTCATTCACAGCATACATCAGAACGGTGATATAAAATCTCTTGTTAAGGGACTTATGATCGAAAGTTACATCGAGGACGGAAGCCAGAAGGCAGACGAAATGGTATACGGAAAGTCGATCACCGATCCGTGTCTGGGCTGGGAGAAATCCGAAAGACTTATCTACGATATTGCGGACATACTTTGATTGAATTGAAATAACTGAAAAAATTCACAATAATAATGCGGCAAACAGTAAAAAGTTTTTCTTTGCTTTTTGACGTAAAGACATGAAAAGCGTTGACAAAATTGCTTAGGAATGATAAAATTATTTCGGTAAGACTTTTTGTAACCGACGGTATCGAAGAGTAATGCATTTTTTCACCGCATTAAACTCACAGGAAGCAAAAAGACAATATAACCGACCGTCAGAACAGTCCTACTTACAATGTGGGACTGTATTATTTTTTCGACGGTGATTCACTCTTTATAGGAGGTTTGTTTTTTTATGAAAAAAGTCGCTATTATCATGGGCAGCGACAGCGACCTGCCCGTAGTGGAAAAAGCGTTTGCCGTTCTTGACGAATACGGTGTTCCGTTTGAGGTGCATGTGTATTCCGCTCACAGAACTCCGATCGAGGCGAGAGATTTTGCGGTCAATGCAAGGGACAACGGCTTCGGAGCAGTTATTGCAGCGGCAGGCAAGGCAGCTCACCTGGCAGGTGCGATCGCCGCCAATACAACATTGCCTGTGATAGGTATCCCCGTAAAGTCGTCAACGCTTGACGGACTGGACGCCCTTTTGTCAACGGTGCAGATGCCCTCGGGTATTCCTGTTGCAACGGTAGCAATAGACGGCGCAGCTAATGCGGCTCTGCTTGCGATCCAGATCCTTGCCGTTTCGGACGAGGAGCTTGCGCTGAAGCTAAAGGCTGCAAGGGAGAAGGCGTCACAAGCTGTGCTGGAGAAGGATAAAGCGATATCAGATAAGTTCAACAAGTAAATAATCATATGTAAAGTTTTATTAAATGGAGGAATTAAAAATGGAAAAGACTGTTCAGATGTATGAGGGCAAGGCTAAAAAGGTTTTTGCTACAGACGATGAGAATTACTGCATTGTATCCTATAAGGACGACGCTACAGCTAACAACGGACTTAAAAAGGGTACTATCCTCGGCAAGGGCGTTATCAACAACAGAGTAACAAATCATCTTATGAAGCTTGTTGAGAGCAAGGGCATTCCCACACACTTTGTTGAAGAGATAAACGACAGAGATACGATCGTCAAGAAGGTTTCTATCGTACCGCTCGAGGTTATAGTTCGTAATATCGCAGCAGGCTCGCTTGCAAAGAGATTGGGTCTTGAAGAGGGTACAAAGCTTAATAAAACAGTCTTGGAGTATTGCTACAAGGACGATGCGCTCGGTGATCCTATGGTCAACGAGTATCATATCCTTGCTATGGATTATGCAACAAAAGAAGAGCTTGACACTATTGCAAAGTACGCCTTTGCAGTGAACGATATTCTTACGGAGTATCTTAAGGAAGTAAACATTGAGCTTGTTGATTTCAAGCTTGAATTCGGCAGACTCGCAGACGGTACGATCGTTCTTGCAGATGAAATCTCACCCGATACCTGCCGCTTCTGGGACAGTGTAACAAACGAAAAGCTCGATAAAGACCGCTTCAGACGCGACATGGGCGGTGTAGAAGACGCATATCAGGAGGTAATGAAGCGTCTTCTGGGAGAGTAAATAATATATCGGAAGAATAACGCTTGACCGTACAGCCGAGCGTTATTCGTGTTATATAGAAAATCGGGAGGAGATCTATTATGACTACATTTTCAGACAAGCTTCATGAGGAATGCGGCGTATTCGGCGTGTTCGGACATGAAACAACAGATGTTGCATCGACAGTGTATTACGGACTGTTTGCACTTCAGCATCGTGGTCAGGAGGGCTGCGGCATAGCTATCAATGACGACGGCGTTATCAGCTCATATAAAGACATCGGACTTGTAAATGATGTTTTTAAACACGATGTACTCTCCAAGCTCGGTCACGGAAACATGGCTATCGGTCACGTTCTTTACGGCTCACCCGGCAACAACGACAGAAGCAACGTACAGCCGATGGTCGTAAATCATGTCAAGGGCAGAATGGCTATTTCCAGCAACGGAACACTTGTTAATTCTGCCGAAATAAGAGAAGAACTTGAATTAGAGGGATGTATTTTCCACTCGACAAGTGATGCGGAGGTTCTCTCTTATGCAATAACAAAAGAGAGGATCAAGTGCAGTTCTATAGAAGAAGCCATAAACCGTGCTATGGACAGGATCGAAGGTGCTTATGCATTCGTTGTTATGTCACCTTCAAAGATGATCGCCGCAAGAGATCCGAGAGGCATCCATCCGCTTTGCTACGGTCAGACAGAGGACGGAAGATATATCGTAGCGTCCGAGAGCTGCGCATTCGACGCTGTCAGCGCAAAGTTTATCCGTGACGTTAAGCCCGGTGAGATAGTAGTATTCAGCGAGGACGGTGTGAAGTCGATCACAGATCACTGCGGTAAGTTTGATAACGCACTTTGTATTTTTGAACATATCTATATTGCAAGACCTGATTCAAAGGTTGACGGCTGCAGTGTTCATCATGCAAGAGCAAGAGCGGGAGAACTGCTTGCAAAGGCTCACCCGGTAGATGCGGATATAGTAATCGGAGTGCCTGATTCGGGTCTTGATGCAGCAATCGGCTATGCAAGAGCTTCGGGAATACCGTATGGTATCGGATTTATCAAGAATAAGTACATAGGCAGAACCTTCATTTCTCCCGGTCAGGCTTCGAGAGAGGATAAGGTCAAGATAAAGCTCAACCCGATCGCAGAGGTTGTAAAGGGCAAGAGAGTTGTTATGATCGACGACTCTATTGTAAGAGGTACGACCTGCGCAAGAATAGTTCATCTTATCCGTGAAGCAGGCGCCAAGGAGGTCCATGTACGAAGCTCCGCACCGCCGTTTATCAGCCCTTGCTATTACGGTGTTGATATAGACTCTAAGGATAAGCTTATCGCCTGTAAGCACACGATCCCCGAGATCGCAAAAATAATCGATGCAGACAGTGTCGGATATCTCCCGTATGAGGATGTAACCAAGATCGCTGAAGCCGGCGACTGCAAGGGCTTCTGTCTTGCTTGCTTTGACGGAAAATACCCGACAAAAATTCCGAGCTGTGACAGAAAGAGCAAAAAGTTTGAACAGAAAATAGATAAATCAAAAAAAGAAAACTAATACAAAGGATGATATAAATGAAGAGCAGCAGTGAAAGCTACAAAGCAGCAGGCGTTGACATTACGGCAGGCTACAAAGCAGTTGAACTGATGAAAAGTCACATAGCAAGAACGATGACGAGCGGTGTAGTATCCGATATAGGCGGATTCGGCGGATTGTTCGAGCTTGATATTACCGGTATGGAAAGACCTGTTCTGGTCAGCGGTACCGACGGTGTAGGAACAAAGCTAAAGCTTGCTTTCCTTATGGATAAGCACGACACGGTAGGCATAGACTGTGTTGCAATGTGCGTTAACGATATAATCTGCTGCGGTGCAAAGCCGTTGTTTTTCCTTGATTATATCGCCTGCGGAAAGAATGTTCCCGAAAAGATCGAGGCAATAGTCAAGGGCGTTGCAGAGGGCTGCGTTCAGTCAGGATGTGCGCTTATCGGCGGAGAAACTGCCGAGATGCCCGGGTTCTATCCCATAGACGAGTATGACCTCGCAGGCTATTCGACAGGTGTTGTAGATCGCAGCAAGATTCTTGACAAGACGTCTGTGACAGAAGGCGACGTTATTGTTGCACTCCCGTCAAGCGGCGTACACTCAAACGGATTTTCGCTTGTAAGGAAGGTCTTTGACGTAGAAAATGCCAATATAAAAGCTCCCGTAGATGAGCTTGGCGGCAAGTCCATAGGCGAAACCCTTCTTACGCCTACGAAGATATATGTCAAGCCTATGCTTGCACTCTTTGAAGAGGTAAAGGTCAAGAGCGTATCTCACATCACGGGCGGCGGTTTCTATGAGAATATCCCGAGAAGTCTGCCGACAGGATACAGCGCAAAAATAAAGAAAAGTGATGTCAGAGTACTCCCGATATTCAAGCTGATCGAAAAGGTCGGCAATATCCCGGAGAGAGATATGTTCAATACATTCAACATGGGTGTAGGCATGATAGCCGTTGTGGCTAAAGAGGACGCAGCAAAGGCTGTTGAGGTTCTCAAAGAACAGGGTGAGGACGCTTATGTAATAGGCGAGGTCGTAAAGAGCGACGAAGGAGTAATAATAGAATAATTCCTATGAGGTGTACTCATGAGTAATGATAAAATAAGAATAGCTGTTTTTGTTTCAGGCGGCGGCACAAACTTGCAGGCGCTCATCGACAAGCAGAAAAGCGGAGTTATCTCAAGCGGTGAGATATGTCTTGTTGTTTCCAATAATCCCGAAGCGTATGCTTTGAAGAGAGCCGAAAAGGCAGGCATCAAGTCGGAGATAGTTCCACGCAGGGAATGTAAGGATCAGAGAGAATTCGAGGATAAGCTGATTTCTCTTATCAAGGAGAATAAGATTGATCTTATTGTTCTCGCAGGCTTCATGTGTATTCTCAGCGAGAGATTCACGGGGAAGTACCCGAAGAGGATAATCAATGTTCACCCGTCTTTGATACCGTCATTCTGCGGCAAGGGTTTTTACGGTCTTAATGTACATCGTGCGGCGCTTGAATACGGCGTAAAGGTAACGGGCGCAACGGTACATTTCGTCAATGAGATACCCGACGGCGGCGAGATAATCATGCAGAAGGCAGTCGAGGTAAAGGACGGAGATACACCCGAGGTGCTGCAGAAGCGTGTTATGGTCAATGCCGAGTGGATAATCCTTCCGCAGGCGGTAGAGAAAGTAAGCAGACAGATGCTTGATAATGATTAAAGGAGTATAATGCTATGAACGTATATCAGACATACGATATAGGGGAATTGATAAACGGAAACCCTTATGTAGGCAGAGGAATCGTAATGGGAAAATCTCAGGACGGTACAAAGGCTGTGACTGCATATTTCATAATGGGCAGAAGCGAGAACAGCCGCAACCGTATCTTTGTTGAAAACGGCGACGAGGTTATTATACACCCGTTTGACGCAAGCAAGGTCGAAGACCCCTCGCTTATCATCTATTCGCCTATCAGAAAGATCGGAAACAATCTAATTGTTACTAACGGCGATCAGACAGATACGATCTATGACTTTATCGCAGAGGGCAAGACCTTTGAACAGGCTCTTGATACACGATGCTTTGAACCGGATCCGCCGAACTGGACCCCGAGAATAAGCGGAATGTTCACATTCGGAGATAAGCTCACATACAAAATGAGCATTCTCAAGAGTGCCGACGAAGACGGCAGCGAGTGTAACCGCTATACGTATTCATACAACTCTCTGAACGGCATAGGTCACTTTATCCATACATATGTAACCGACGGCAACCCGATCCCGACATTTATGGGCGAGCCGGAGAGAGTTGCGATCCCGAACGACATAGACGAGTTCACGTCGAAGATCTGGAACAATCTCAACGATCAGAATAAAATTTCGATCTATGTAAGATACATTGACCTTGCAGACGGCACGGTCGAGAACAGAATGATCAATAAAAATCAGTGAAAGGAAGCAGATCATGACAGCGAATAAAGAAAGCTATATCTCGCCCTTTTCCACAAGATACGCAAGCGAGGAAATGCAGTATATTTTTTCCGAGAAGTTCAAGTTCACCACATGGCACAGGCTGTGGATCGCTCTTGCAAAGGCAGAGCAGAAAATGGGACTTGACATCACAGACGAGCAGATAGAGGAGCTTGAAAAGTACAGAGATATTGTCGATTTTGAAACGGCAGAGGCAAGAGAAAAGGTAGTGCGTCACGATGTAATGTCGCACGTATACGCTTACGGCAAGCAGTGTCCGAAGGCTATGCCGATAATACACCTCGGCGCAACATCGTGCTATGTGGGAGATAACACAGACGTTATCATTTTAAGAGAAGCGTCGAAGATAGTTTTGAAGAAGGCGGCTCAGGTAATAAAGAACCTTTCCGATTTTGCAGAGAAATATAAGGCTTTGCCTTGCCTTGCTTACACACATCTCCAGCCTGCACAGCTTACAACGGTGGGCAAGAGAGCAACACTCTGGATGTATGAGCTTATCCAGGATATCGAGAATTTAGAGTTCCAGCTTTCAAATCTTAAGCTTTTAGGTTCAAAGGGTACCACTGGTACACAGGCAAGCTTTATGGAGCTTTTCGAGGGCGATCAGGAAAAGGTCAAAATGGTAGAGAAGCTTATAGCAGAGGAACTTGGCTTTGAAAAGTGCGTTGCCGTTTCAGG
The DNA here is from genome assembly GCA_900315255.1 of uncultured Eubacteriales bacterium. GTDB lineage: Bacteria > Bacillota > Clostridia > Oscillospirales > Acutalibacteraceae > RUG592. The sequence goes on along the minus strand of OMYH01000026.1, from coordinate 4,262 downwards.
GCAGACTTATTCAAGAAAGACAGACGCTTATTTCCTTGCGGCATTGTCGGGCTTTGCCCAGAGTGCGTATAAATTCTCTAACGACCTCAGAATACTCCAATCGTTTGAGGAGATGGAAGAGCCGTTCGAGAAAAATCAGATCGGTTCGTCCGCTATGCCTTATAAGCGCAATCCTATGAGAAGCGAGCGTATATCTTCTCTTGCAAGATATGTTATTGTCGATTACCTTAACCCTGCGCTTACCGCAGGAACGCAGTGGTTCGAGAGAACGCTTGACGACAGCGCTAACAAGAGAATATCCGTTGCTGAGGCTTTCCTTGCAGTGGATTCGATTCTCAATATATATATCAACATTACAAGCGGTCTGGTTGTTTATGATAAGGTAGTTACAAGACGAGTAATGGAGAAGCTTCCGTTCATGGCTACCGAAAACATTATGATGAAGAGCGTTAAGAACGGCGGAAACCGTCAGGAGCTGCACGAGCTGCTCAGAGTGCATTCTCATGCTGCTGCAGCAAAGGTGAAGCTTGAGGGCGGAGCAAATGACCTTATCGACAGAATTGCAGCAGACCCTGCATTCCCCGTAACAAAGGAAGAGATCGAGAACGAGCTTGACCCGATACTCTATGTAGGCAGAAGCGTTACACAGGTAGAGGAATTTATCGCAAGTGAAGTTACCCCTGTTCTTGAAAGACTCTATACCGGAGAGATAACCTCCGAGCTTAAAGTATAACAACAGCAGGTGATTATGTGCGAGAACCGGAAACTGATAGATTAAGACTTCGCAGGTTTCGTGAAACTGATGCCGAGGCTATGTTCAGAAACTGGACAAGCAATCCCAATGTTGCAAAATATGTAACGTGGCAGACACACGAAAATATCGAAGAAACAAAGGGCTACCTTAATTACATCTTGTCGGAGTACGAGAAGCCCGATACATATAGATGGGGTATTGAGAGAAAAAGCGACGGAGAGCTTATCGGCGCGATAGACGTTGTAGGTTATATCGACGGCTTTCCCGCATTGGGGTACTGCTCGGGTGAAAGCTTCTGGGGCAACGGTTATATGACCGAGGCGTGCAGAGCGGTTATCGAGGAGCTTTTCGCAGACGGGTATAAGACTATATTTATTGAAGCTATGAAAGAGAATATAGGCAGCAACCGTGTAATAGAAAAGTGCGGTTTCAAGTTTACAAAAAGCATAGAAGAGCAGATGTCATACTGTAAGCCCGAGATAGTGACAAAAAATTGCTATCGTTTAGATAAATGAGTAAGATTAAGAAAGGAATGATACCTTTGAAAGAATTTGAGTTAAAGTACGGCTGCAACCCGAATCAGAAGCCGTCAAAGATATTCATGTCAAACGGAGACGATCTCCCGATCGAGATCCTCAACGGCAAGCCGGGATATATTAATTTCCTTGACGCATTCAACAGCTATCAGCTTGTAAAAGAGATCAAGGAGGCAACAGGCTTGTGTGCGGCAACGTCCTTTAAACACGTAAGTCCTACATCTGCCGCAGTAGGCAGAAAATTGAGCGACAAGCTTAAGAAGGCTTGTTTTGTGGACGATATAGAGGGTCTTGATGATTCTCCGCTTGCGTGCGCTTATGCAAGAGCAAGAGGCACTGACAGAATGTCGTCCTTCGGCGACTGGATCGCTTTGAGCGATGTTTGCGACGTTACAACGGCAACGCTTATCAAGCGTGAGGTTTCCGACGGTATCATTGCCCCCGGTTATACAGACGAGGCGCTGGAGATACTTAAATCCAAGAAAAAGGGCAACTACAATATAGTGAAAATTAACGAGAATTACACTCCCGACCCCGTAGAGCGCAAGCAGGTATACGGCATTACATTCGAGCAGGGCAGAAACGAGTTCAAGATAAACAATGAGCTTCTGGAGAACATCGTAACGAACAATAAGAATATCCCCGATGATTCAAAGATAGATCTTATCATTGCGCTTATTACATTAAAGTATACACAGTCGAACTCCGTTTGCTTTGCGGTTGACGGTCAGGCTATCGGCGTGGGTGCAGGTCAGCAGTCAAGAATACACTGCACACGTCTTGCAGGAAACAAGGCTGATATCTGGCATCTCCGTCAGCATGACAAGGTGCTTAATCTGCCGTTCCTTGATACTTTGGGCAGACCCGACAGAGATAACGTTATCGATGTATACATCTCCGATGACGATGAGGACGTACTCGGCGACAATGTATGGCAGCAGTATTTCAAGACTCGTCCCGAGCCGCTCACTCGTGAGGAAAAGAAGGCTTATCTCTCACAGATAACAGGCGTATCGCTGGGCAGTGACGCATTCTTCCCGTTCGGCGACAATATCGAACGCGCAAGAAGAAGCGGTGTGAGCTATATTGCACAGCCGGGCGGATCTATTCGTGACGACAACGTTATCGAAGCCTGCAACAAGTATGATATGGCTATGGTATTTACAAAGATGAGATTGTTCCATCACTAATACGGATAACTACCGTACAGATACAGTTGAATAAACTTGACTGTATCTGTACGGCTATGCTTTATGTAACATCTGACACAAATAGAATGGAGGTCATTCCTATGAAAATAATGGTTATAGGCGGAGGCGGACGTGAGCACGCTATCATAAAGGAATTAAAGAAAAGCAAGCTTGTAAGTCTTATATATGCTCTGCCCGGTAACGGCGGTATCGCCAAGGATGCGGAATGCGTTGATATAGGCGCAAAGGATATTCCGAAAATAGTTGAGTTTGCAAAAAACAACAACATAGAGTTTGCAGTGGTTGCACCCGATGATCCGCTTGTACTCGGTGCGGTTGACGCACTGGAAGACGCAGGAATTCCCTGTTTCGGCCCGAAGGCGAGCGCCGCTATTATCGAGGGCAGCAAGGTTTTCTCAAAGAATCTCATGAAAAACTTTGATATTCCCACAGCAAAATACGAAGTCTTTGACGATATGGAAAAGGCTCTCGAATATGTAAAGACTGCTCCCATTCCCACTGTAATAAAGGCAGATGGTCTGGCACTTGGCAAGGGCGTTATTATAGCCGAAACAAGAGAAGATGCAGAAAATGCCGTCAAGTCGATGATGCAGGATAAAATATTCGGCGAGAGCGGCAGCCGTGTTGTTATAGAGGAGTTTTTGACAGGTCCCGAAGTGTCAGTATTGTCATTCACGGACGGAAAGACTATTATCCCTATGGTATCAAGCATGGATCACAAGCGTGCGCTTGACGGTGACAAGGGTCTGAATACAGGCGGTATGGGTACTGTTGCACCAAACCCGTATTACACAAAGGAAGTTGCAGATGAATGTATGGAGAAGATATTCCTGCCGACAATCAAGGCGATGACTTCTCTTGACAGACCGTTCAAGGGCTGCCTGTACTTCGGTCTTATGATCACTAAGGACGGTCCGAAGGTGATCGAATATAACTGCCGCTTCGGCGATCCCGAAACACAGGTTGTGCTTCCGCTGCTGGAGAGCGATCTCTTTGAGATAATGCGTGCAACAGCAGAGGAGAGGCTCGATGAGGTTGAAGTAAAGTTTGCCGACAAGAGTGCTTGCTGTGTGGTTCTTGCTTCAAAGGGTTATCCTAAGGCATATGAAAAAGGCTTTGAGATCAAAATAGGCGAGCTTGCAGAAAACGCAGACTACTATATCGCAGGAGCTAAGCGTGACGATGAGGGTAAACTCTACACAAACGGCGGCCGTGTATTAAATGTCGTTGCAACGGCAGATACACTCGAGCAGGCTATACAGGACGCATATAAAGCGACAGAAAACATAACCTTCGACAACGCTTACTGCCGTAAGGATATAGGGCAGAGAGCGCTTGCCGCGCTGAACAATTAATTCATATGGGTTTGTTTGATCGTTTAAAACGTGAATCAAAGACTGTCGAAGCAGTTCATAAATACGAGCCTTTAATCATGTGCTTGTGCAGCGATGCCGATATGATGCACGAAATGTCGGCTCTTGCTGAAAACACCGAATTATACTATAAAAACCATCACAGCGAATTTGACGACAGGGGTATTTCTTCGTCAAGTCCGGACGATATATGCTTTGTCGGTATAATAAACATACTGCAAAAAAACCGACTGCTGTTTGAATTTGATTACAAAACCGATATTTCGGATTTCAGATACGGACTCGAAAGTATTAAGGAGACACTGATTAAATTGAGCGCCGAAGTTGCGCCGTCAGATTTTTAGGCAAATTGTGCGAAAAATCCGCAGGAATACTGACGTATTTCAAG
>OMYH01000030.1:43209-52664 GCA_900315255.1 uncultured Eubacteriales bacterium | reverse complement strand
TATCAAAACTCCATCCTTCAGGGAATTCTGCTTTAATTATATTCCAATGAAATTCCAAGGAATTATCGGCTGCATTTCTCTTGACATTCCTTTCAACTTCAAAACGAATCACATTATTACGAATACAAAAGGTGTAAAAGTACAATTTTATGTCATGAAAATTAGGACTCGTTCCACCGCATAATACTAAAAAACATTCTTTCTCCTTATCCATAACTACGTCTGTAATATCTCTATCAAGCGGAATACCGTTAGAATATGTCACATTCAATGAATCAAGATGCTCCCAAACGCTTAAATCGACCTCATTACTATCTTTCTTTACAAAACTCATTATTAATTACCTCCAAAATATTATCATTGATTGATATCAATTCAAATGTACAAAAGTTTTCTTTAACAGTGAATATCTCATTCCTCCTTCAAGCTCCCCTCAAGCCCCTCAATAAAAGGCTCAAGGAAATAATCCAACACGCTTCTCTTACCAATTATAATGTCGCAATTCCCCTCCATTCCTATTTTAATGTCATCGGGCAATTTGTCAAGTAGAATTTCAACTTCATATGCCGCGCCGATTGGAAGGAACAGGCACTGTTAAAAGCAAAATCCTATTTAAAATCCTCTGCTTTTTCGGAATCAGGTCTGACAGAACAGCTCGAATATGAAGGATTCACATCGCAGTTCTGGTTACCTCCATAGCACGGCAGTAAAAGCTGATCCTACCCGTAATCTTGCCTTGTGCATCCATGTTCCCAGTGTTCCTTTCGGAATTCCAAGTTCCTCCGCTGCGGCTGTGTTTCCGACCTCTTTTGCGAGCTTGATCGCCTGCTTCTTAAAATCCTCATCATACTGTTTTCCTGTTCCCATTTTTGACACTCTCCTTTTTCTTTTACTATACTTCGCTGGTCTGGATTGTGTCAAGTTTTATTATACACCATCAGCTTTTCAACTTTGTATGCATCAATAACAGGCGTAACCAATGAAGTTGATTTTCAATAATGTTATATAAAGATTCTTTTTAATCTGCACTTAGTACAAGAACACGGGATCAGGGTCAACATCGCACAAGAAATCTCTTCGACGCAACTTTTTCTGTTTAATGTTATTCCATTAGGCAATAATAATAGAAATGCGATAAATTTACAATTATTTTAAATAAATAGGTTTGACATAAGGCCGAAAAGATTGTAAAATGATAAAGGATTTTATGTAAATGACATATCGGAGGATATTATAATGAAAAAATTGTTTGCAGCTATGCTGTCGGTCGGTCTGGTGCTTTCGGCGTCTGCCTGCGACCTTCTTATAAATGACGCTGATGAAAATAGATTTGACTACCCTGTTACTGTCGGTAATGTTGTTTTTGACAGCGCTCCGACAAATGTTGCTGTTCTAAGCGATAATCTCGCAGATATCATTATCGCCTGCGGCTATGAGGGCAAGCTCGCCGCCGTAAGCGACAGCTGTACAAATGAGGCTCTGTCGATTCTGCCGTCTGTGGGTACGGCGGACGAACCGAGTAAAAAAGAGCTTTCAAGACTCGGTATAGACCTTGTTATAGGCGATGAGAGTATAGACCCCGTCTATAAAGAAGAGCTTATCGCAAGCGGCACGGATGTCCTTATTATCAAACCCGCAACTAACGAGAATGAGCTGAAAAAACTCTATAACAGTATCGCCTCGATACTCGGTGGGGGATATAACGGAAAAATGAAGGCTATGAGTTCTCTCGAATCGATCCAGAATGAGGTCGACGAGATCAAAGCTCATTTCGGAGAAGAGAATGTTGTAACAACAGGCTGCTATATCTATTCCCTCGAAGACGATCAGTGTACCGTCGCTTACGGCGATTGCTATGTGTCTTCTCTGTTTGACGCCGCAGCTGTGACGAACATCCTTGCCGAGGACGATAACGGCTTTGTCGGTATCGATATGCTCCTCAAAAGCAATCCGGATATTATTTTCTGCGATACGGGAATTGCAGATCAGATCGCAAACAACAGCGACCTCAAAAGCCTGAAGGCTTTTACCGACGGCAAAATATTCACTCTTCCGAAAAAATATGTTCAGCTCCAGGGAAAAACAAGGATAATTACAGTTGATTATATTGCGGCTAAGGCTCACGATTCCTATCAGAGCGCTCAGGAGTGGCCCGAGGAACTCAAAGAAGCTAAAACTGCATACAAGCCTCCGTTTACTCCCCGAGAGGGTATTTATTATACGGTCGGCGAATCCTATGAGAATATAAAATTTACCGAAGAAAGACTCATCTCGCTTGGCTATATGGACGGTACGGCAGACGAAACTTTTACGCAGGAAACTGCAGACGCTGTCAGACGGTTTCAGGAGGTAAACAGCTTGTCCGTAACGGGTATAGCTGATTATGATACTCTTATCGTGCTGCTGTCTGAAAATGCTGTCGGAAACAGCGAACAATAATACTTCTCTTATTTGTCTATATTATATGATCTGCCGCAGGAACACCGTGTTTCCTGCGGTATTGCTGTTTTTGGCGTTTTCTTGTATAAAATAATAATAAATTCAGGTAATAAATGAATGATCATGAATTATTTTAAAAAATATATTGAAATTACAATTTTTGTGTGATATAATTATTCTACATAGTTTCACGTAGTTACATATTTAATGTATTACGATAATCTATGTAATGTATGTACACACAAAGCACAGGATTTTTATAATTCTGTGTGATGTGTGTAATACCGTGTGAATTTGCCGCAGAGAGATCTGCGGTTTTTTTGCCGTCCTGAATTTACAAAATATACTTGCGTGATGATGTATACTTAAAAAACAAGCTCGCTCCTGCGTATGTCGGCGGGAGATTCTGACCACCCACCAATATTTGTTATAAAACACTGGGATAATAAATGCTGTCATGAGCAAAAAAAGCAGAAAATACGTAAAAAAGGTTGATTTTTTTCTATAATAAGGGTATAATGGTATATAAAAGTGGGAAAGGGTGGTTAATTGTGTCAGATTGTGGCTGAAAAGTTCGAGCTTCGCCGCAGACACATTCGGTAAATGCTTATGACTAATTACCTTATGGGTTCATATCAACATAATATTGACGCAAAGGGCCGCCTGACAGTGCCTGTCAAGCTCAGAGAACAGCTTGGCGACAGCTTTTATCTTACGAAGGGCATAGACGGTTGTATTTTCGTCTACCCCGAGAAGGAATGGGAAATGTTTTTAGAGGAGCTTTGCAACAAGCCTATTTCGCAGGCTGCAGCTCTTCAGCGTCATTTTATTGCGAATTCTGCACTGGTGGAAACCGACAGCATGGGAAGAATACTCATTCCCAAAAACCTCAGAGAATATGCCTCGCTCGAAAAGGATACCATGTTCTTAGGCGTGGGCAAGCGAGGGGAGATCTGGTCTTCTCAGAAACTGGAGGAGCTAAACAGTATGCAGACGCAGGAGAGTATCATGGCTGCAATGTCCACAGGCCTTATCTGACAGGAGCGTGACTATGGAATTTGTACATAAGTCGGTTTTGCTTGAAGAAACCATTACGGCTCTCAATATCAAGCCTGACGGTATCTATGTTGACGGTACGGCAGGCGGAGGCGGACATTCATACAGGATCGCAAAACAGCTGACAGACTCAGGCAGACTCATCGCAATAGATCAGGATCCCGACGCTATAGAAGCAGCGGGCAAACGACTTGCGGAGTTTGACAACGTAAGCATAGTGCGGTCAAACTTCAGCAATATCAAGGGTGTGCTAATGTCGCTGGGAATAAGCCGTGTCGACGGGGTGCTGCTTGATATCGGAGTATCTTCATGGCAGCTTGATAAACCGGAGAGAGGGTTCTCTTATCATTACGACGCGCCGCTTGATATGCGTATGAGCAGAGAGGGTACGAGCGCATATGATCTTGTGAACGGCTGCGAGCCGTCGGAGCTGCTGCGGATACTGGGCGCATACGGGGAAGAGAAGTTTGCAAGGAATATCGTCAGGAATATAATCACCGCACGAGAGCAGAAGCCGATAGAAACTACGCTTGAGCTTGCTCGGATAGTGAGTGATTCATATCCTGCGAAGGCGAGAAAGAACGGTCACCCCGCAAGAAAAACATTCCAGGCACTGAGGATCGCCGTCAACGGTGAGCTCGACAGACTCAGGGAGGGTCTGGAGAACTCGTTTGATGTATTGTCTAAGGACGGCAGACTTGCGGTTATCACTTTTCACTCCCTGGAGGATAGAATAGTAAAGAGAACAATGGCTCAGTGGTGTACAGGCTGTACGTGTCCGAAGGATTTCCCTGTTTGTGTATGCGGGAATAAACCAAAGGCTGAGCTTATAACAAGAAGGCCGGTCGAGCCGGGTGAGGCCGAGCTTGAAGAAAACAACCGTGCAAGGAGCGCACGACTAAGAGTATGTAAAAAACTGTTTTGATTTTGGGGTTATTTACTATTTTGTAACTTTGTTAGTTGTTTTGCACAAAAACCGTATGAACATTTCGTTCGATTCGGGAGAAAAAACGTTTGGAAAAGTTACGATTTTGTAGTATAATATAAGTATAGTATCGGACAAGTGTTCTCATATGGTTGTATTATTCAAAGGTTGGATTATGAGGTGTTGTAATGGCTTTGATCGAAAGAAATACCGCATACGACTTCTCTTTGTTTGAGGAGGAAGAAGAGGTCGTACTGCAGGAGTCGGAATCACAAAAGAATAAAGTCTACGACATTCGTACCGAGCGTATACGCCGCCGTAAGCCGAGAGTCGATCCGCTGACTGCAGTGGTAGGGTTTGCTGTTTCCGCATTGGTTATAGTTGCCCTGACCTCTATTATTCACGGACAGGCACAGCTGACGGAGCTGAATCAGCAGATCAGCGATGCACAGGTTGAGCTTACACAGATGCAGAGCTACTACACGCAGATGGAGATGAAGGTTGAAAACAAGCTGGGGCCGTCTGTTGTAGAGGAATATGCGAAGAATGTTCTCGGAATGGAAAAAACGCAGAGCTCCCGCAAGGAGTTCATCAGTCTTTCCGAAGGGGATAAGGCAGTTGTGGCGTCCTCAAGAGAGAAAAACATCTTCGAAATGATCGCCGACGCATTCAAAAGTGTCTGGAGTAACGAGTGATTCCGTTTTGGCTATACATAATTTACGGTAATGCGGTATATATATTAAACAGGAGCAATGACGGCGGGACTTGCGGCGTCATTGGATAAGAGGGGTGGGGCTGTACTGCTCCACCCTATAATTCAATATGAAAGGAGCAGCCGAATGGATAAAGTTTTGTCGGGTATAAGCAAACGGGCAACAGCTCTGTTGATACTCATATTGTTTTTAGGTTTTGGATCTGCTGCCTGCAGATTGTTTTATCTGCATATGATAATGGGCCGCGAGCTATCGGAAAAAGCAGTCGATCAGCAGCTCAGCGATACCACCGTATCGGCTAAAAGAGGTACGATCTACGACAGAAACGGAAACGTCCTTGCAAGCAGTGCCAGCGTATGGAAGGTGATCCTTGCACCTGCATACTTTGAGAATGACAGTCAGCGTCATTACGTTGCTCAGGGACTTTCGGAGATACTCGGACTTGATGAGAAAGATGTGTTTGAGCTTGCGTCAAAGTCGGAGTCGTACTATCAGACAGTCAAGAGGAAGGTCGAGAGTGACGAGCGTGACAAGGTGCTGGAATTCATTGATAAGCTCGGCGATAAATACGAAAGGCTGACAAACGTTATCGTATTGGAGGAGGATTTCAAACGATATTATCCCTATAACGATTTTGCCGCTTCTGTGCTTGGGTTTACCGGCGCGGACGGACAGGGACTTGCGGGGATAGAATATGAGTACGACTCTTATCTTACGGGTGTTCCGGGAAGAATCGTCACGGAGAATAACGGCTGGGGCACTACTATGCCGTTTGAATATCAGCAAAAGGAAGATGCGCAGGACGGAAACTCCCTCGTGCTTACCATAGATGAAACAGTTCAGCACTTTATGGAAAAGTACCTCAAACAGGGTATTGTCGATTACAAGGTCGCAGAAGGTGCGGTTGCGATATGCATGGACGTAAAGAAGGGCGAAATTCTCGGTATGGCTGTCGAGAATACCTTCGATCCGAACGAACCGTATGTGCTTGCAAGCGATGAAGCTCAGAAAGAGGTAGATAAGCTCACCGGTACCGAAAAGGAAGAACGCTTAAACGAGCTTCTTGCAAAACAGTGGAGAAACAAAGCAATCTCAGACAGCTACTACCCCGGTTCGGTATACAAAGTTATAACCGCTTCGGCGGTGCTTGAAGAAAATGCGGCTAACCTCAACAGCACGTTCTACTGCTCGGGGTCGTATGTCCCGTATGAGGGCGTTGAGCCTATCGGCTGTCATAACCTCAGCGGTCACGGATCGCAGACCTTCGGAGAGGCTTTGTGCAACTCCTGCAACCCTGCGTTCATGATGATGGGAAAGGCTCTGGGCATGGATAAATATTGGGAATACTTCCAGTCGTTCGGGTTCAATTCGAGAACGGGAATAGACTTGCCCGGCGAGGGTACCGGAATATTTTTCTCCGAGCCGTGGGGACCTGTCGATCTGGCGATAGGGTCGTTCGGTCAGGGTATTTCGGTTACTCCGATAGAGATGGTAACGGCTGTATCGGCAGTGGCAAACGGCGGAAATTACGTCAAGCCGTACCTGGTAAAACAGATACTCGACGCCAACGGAAATGTTGTCGAAACCACAGAGCCTGTTGTAAAGCGTCAGGTAATATCCGAGGACACGGCTCTGAAGATGTCTGAGATACTCGAGAAGAACGCAGCCGAGGGTACGGCGAAAAACGGATACGTTGCAGGCTACAGAATCGCAGGCAAGACGGGTACGTCGGAGAAGATAGGCAACAGCCGAAAGAAGAACGTAAAGGACTACATAGCTTCATACTGCGGTTATGCTCCTGCGAACGATCCTCAGATCGCTTTGCTTGTGTACTTTGATACACCGACGGGAGATGCGTATTATGGATCTCAGGTAGCTGCCCCGGTGTTTGCCGGAATAATGTCGGAGATATGCCCGTATCTCGGTATCGAGGCGCAGTACACCGACGAAGAGCTGAAATACGTTGATACCTCTGCAGGAACATATCTGTCTATGGAACTTAACGAAGCAGTTGCGGCTGTCGAAGCAGACGGGTTCGAGGCATATATCTGCGGAGAGGGCAGCACGGTTGTGGCTCAGGTTCCGCAGTCGGGTGCGTCTATCCCGAGAGGCGGCAAGGTCGTATTGTATACGACTGAAAACAGTACAAGAGAAACCGAAACCGTTCCCGATTTCACGGGCATGACGGTCGCTCAGGTAAACGAGACAGCATACGATTATAATATCAACGTCAGCTTCTCGGGCGCTGTGGAGCTTGACACGGTTTACTCATATGCTCAGAGCATAAACCCGAATGAACAGGTAGCGCCCGGTACGGTAGTTACTGTTTACTTCGGAAATAATGATGTTGACGATACGGTAATGTAATTACCAAGATTACAAAAATTCTCAGAACAGAAAAAAGAGGGGATATTATGCAGTCAGGAATCTGGTCGTTTGAAGCGGCACTTATTTCGTTTATTGTATCATCGCTTATCGGCAGCAAGCTGATACCGTTCCTTGTAAAGGTGAAGTGCGGTCAGACCATAAAAGAGATAGGTCCGTCGTGGCATAAAAACAAACAAAACACTCCCACAATGGGCGGCATTATGTTTATATGCAGCACGCTGCTGGCGATAGCCGTAACAACGGTGTGCCTGCGAATGGCTTCCGATGAGATCATAGTCAACAAGCTGAAAATGGCTCAGCTTATCGGAGGTTTTATCATGGCTTTTCTGTATGGTGCGATAGGATTTGTCGATGATTTTATATCCATAAAGAAAAAACGAAATCTCGGACTGAATGCAAAGCAGAAGCTTGCCCTGCAGTTCCTTGTTGCAATAATCTATCTTGTTGCGATGAGATTATACGGTGACGACACAAAGACTATTATTCCGTTTGCAGGAACTATCGACCTGGGATTTTTCTATTACCCGTTGGCGGCTCTGATCATAGCCGGTATGGTCAATGCGGTCAATTTAACGGACGGTATCGACGGACTCAACGGGTCTGTGACAATGTTTGTGGCTTCGTTCTTCATGGTGATCGCAGGGGTAAGCGGCAATCAGGAGATGAATATTTTCTGCGCAGCGATCGCGGGCGGCTGTCTGGGCTTCCTGATCTGGAACTTCAATCCCGCAAAGGTGTTCATGGGAGATACAGGCTCGCTGTTTCTCGGAGGGGCAGTGTGTGCGATGGCGTTTTCGCTTGACCTGCCTATACTTATACTTCCGCTTGGTATCGTCTACCTGTGCGAGATGTTCTCGGTTATCCTTCAGGTGCTGTATTTCAAGGCTACGCACGGAAAGAGAATTTTCAAAATGACTCCTATCCACCACCATTTTGAAATGAGCGGCTGGAACGAGGTTAAAATAGTGATCGTATTCAGTACGGTAACATTCCTTATGGGAATAGCTGCTCTGCTGTTGTTCCTGTTCGGTGTTGTGACGTGACGGTCGGCGAGCGCCGACAGGCAGATTCCGTCAGGATTTATTGTTAACAATAGACCTTTCCGCACATCAGCTTTATTTCTTATCGACAATCATGAAGGAGGTCGGCGAGCGCCGACGGGCAAGTTCCGTCCTGCTTTATTGTTAACAACAGCCTTCTCCCTCGGGAGAAGGTGGCGGCTTTAGCCGACGGATGAGGGGGTCGGAGGTCGCCGCACGGCAATAATGGAGTAAAATCAAATGCTATCGCATACACCTCATCTGTCACTGCGTGACATCTTCTCCTCAAGGAGAAGACTATGTTATGCTTCTTCCCGAGAATTATATAACACAGCATGATTCCGCACATCAGCTTTATTTCTTATCGGGAATCATGAAGGGGGCGGCTTGTGCCCGCCACTTTACTAAGTCATTACCCAAAGTAAAGCTTCTACGCGGAAAAGAATTACGTATCAAAGAAAGCATGACGGAAACACCTGCGGGCGTGTGCCCGCCACTGCGTGACATCTTCTCCTCAAGGAGAAGACTATGTTATGCTTCTTCCCGAGAATTATATAACACAGCATGATTCCGCACATCAGCCTTCTCCCTCGGTCGGCGAGCGCCGACGGGCAAGTTCCGTCCTGCTTTATTGTTAACTATAGACCTTCCCGCACATCAGCTTTATTTCTTATCGACAATCATGAAGGAGGTCGGCGAGCGCCGACGGGCAAGTTCCGTTCTGCTTTATTGTTAACTATAGACCTTCCCGCACATCAGCCTTCTCCCTCGGGAGAAGGTGGCGGCTTTAGCCGACGGATGAGGGGGTCGCCGTAAGGCAACAATAGGAGTAAAATCAAATGCTAACGCATACACCTCATCTGTCACTGCGTGACATCTTCTCCTCAAGGAGAA
>OMYH01000030.1:0-43172 GCA_900315255.1 uncultured Eubacteriales bacterium | reverse complement strand
ACTGCGTGACATCTTCTCCTCAAGGAGAAGACTATGTTATGCTTCTTTCCGAGAATTACATAACACAGCAAGATTCAGCACAACAGCCTTCTCCCTCGGTCGGCGAGCGCCGACAGGCAAATTCCGTCACGCTTTATTGTTAACGATAGACTTTTCCGCACAATAAGTTTATTTCTTATCGCTAATCATGAAGGGGGTCGGCTGCCCGCCACTTTACTAAGTCATTACCCAAAGTAAAGCTTCTACGCGGAAAAGAATTACGTATCAAACAAAGCCTGACGGAAATACCCGCAGCCGTGCGGCTGCCCGCACAATAATCCCATCTCCCCCTAAGGACTGTAAGTTAAACCAGAAAATTGGAGAAAACCCGCATAGAATCAGGGGGGTTACAATATTCTGGTGACATGAATATTGGAGAGATTAGCAGAATATTGGGATTTTTGAGAGTATTGGGATTGATTTTCCATGTTATATACTTACCCATAAATTAGATATATGTAACATAAAGTATGTTTTTGACAAAAAAGACGTGGAGTTAAAGGACGTGGAGTTAAATCAATTTTCTGTTTTTCCTCAATATTCTGGTGACATGAATATTGGATAGACCCGCATAGAATCAGGGGTTTTCTCAATTTTCATGTATAAACTATTGTCCTTAGGGAATGATGTGAATATTGGGAATATTGGAATTTCAAAGTCCGGTATTAGTCCAAAGCTCAAAGTTTATAGTTCAAAGTTTGACGTGAGTTCTGAGTTAGAATAACAGCAAACTACGAACGCGTAACGTCAGCGGCGACTCGCCGCCGTGTGCCCGCATAAAAGGAGAGAAAATATGCTGCAAAGCTATACATACAATGATATTGAGAGCTTTATGAAAAGCAAGAGAAAAAAAGAAGAGCCGGGGGAGAATCGCCTTCCTGCGCACAGGCGGCCGAGAACAAAGAAGAAATTCAAGCTCTTAGCTGTCGGCGAGGGACTTGACCTGATGTTCCTGGGACTGCTTGTGCTGCTGCTCGTCATCGGACTGATTATGATGTTTTCGGCAAGCTACCCTTATGCATATCACCGATATGATGACAGCTATTATTTCATAAAAAAGCAGGTCATATTCGCGCTTGTGGGATTGGCTGTTATGTTCGGCGTGTCGTTTGTTGATTATCATTATTACCACAAAGCAGCTCCGTTCGCAATGGCTGCCGCATGGCTGCTGATGATAATCGTCCTGCTTATACCAACCGAGGATAATGCGCCGAAACGATGGCTTAATCTCGGAGTATTCAGCATTCAGGCGTCGGAGGTCTGCAAACTGGCGCTGATCCTTTTCTTTGCGAATTGGGGCTCAATATACTACAAAAAAATGCATACTATAAAATACGGCGTCATGCCTGCTCTGATAGTGCTCGGAGTGACGGGACTGCTGCTTTATCTTGAACCGCACTATTCGGGTATAGTTATCTGTCTGCTGATTGTTGCGGTAATGCTGTTTTTAGCGGGTCTGCCGCTTAAATACTTTTTTATTGCCGGAGGGGCAGTCGTTGTGCTTGTGTTTATACTTGCAACAACCGGAATGCTCACCTACGCTATGAGCCGTATGGACGGCTGGGGTCAGGCGCTTGAATATACTACAAACGAAATGTGGCAGACTACATGGCAGACGAGAAACTCGCTCTATGCGATAGGCTCAGGAGGAATGTGGGGTCTGGGACTTGGACAGTCAAGACAGAAATACCTCTATCTCCCCGAACCGCAGAATGACTTTGTTTTTGCTATCGTGTGCGAGGAGCTTGGATTTGTCGGCGCTGCAATAGTGCTTACCTTGTTTGCTATACTTGTTTTCCGTGGAATACAGATATGCAGCAAGGCAAAGGATATGTTCGGCAGACTGCTCGGAGTGGGTCTGATGGCTCAGATCGGACTGCAGGTGGTGCTTAATGTTCTCGTTATTACCGACTGGCTGCCCAATACGGGTATAAGCCTGCCGTTTTTCAGCTACGGAGGCTCGTCAATGATCATGCTGCTTGCACAGATGGGCATTGTGCTGAATATATCAAGATCGGCAAATATTGCTAAGGAATAATCTGAAAGAGGGATACAAAATGAGAGTTATTTTCGCAGGAGGCGGTACGGCAGGACATATCAATCCTGCTTTGGCTATCGCAGGATACTTGAAATCAAAACAGCCTGACTGTGTGATATTATATGTAGGCAACAAGGGCGGCATGGAGGAAAGACTCGTGCCGAAAGCCGGCTTCGATTTTAAGCCTATAAGAGTCAGCGGCTTCAAGAGGAGCTTTAAGCCTGCCGCAATTAAGGCTAATGTTCAGACGGTATACCGTGCGGCAACGGCTATCTCCGCAAGCAAGAAGATAATAAAAGAATTCAAGCCCGACCTGTGCGTGGGTACCGGCGGCTATGTCAGCGGTCCTGTGCTCAGAGCTGCCGCAGATATGGGAATCCCGATACTCATACACGAACAGAATGCGTTCCCCGGTGTGGCAAACAAAATGCTCTCGAAAAAAGCAGAGGTCGTTATGCTCGCTATCGCAGACGCAAAAAAGCATATGAAAGAGGGCTGCAACTTCGTTGTAACGGGTAATCCCGTAAGGACGGAGATAATCTCCGCAGACAGAGAAAAGTCGAGGAAAGTCCTCGGACTTGACGAAAGACCCGTTGTGCTGTCATTCGGAGGCAGTCTGGGCGCACAGATGGTCAACGAGGCTTGCGCAGATATTATCGCAAGAAGCGGCAAAGACGGCAAGTATCAGCATATCCATGCATACGGACAGTACGGACATTTCTTCCCGGAGCTTGTGAAGGAGAAGGGCACGGATATTTCACAGTGCAGTAATCTTGATATCAGAGAATACATAGACAATATGCCAACCTGCCTTGCGGCTGCCGATGTTGTCGTTTGCCGTGCAGGCGCAATAACCATAAGCGAGATTCAGGCTCAGGGCAAGCCGGCCGTGTTCATTCCGTCCCCGAATGTTGCCGAGAACCACCAGTACCATAACGCAATGGCGCTCGTAAATCAGAATGCGGGCGAGATTATAGAGGAAAAAGATCTCACGGGAGAGCTTTTGACAGAAAAAATAGATAAGATAATCGGCGATAAGGCTAAGCTTTCAGAGTATTCCGCAAATGCAAGGAAGATGGCTATTATCGACGCAAACGAGAGAATTTATAAAATAATTACCGAAACATACGATAAATATAATAAATAACAGTGTCGAAAAAGACAAATACAGCATAAAATTTAGAGAAGGATTTATTCTTAAATCGGGAGCTTTTGTAGTTAGGAATTGGGTTAAAGGCTTATACTTTGCTGCGTTCTTTTCAGAAGGAACTGTAACAGACGTCGATGGCTGGTTAAAATTTCCCGCCGACGTAAGCAGGAGCTTAACTCCTTGTTTAATATAGTGTTCTGATACACAGGTTAATGAACAATGACTGAATACTACGGACGTTCTCCGACGGAATTAAAAAATCTTCTGATGTTAAGTAATACTAAACAAAAAGAGGGTGTTGTATTTGTCACGTCTTATTATAGACGGTATGAAAAGACTTCGGGGTGAAGCGAGCGTTCAGGGTTCGAAGAATTCCGCTCTGCCTATTCTTGCGGCAACGCTCCTTAGCGGAGAGGAAAGCATCATACATAATTGCCCCGATCTGTCTGATGTGATTGGCTCGGTCAATATCCTGCGGTACTTAGGCTGTAACGTCAGCTTTACCAACAATACGCTTGTCTGCGACAGCAGAGGCTTGTGCAGAACGGATATTCCGAACTCGCTTATGCGTGAGATGAGGTCGTCGATTATATTTTTAGGCGCGCTGCTTGCGCGAGCGGGTACTGCCGAGATGTGTTTCCCGGGGGGCTGCGAGATAGGCCCCAGACCGATAGACCTTCATCTGAAAGCGTTGTCTGAGCTTGGCGTTGAAATCAAAGATGAACACGGAGTGTTCAGGTGCACTGCGCCGAACGGACTGCACGGCACAAATATCTCTTTGTCGTTTCCGAGTGTGGGCGCTACGGAGAACATTATGATATGCGCAAGCATGGCGGAGGGTACGACCATTATCACCAATGCCGCAAGAGAACCCGAAATATGCGACCTGGCGGATTATCTCAACAGCTGCGGAGCGAAAGTTTCGGGCGCAGGCGAGGGTACGATCATTATTGACGGGGCAGAAAAGCTTCACGGTGTGAGTCACAGCGTTATTCCCGACAGGATCGCCGCCGCAACGCTGCTTTCATGCTGTGCGGCAACAGGAGGAAAAATCAGGCTCAACCGCTCGATACCTTCACATCTCGGAGCAGTGCTTTCGATTTTTGAAGAATGCGGCTGCGATGTGGATATTCAGGGCAGCAGTATCGTTATGGATAGCCCTCACAGGCTGTCCGCTCCGAAAATAGTGCGTACTATGCCGTATCCGGGATTTCCGACAGATGCGCAGGCTCCCGTTATGGCTATGATAGCAGGAAGCAGGGGTACTACGCTGTTTGTGGAGAATATCTTTGAGAACAGATACCTTCATGTCGGCGGTCTGCTGAGAATGGGCGCAAATATCAAGGTAGAAGGCAGAGTTGCTGTTTCGCAGGGTGTGGAGCTGCTGCATGGCGCAGAGGTCGAGGCTATGGATCTGAGAGGCGCTGCGGCGCTTATCACCGCAGGTCTTGGAGCTGAGGGAAGAACTACCGTAGAGGGACTGAAATTCCTTGATCGTGGATATGAAAATATCGAAGTAACGCTGACCAGGCTCGGCGGAGAGGTACGTCGGGTGTAACTATAAACGGGAAGGACGTGAAATCGTGCGTAAAGGAAAAGAAAAGGAAGATACCAAGGATAGAAGAAAAAGAACAACCGCTCGGGACAAAGGCTCATCGGGAAATGAACGCAAAGACAGACCCCGAAGACGGCGAAGTGATGAACAGCTGTTCGATGATTATTATAATATCACTTCGTCTGACAGATTCGCAAATTTCAGCGAGCCTGAACAGATCAAGCATAATCCCGAGGATTATTTCCGCACACGTTACGGGTATACTGCGGACTCGAAAAGAGAAAGGGAACGCACGGAGAAACCAAAGAAAACCCCGGACGAAAAGCGTGAGAAAAGCTACTATAAAAACACTCCCAAGCCGAAGGAGTTGACGAGGGCGCAGCGGAAAAAACGCAACCGTATAAAATATGTGCTTACATTTTTTGTTGTGGTAGGCATAGCGGCTTTTTTCTCTTTTAATGTGCTGTTCAAAACGAACGAAATACTGGTGGAGAATGCAGAGAGCGTACCGTACAGCGAAAGCGAGATTATAGAAAAAAGCGGTCTGAAGCTGCACGGCAACATCTTCACCGTCAGGAAAAAGGCGGCCGTCAAAAAACTGGTCGACAGCCTGCCTTATATAGAAAATGCAGAGATAACATACAAGATTCCTGCGGCACGGGTCATTAAAATAGAGCCTGCTATTCCGTCATACGAGGTGGCTGTCAACGGCGGCTATGCGATAATCAGCGAAAAGGGCAGGGTTCTGGAGATAAACCCGAACCAGATGTCAGAGATCCCGCTGCTGAAGGGACTGAAGGTGACCGACACAGAGGTCGGAAAATACATCAGCTTTGAAAAAGAAACAACAAAGCAGATCCTCGAAGAGGTCATTAAGGGTATAAACGAAAATAATATTCCGCTGATTTACGGAATAGATATTTCAAATGCAGCTAATATCAAGCTCAACTACGACAACAGGATCACAATACATATCGGACTGCCCGAGGACGTCGGATACAAGCTGAGGACTGCGATGGCGATAATCAACGATCAGCTATCCCCTGCCGACAAGGGTGATCTTGACGTGTCGCTGTCAAACGGCGATCGAAAGGCGTCTTATTTTACTCCGATATATTCAAACACGGTTTCCGCAGATAACCGCACTTCGTCGTCCGCTTCGTCATCGGCTCCAGGCGAGGAATACACAGGACCGAACACCGGAGTGAGAAAGGCGAATTCATCTGCCGCAGAAGAATCCTCCGGGTCCGGAAACGAGGACGAAGATGAGGAATACTATTACGATGAGGAGTATTATGGGGGAGAAGAAACCGCCGATGAGAATATTACGGGCGAGTATGGAACGGCTTATTATCAGGAATGAGAAGTTTCTTGTAGATTTTAATATCAGGCTTCATTGTGTCATTTTTGCAAGTTCAAAGACAAAAGTTGTTAGCTAAAAGAATTGAGAATCAAGGGGTTTGTCATTTTCAAAATCGAGTCGGATGCAAGCGGTAAAGTGACGGTTATCTTAAACTATGTATGCGAAATGTCAGCGGACACTGTCCGCTGTATTCCAATAGCCGTAACAAGTCTTAAATAAATGTTACTCAGGTTGGATGGGTGAGAAATAGGGCGTAAATTAAAGGATGACTTTTGTTACAATTCTGTAATTATTGTATAAAAACGGTGTCAATTTTTAAGCGTTATGTCGAAATTTTCTTAATTCCTAAAATATTATTGAAATTTCCGTGTAAATGTGATAAATTAGTATAGTAGCAGAGAGTATAATCTATTATACGGACAGATCGGATCATATCAGATCACGGTGATCACAAGTAAGGAGGAATATAAAATGGCTTTTCAGTTGGAAGAGGAATATAACGGCAACCTGCCTGTTATAAAAGTAATAGGAGTAGGCGGCGGCGGCGGTAACGCTGTCAACAGAATGATAAACAGTCAGGTTAGATCGGTTGAGTTTATTGCGATCAACACAGATGACCACGTATTACAGTCTTCAAAGGCAGACCGCACTATTCATATCGGCGCAAAGCTCACAAAGGGCAAGGGTGCAGGTTCACAGCCTGCGATCGGCGAGAAGGCAGCAATAGAGAACAGCGAAGAGATCGAAGACGCACTCAAAGATACAGATATGGTATTCATCACCGCAGGCATGGGCGGCGGTACAGGAACGGGAGCAGCTCCTATCGTTGCAAAGATCGCAAGAGAGATGGGCATACTCACAGTTGCTATCGTTACAAAGCCTTTTGCATTTGAGGGCAAGCACCGTATGCAGCAGGCAGAGGCAGGCATTGAAGAGCTTAAGCAGTATGTAGATTCGCTTGTTATCGTGCCGAACGAAAAGCTCAAGAATGTCAGCACGGAGAGGATCACACTCAAGAATGCTTTTGAGATCGCAGACGACGTACTCAGACAAGGTGTTCAGAGTATCTCCGACCTGATTCTTATCCCGGGTCTTGTAAACCTCGACTTTGCCGATGTAACGGCAGTAATGGAGAACGCAGGTCTTGCGCACATGGGCGTAGGCGTTGCCACAGGTAAGGATAAGGCTGCAGAGGCCGCACAGAGAGCTATCAGCTCGCCGTTGCTCGAAACGACAATCCAGGGAGCAAAGGGTCTTGTTGTAAACATCACTGCTTCACAGGACATCGGACTCGACGAGATCGACATTGCATCGTCGATGATCACAGAGCAGGCAGACGAAGACGCAAACATCATCTGGGGTGCTGTGCTTGACGAAACCCTCGAAGACGAGATCAGAGTTACGGTTATCGCAACAGGATTCGGCGATGAGAACGGTAATTATGTTAAGCCTGTTGCCCGCCCTACTAACGCTGTGTCGAAGCCTAAACCTTCTTTTTCGAAAGACTACGATACCTCAAGCGAGCCGCAGCGTCGTACAGTAGAGGTAAAGCCAAACAACAAGCCGAACCGTGCTCCGAAGCAGGAGTCATCGAAGAAGCTTGACGAAGAGGATACATTCTACGAGATCATGCAGATCTTCGGCGAGGATTGATTCCGGATAGTATAGGTAATAACGGTCGCTCCGAGTTGTTTTCGGGGCGGCCTTTGTTAAGGAACCACTGATCATGCACTCAAAATCCTTGAAATACGTCAGTATTCCTGCGGATTTTTCGCACAATTTGCCTAAAAATCTGACTGCGCAACTTCGGCACTCGATTTAATCAGCGTCTCCTTAATTCGGAATTCGGAACGCGGAACGCTTAATTTGAAATAAGAATTATAAATAAAAATATATTTTATGTCAAGTTCAGTATAAAGCCGCCGCAAGTTTTGAGTGGGAAAAACAAGAAACTACGAACTCGTAATGTGAGCGGACGCTGTCCGATGCAAGTTCAGAGTCTGAAAGCCGTGGAGGGCATAGGCTATAAGTAGTCATTTTGTACATATTTTTAAAGAAAAATTTCACTAAAAAAACGCCGCAAATAAAAATTATTTATTGCTTTTTTTTCATGGTTTTGATATAATATATGTTGAGGTGATAACCATGAGTAATATCATTTTTAATAAATCGGTTGAATTTCTGGCTCAGATCGCATTGTTTAACGAGGCTTACTCCAAATCAGGCTTTGACGAGACTATTTCAAAAAGATTGCTCGAAGCAGCGTCTGAAATGGGTACACATATTAACAAATCCGTTTATGGTGACGATAAAACCGATTTTAACGAGCATCTTCAGGAGGCACTTAAAGCTTCGGTGGAGTGCGTATATCTTCTTAAAACATTAAGCTCCATGAATTTGTTCCCGTATGACTACGTTTATCTGATCTCGCTTCTGCAGGATATTAAAAATGTTCTTATTGCATCTATCAATGCCAATAAGTCAAATAACGTTTCTACAAGCAAGTGGAACAGATACAACAGCAATAATTATTCGTCATGAGTTGTTAACAAAGTCTGTAAAGCTGTGGCCGTGAAGGCTGCGGCTTTATTTTTTTAATTTTTTTTAAAACCTATTGACAAATCTGTGAATACTGTATATACTGTAAATATACAGTTGAACCATAATGGGGGAGATAAATGAAGATAGTGATCGATAACCGCAGGGGCATACCTATATACGAACAGATATATGAACAGGTAAAGAATGCGATAATCGGCGGAGAGCTATCACCCGACAGTCCTCTGCCGTCGATACGCAATCTTGCGAAGGATCTGCGGATAAGCGTTATAACGACAAAGCGAGCGTATGAAGAACTGGAACGTGACGGATTTATATATACCGCAGCAGGGAAGGGCTGTTTCGTGTCGGGGACAAATACCGAGCTTGTCAGGGAAACCGTACTCACGCAGATAGAGGGTCATTTGTTGGAGGCGATACGGCTTGGGAAGCCGATAGGGTTATCGCATGAAGAGCTGAAAAGCATGATCGACCTGCTGAGCGAGGAAGATAGGTAAGTTAATGTGCAATGATTGTGAGTAGACGGCAAGCGCCGACCGGCGAGTTACGTTGGGCTTTATTGTTAACGATAGACCTTTCTGCACAACAAGTATCACATTAAACTACGAATGCGTAATGTGAGCGGCGACCCGCCGCAAGGAGGATATAATATGGAAAATGCATTTGTGATGAAAAATATCACAAAAAAATATAAGAGCTTTATGCTCGACCGTGTAACGCTGTCACTGCCGACAGGCTGTGTTATGGGGCTTGTAGGCGAGAACGGAGCAGGAAAAACTACACTGCTCAAAATATTGTACGGAGCGGTACGCTCGGAAGGGGAGCTGTCTTTACTCGGAGAAACCGACACCGATAAGCTGTGGAAGATACGTCAGAAGGTAGGTATCGTGCCCGATGAGGTGATGTTTCCGTCTTCGTTTAATCTGAAGAGTATCGAGAAAATGCTCTCCAAATGCTATGACGAGTGGGACAGCAAGACGTTCTTTGAATATGCCGACAGATTCGAGATCCCCGAAAAGACTAAATTCAAGGATTATTCGTTCGGTATGAAAAAGAAGATCGCTATCGCCGCAGCACTGTCGCATAATGCTGACCTGCTCATTTTAGACGAGGCGACAAGCGGACTTGACCCCGTTGTCAGAGATGAATTTGCAGACATTATCTTTGAGTTCACAAGGGATGAGAATCATTCCGTGCTGTTTTCTTCGCATATAGTCACAGACCTTGAAAAGCTGTGCGATTATATCGCCGTACTCCATAAGGGAAAGCTGCTTTTGTGCGAGGAAAAGGACGTTCTGCTCGACAGCTTCCGCAAGGTGAACTGCAGCAAGGACGAGATAGAAGGCTATGACCGTAATGATATACTCGGCAAACGAGAAACACCCTACGGCATTCAGGCTGTTGTCAGAACGGACGCTGTGCATGACAGCGACAATGCAGAACCCACAACAATAGAGGATATATTCGTGTATATGATAAAGGGGGAAGAACATTGAGGACTATATTCTATAAAGACATAAAACAATCCGCTGTCTGGATAGCAGGGATATGTATTGTGCTGATCGTTATTGTGTGCGTTGCTCCATACTATTCTGGTCGGTTTCTTTTCAGCTACTTTACTTGTATGTTGTTTATTGTTCCTTCATCGATCGCTATGTCAGATTCACAGGAGAAAGCAGACAAAATGTACAGTATCCTGCCTGTCAGAAAGACCGATCCCGTACTGTTGAGGTATCTCTATCTCGGAGCTGCTTTGACGGTCACAACGCTGTTGCTTCAATCGTGTCTTTGCTTGTCAAATTATGTAAAGGGTTATTCGCTGTTCAATATCAACAATGTGATCCTGCAAAGCGTATTAATAATGAGTCTGGCTTTTGCTTCGCTCTGGCTGTTGTCGTCATTGACCGTAAAGAACCGTTTTTTGAATTTTATGATAATAATGTTCATCGCAGTTGCCTTTGGCATTGTAGTAGGCTGCTTCGGTATTGAAACGGATTTTTCCAAAATGGATTATGTGAAGCCTATGGAAACACATCGCCTTGATTTAATGCTTCGATCCGATCTCCATATTCTGTTCTGGTGCGTGTGCCTGCTGATCTCGCTTTTGTGTTATGCAGCGGCTTGTGCTGTTGTGAGGAGAAGAAATATATAGAGGGGATAGAAAATGAAAGCTATATTCTATAAAGATAAAAAGTATTCGGCATTTATGCTTGCTTTTATCGGTTTGATCAATGTTGCCGTATCTGTCTTCATGATCATAGATAAGAAGATGTTTTGGAACTGGGTTTTATGGGGCACTATGATGATGTTCACATTCCCGACCGGCAGCACCTTTTCGGATAAAAGAGAACATTCCGAGGAGATGTACGGCGCTCTCCCGATAAAAAAGACAGACAGAGTGACGCTGCGATTTTTATACATACCCGTTTTGCTGTTATTCTGCTCACTGCTGTTTCAGGCTGTGGCTGCGGCAGTGAATAGCGAAGGTGGACACAGCCTGTTTAATATGAACAATCTGGTCACAGAAAGCGCTATCATGCTTTTAGCGGCGATGTCATCTGTCTGGCTCATGCTGGTTTTTCTGCTGAAGAATTCCAACATTTCGTTCATTATTGTTTGTATTACTCTTGGTATGCTTGGAGGATTTGTGGGATTTTTCAGCGAGCACGAAAACCTATACTTTATAGATTTTGCACAGCCGCATAAAAGTACGGAGCTTGAGTTTCTGTTCAGAACAAATTTCCATATCGTATTCTGGTGCGTGTGCCTGCTTGTGACAATAGCAAGCTTCGCCGTTACATATATAATAATAAAGAAAAAACAGTGATCCCTGCCGCAGAGTACGTTCTCTGCGGCATTTATTCATAAAAACCGTTTTTATTATCTATAATTACAGCGTAAACAATAAGAAAAGTTTGGGTATAATTACCGTATACGTTAAGGTTACAATCTGTTATAATATTCTTTGGAAAAGATATAAATTTGTAATATGTTGTATCGTTAAAAAGGAGCTGCAAAAATATGGGAAAAGCGATAGTTTACTACTCATTGAACGGCAACACAAAGCTTGCCGCAGAGAAGATTTCGGCTATATTGAATGCGGATCTGATAGAGATCACTCCGAAAAAGGCATATCACGATAAGGGCTTCAAAAAATTCTTGTGGGGCGGCAAGAGCGCCGTAATGGGAGAAACCCCCGAGCTTATGCCGTATGAGTTTTCCGCAGGAAAGTACGATACCGTGATCTTCGGTATGCCTGTGTGGGCAAGCTGCATTACTCCGCCTATACGAACATTTATAGAAGAAAATAAAGCCGTACTCGCTGCAAAAGAAACGGCGTGCTTTTTGTGCCAGAGCGGTGCAGGCGCTGAGAAGGTTCTGAATAAACTGAAAGCGCTCCTGGAGATACCCTCTTTTAAAGCCGAGCTTGTGCTTATCGACCCTAAGGATAAGCCGAATGCGGAAAACGAAGAGAAAATAGTTCGCTTCTGCGAGAAATTAAGATAAAGAACGCTTCTGAAGAAAAAGGTATACGAGAAATAGATAATAAGGTTTCAAGATAAGAAAGTTGTGAAGCAATGGATAACAAAACTATGATGCAGTATTTTGAGTGGTATCTCCCTGCAAACGGCCTGTTCTGGGACAGATGTGTGGCACAGGCGGATAAGCTCAAAGAGAACGGGATCAATATGCTGTGGCTTCCACCTGCGTATAAGGGTGCAACGGGTAAGGACAGCGTAGGCTACGATGTATATGATACATACGACCTGGGCGAGTTCGATCAGAGAGGTTCTGTTGCTACAAAATACGGAACAAGAGAACAATACCTCAACGCCGTTCGTATATTGCAGGAAAAGGGCATAGAGGTATATGTAGACATCGTGCTCAACCATATGACAGGTGCAGACGAGGTAGAAGAGGTCATTGCAGTGGAGAATAACCCCGAGAACCGTGAAGAGGATATCGGCGAGCCGACTCCCCGTACAGTGTGGACGAAATATACATTCCCCGGACGAGGCGGAAAATACTCCGAGTTCACATGGGATCACACCAACTTCAACGGCACCGACTGGGACGAAGAGAATCAGCAGTCGGGCATATTCCTCTTTGACGGAAAGGCATGGAACAACGAAACGGACGACGAGTTCGCCAATTTCGATTATCTCATGGGAACAGACCTTGATATGGAAAACCCCGAAACTGTCAAGGCGGTAACGGACTGGGGAAAGTGGTATCTTGACACCGTACACCCAGATGGGTTCCGCATAGATGCGGTAAAGCATATCAGATTTGAATTCTACAGGGATTGGCTCAGAGAGCTGCGAGATCATTACGGCAAAGATTTCTTTGCAGTCGGCGAATATTGGTCAAGCGAGATCGACAAGCTCATGCACTATCTTGATGTGGTGGAGGACAGTATGTCACTGTTTGACGTACCGCTGCACTTTGCTTTCCACGACTGCGCATTTTCAAACGGGCACTATAATATGAGCGAGCTTATCGACAATACGCTGCTTGACTTTAAGCCTGACAATGCCGTGACGTTCGTAGATAACCACGACACACAGCCGGGGCAGTCGCTTTATTCGTTCATACCGACGTGGTTCAAGCCGATAGCCTATGCTATAATACTGTTCAGGGCGCAGGGTCTGCCGTGTGTTTTTTACGGCGACTATTACGGCATACCGAACGATAATATTCCTGCTGTACCTTCACTGAAAAAGCTTGTGTATATCAGAAAGAAGTATGCATACGGCGAGCAGGAGGATTATTTTGACGATGACTCCGTAGTAGGGTTCGTAAGAAAAGGCGACCGGGATCACGCATTTTCGGGAGTGGCGGTTCTTATGACAAACGCAGAGTGCGGCTCAAAGGTCATGAATGTCGGAAAACAATGGGCAGGGAAGCTGTTTTTCAATGCGATGGACCTTGCCAACATACCCGTGACTGTTGACGAAGAGGGCAACGCCGAGTTTTATGTAGACGGCGGCTCGGTTTCGGTATGGGTGACGGAAGAGGCATATAAAGACATTTGTCTTAATATAGAGTGATAAAGTATTAAGGAGAAGAAAAGATATGATAAAAGATTTGGAGTATGACAACGGAAGCCTGATGGGAACTATCGAGCTGAAGTCATGGAAAGGATTTTTTTGCAGCAGTGACCCGATATATTTAGTTATCGGCTCAAAGGAGAAGACATACAAGCCTGAAAAAAAGCACGAGAACGCATATGATTACATAGTAAACAACCAGCAGGATATTCTTGCAAAGATACTGTACGGCTATGTGACCGAGTTCTCCGAGAAGAGAGGCGACATGAACTACGCTGACGGTGAATACAGACCCTCTGTTGAAACGATTACCGATCTCAGTGCATATCTTTTGCCGTACTGCATAAAGATCCTCGACACACAGCGTGACGGCTGTTCCTATACCGTGATAAGATTTGTTTCTCAGCTTGAAAGCTTAGGAGATGTATCCGTACTCATGCACAAGGACAGAGTTATCATATTTGAGTATAACGGTATTGTGGACATAGACGAGTTCGCAAAAAAGGACTGCGAAAGGCTTATCGGAGCGTAATCGCTTGCGAAGCTTTGACTTAATAAGAAACAGGGAAGCACTCTGAATGGGCGCTTCCCTGTTTCTTATTAACTTATTGCAAATAAATGCTGTTTAACTGATCTGTGTCAGAATTTGTATGGCGTGCGGAGGGCAGTCCGTTGAGATCATCTGATCTTGCTGCCAACAGGAATATCGTCAACAAAAATGACCTTTACATCTCCGTCAGGGCAGTCTGCCGCAAGGATCATTCCCTGACTTTCCACACCGCAGAGTTTCGCAGGCTTCAGGTTCGACACGATTATTACGGTATGACCGATCAGATCATCGGGTGTGTAGAACTGTGCTATGCCCGAAGCGACAGTGCGGCCGCCCTGTCCGTCGTCGAGTGTGAGCTTCAGCAGCTTCTTTGACTTCTTCACGGGCTCGCAGGCTGTGATCTTCGCTGTTCTGAGTTCCACCTTTGCAAAGTCGTCTATCCCGATAAGAGCGACATTCTCGGGCTTCTCTGCCGCTTTGACCTGATTTTCAAGCTGTGCCTTAGCCTTCTCGGCATTCTTCTTGATAATAGCGTTAAGCTCGTCGATCTCCTTCTGTACGTCAATTCTCGGGAAGATAGCCTCGCCCTTCTTTACCGTAACATTTTCTGGAAGAATACCGAATTTATCCGCATTGTCATATGTCGCCGTGTTTTCGTCCGCTCCGATCTGTTCCCATACCTTGGGCATTGTCGTCGGCATAAATGCAGACAGCAGAGTGGATATTATTCTTATGGTATCAAGCAGATTATACAGTACCGTTGCAAGACGAGCGTTGTTTGCGCTGTCCTTGCCGAGTACCCACGGTGTGGTTTCGTCGATGTATTTGTTAGCTCTCGATACTACATTAAATATCTCCGCAAGAGCGTTGTTGAGCTGTGTGTTCTCAACGAATTCGTCAACCTTTTCACGAAGTGATACAGCCGTACTTATCAGATCATCGTCAAATTCGCCCTGACATCTCTCTGTCGGAAGAGTACCGCCGAAATATTTCTCAACCATTGCGGTCGTGCGTGAAACGAGGTTGCCCAGACCGTTTGCAAGGTCGGAGTTGATCCTGTTGATCATGATCTCGTTCGAGAACGAGCTGTCCGAACCGAGAGCCATTTCTCTTAAGATGTGGTAGCGGATAGCGTCGGGAGAGTATCTATCGCCGAGTACAAACGGATCGACAACGTTGCCGAGAGATTTGCTCATCTTTTCGCCGTTGAACGTGATCCATCCGTGTACGGCAAGGTGCTTCGGAAGCGGCAGGTCGAGAGCCATAAGTATAGCGGGCCAGATGATAGCGTGGAATCTCATAATATCCTTTGCTACCATATGAACATCTGCAGGCCAGTATTTATCATAATCACCGTATGCGCTGTTACAGTAGCCAAGCGCAGTTATATAGTTAGAGAGAGCGTCTACCCATACATACACGACGTGCTTGTTGTCAAACGGAACGGGGATCCCCCACTTGAATGAAGTACGGGATACGCAGAGGTCTTCAAGACCGGGCTTGATGAAGTTGTTCACAAGCTCGACTGCGCGTGTTTTCGGACGAAGATAGTCTGTTTCGGTAAGGAGCTTCTCTATTCTGTCGGCAAACGGTGCCATTTTGAAGAAGTACGCTTCTTCTTTGGCGTCGATAACATCTCTTCCGCATTCGGGACATTTGCCGTCCTTAAGCTGGCTGTTCGTCCAGAAGCTCTCGCACGGCGTGCAGTATTTGCCCTTGTACTCGCCCTTGTAGATGTAGCCCTTGTCATAGAGAGCCTTGAAGATCTTCTGAACAGATTCAATGTGATAATCATCGGTAGTTCTGATGTATCTGTCGTAATCGACATTCATGTATTTCCACAGGTTTTTGAATATTTCAACTATCTCATCGACATACTGCTTGGGTGTGATGCCCTTTTCGGCAGCCTTCTGCTCTATCTTCAGACCATGCTCGTCTGTACCCGTGAGGAACATCACGTCATAGCCCTGCATACGCTTGTATCTTGCGATAGAGTCGCAGGCAACGGTTGTGTAACAATGGCCGATATGCGGATTACCCGAGGGATAATATATCGGTGTGGTTATATAAAATTTCCCTTTGTTCATATTTTACGCCTCCTGAACGTTTTTGTACTATACTATTATACCATTTTACGGGGATTTTTCAATAGTATTTTTTTAATTCTTGTATGATATGCGTATTTCGGAATTATTGCTCCGGATCATGGAATGCCATTCTGCCCACCCCAAACAAAAAAGCTCCCGTTATGTCACGAGAGCTTTTTCGATTATATTACTTCTTTTTACTTTTCTTTTTCGTACTGCCTGACAGCTTTCCTGCGGCAACAGGCTTATCCCAGACTATATTGTCTTCGACAAAGCCCTTTTTCTTCATCTTTGAAACAACTGCCTTTGCGATGAAGCCGCTGAGGAATACCAGACACGATACTGCCCAGCCTGCTATAACCTGTGCCCATATCGGATAACCGCCGTAGCTTCCGCCGTTCTTTGAGAACAGAACAATCATGTTCCACACAAACAGCACGATAAGCAGTACGGGAGATACGACCTTGACAGATGAAGCGAACCACCAGTACGGAGCTTTGAGCTTCTTGGTGTTGCGGTTGATCTCACTGTGAACCTTTTCGAGGTTGAACGCCCAGCCTACTGCAAGACACTCCAGCACACCGATAATGATGAGGTTGATCTGATTTGTCCAGTTGTCAACAATGTCAAGCCATGCAAGACCTGCCTGAGAACAGTATACAAGAGAGATCAAACCTGCTATTGAACAGACCGCAATGGTGACAGTCTTCGGCTTGAGATGGAACTTATCCGATACCGCCGCCGAAATACCCTCTACGATAGAGAATGCGGAGTCGATCGCAAGAGTGATGAGCATAAGGTAGAAGATAGCTCCGAACAGAGCGTTAAGCCAGCCGATATTTGTGAGATGAACTATTGCCTGCGGGTATACGATAAACGCCGTGGCAACGCCGCTGTCGGTTATCTTGTCGAGCATACCCGTACCGCCCATTGTCGAGAACATTACGATACCCGACAGAACGCTGACTGCCATATCCGAGAAAGAGATGATGAGCGAGTCAACAACTATATTGGCGTCGTCGCCCAGATAAGAGCCGTATGCGAACATAATAGCCATCATAATAGACAGACTGTAGAATACCTGACCGATAGCGTCGACCCACAGAGAAGGGTCGGAGAATGCCGCCAAATCGGGGATGAACAGCTTCGCCAGTCCTGCGCCCGCACCGCTCATGGTGCAGCCCTTGATCGCCATTATGAGCAGCAGAACAACGGGAGCGAATACCGTGAATTTTACTACCTTGCTCACGGAGCTTGCGCCGTTGCGGATACAGATGAAGATAAGTCCCCATGCTGCCAAGGCACAAGCAAGCACTGCGCCCGGAATGTCACTGCCCTCTATGGCGCCCGTTGTCTTAGTAAGCTCAAAGAACAGGTTTGAGGCAGCCTCGCCGTCCTGCGTCATAGAGGCGAATCTCCATGAATTCAGGAACATGAGTATTACCCATGCGAATACTATCGAGTAGTATGTAACGATAACGAATGCATTTGATGTAGCCGCCCAGCCTATCGGCTCGGCTTTTTTGTTGATGCCCCGCATTGACTCGATTGCGCCCTTGCGAAGCTTTCTGGAGATAGCTATCTCCATCATAAACAGCGGCACACCCATGACGAGCATAGCCACAAGATAAACAAGCAGGAATGTTCCGCCGCCGTGCTTTGCTGCAAGACCCGGGAATCTCCATGCATTGCCGAGTCCTACTGCCGAACCTACAGACGCAAGTATGAAGGTAAGGCGAGAACCCCATGAACCACGTTTTTCCATAATCTGATTCCTCTCCTCAATTTTTATTTTCGTTATGGAACGTAATTTATATTATAACCTATGTTATATGATTATGCAACTTTTTTTAGCTTTTAGTTCAAAGATTTTTAGTAACGATTTTTTTCGTTATATTAGAACTGCCGACTCTGTGATCTGAAACTGCCGAAAAGGACAGAACGCAGCATAAATAAACAGCATTATCGTCAAAACACTAAAGTTTTGTTCCTTTGACCTTCTCCCAGTACGCTTTGAACGCCTGTTCGTTTTTATTTTCTCCGAACTCATAGTATTTTGCGTTTTTCAGAATATCGGGCAGATACTGCTGATCTACCCATGCGTTCGGGTAGTCGTGAGGATATTTGTAGAACTGCCCTTTGTTCGGGTTGTCTTCGCCGTCATAATGCTTGTTTTGCAAGTGACGGGGGATCGAGCCTATTTTTCCGCTCTGTATGTCGTCTGTCGCCTTCGCTATTGCGTTGTATGCAGAATTGGATTTCGGCGCATTGGCGACCATTATCACAGCGTCGGCAAGCGGTATCCTTGCCTCGGGGAGTCCCACTGCGTTAGCTATGTCCACGCAGGCTTTCACGATCGGTATCAGCTGAGGGTAAGCAAGCCCTACATCTTCACAGGCGCATACCATGAGCCGTCTGCACGCAGAGGGAAGATCGCCCGCTTCAAGCAGCCTTGCAAGATAATACATAGCGGCGTCGGGGTCTGAGCCTCGCATGGATTTCTGGAATCCGGACAGTATATCGTAATGCGAATCACCGTCACGGTCATATCTTACAGCGCTCTTCTGAGTTAGCTCCCTCGCCGAGTCGAGAGTGATCAGCTCGCAGTTACCCTTCTTTACCGAGGTCAGAGCGGTAAGCTCCACTGCGTTCATTGCCTTGCGAACATCTCCGCCGCAGGCCGTCGCTATGTATCTTGTAACGCCTTCTTCTATTTCAAAAACAGTGCTCCGCTGCTTGGCGGCAAGATCAAACCCTCTGATAACGGCTCGCTCTACCTCTTCGGGAGAAACTGTCTTGAATTCGAACACAGTGCTTCGGCTGAGAATAGCGTTGTATATATAGAAATACGGATTTTCTGTAGTAGAGGCTATCAGGGTAATGCTGCCGTTTTCTATGAATTCGAGCAGCGTCTGCTGCTGCTTTTTGTTGAAGTATTGTATCTCGTCGAGATACAGCAGGATACCGTTCATGCCTGCGAACGTGTCAAGCTGCGCGACTATGTCTTTGATGTCCTGCGTAGAGGCGGTCGTTGCGTTGAGCTTCCGGAGAGTTTTGTTTGTGCGTGCGGCGATGATTGATGCAAGGGTCGTTTTTCCGATACCGGACGGTCCGTAGAATACCATATTCGGTATCTCGCCGGACTCTATGATCCTTCTGAGCGGCTTGCCCTCTGCGAGCAAGTGCTTTTGTCCGACTACATCGTCAAGAGATGTCGGTCTTATTTTGTCTGCAAGCGGCGGCATGACATGACCTCCGTTTAATCAAAATTACTCTCGTCATAGCCCAGTGAACGGAGTATGCCCTCGCGGTTTCTCCAGTCCTCCTTGACCTTGACCCAAAGAGTTAAGTTTATTTTGCAGTCGAAGAAGTTCTCCATATCCTGCCGTGCATATGTGCCTATTTTTTTGAGCATAGAGCCGCCCTTTCCGATGATTATCCCCTTGTGGTTCTGCCTTTCGCAGTAGATAGTAGCGTCAATATCGGTAATGCCGCCGTTGCTTCTCTGTTTGAAGCGTTCTATCACGACAGCCGTACCGTGGGGGATCTCCTTGTCGGTCAGACGAAGGATCTTCTCTCTGATTATTTCGCCTGCAAGAACTCTCTCGGGCTGGTCGGTCAGAGTGTCGGGATCGAACATATGCTCGCCTTCCTCCGCCTGTTTGCAGAGGGCAGAGATCAGGTCGTTTATACCGCTGCCTGTCTGGGCAGATACGGGTACAATATCGTCAAAATCGTGTTCTTTGCTGTATGCGGCAATATATTTGATAACATCGTGTTTATCTTTGAGAGTGTCTATTTTGTTGAGAGCAAGCAGTGAGGGAATACCCATGCTTTTGAATCTCTGCATGAGCATTTTCTCTGTATCGCCGGGTTCTCTGTCACATTCTGCGACAAGCAGGCAGGCGTCAACGCCCGCAACCGATTCGTTAATGGAGCGAACCATATACTTGCCCAGGCTGTTTTTCGGTTTGTGCAGTCCGGGAGTATCTATAAAAACAAGCTGTATGTCGTCTTTTGTATACACTCCCATGATTCGTGTTCGTGTGGTCTGTGGCTTTGACGAAACTATGGTTATCTTCTGCCCGAGTATTCTGTTGAGTATCGAAGATTTGCCGACGTTAGGTCTGCCGACTATTGCTATAAAGGCTGTTTTTTGCATATTTTATTCCTCTTTTTTATATATTTAATCAGAATTGTATTTTAATCAGGAGTCAGGAGTTTTGGAAATCAAAAATAAGTGCAGCCCGCTTGTTTTTGCGGGCTGATTTTCATGAACTTAGTTGTCTTCAATAACATATGACGAAGAAGCGGGAAGTCCGAGCTGCTCCATGACAAGCTCTTCCTTTTCTCTCATATGCACTCTTTCGAGTCCTGTTTCGTGGTCGTATCCCAAAAGGTGGAGAACTGAATGTGCCGTAAGGTAGCCCACCTCTCTTTGCAGAGAATGACCGTACAGGGAAGCCTGATCAACCGCCTTTTCCATGGAGATCACCACATCTCCCAGCATCTTTGCCCCTGTTGTCGGGTCAAGATCGTATTTGCCGTCTTCTCCGAGCGGGAACGACAACACATCTGTCGCAGAGTCAATGTTCCTGTACTGCAGATTGAGCTTGTGTATCTCCTCGTTGTCAACAAATGTTACGCTGATCTCGGCAGAGCCTTCGAATTTCTCAAGCTTTAATACCGCATTGCAGCACCGGCGAACCAGCATACGCATACCTGTCGGGATTTTCACTTTCTTTTGTTTGTTGGTTATTACAACCCTAATCTTATCAGTCATTTGTTATGCCTTGCCTCCTCTATTTTAGCATACGCCTTAATTATATCCTGCACAAGTTTGTGCCTAACAACGTCCTTCTCGCTGAAGGCCACCTGCGCAATATCGTCTATATTTTTCAGAACCCTGATACATTCCTTGAGTCCGCTGCGGCTGCCGCTCGGCAGGTCGATCTGTGTGATATCGCCGGTGATCACCATCTTTGAATTGAACCCCAGCCTGGTGAGGAACATCTTCATCTGCTCGCCTGTGGTGTTCTGCGCTTCGTCAAGAATGATAAAGCTGTCGTCAAGAGTCCTTCCTCTCATGTATGCAAGCGGCGCTACCTCAATGTTGCCTCGCTCCACATACCTCTGATATGTCTCCGCTCCGAGCATATCAAACAATGCGTCGTACAAAGGACGCAGATACGGGTCAACCTTGCTTTGCAGATCACCAGGCAGGAACCCCAGCTTCTCGCCTGCTTCAACGGCAGGTCGTGTGAGGATTATCCTGTTGACCTCGTGCGCTCTGAATGCCGTGACCGCCATTGCAACGGCAAGATAAGTCTTGCCCGTGCCGGCAGGCCCGACTCCGATGGTGATCGTGTTGTTCTTGATCGCATCGCAGTATTTCTTCTGTCCGATGGTCTTCGGCTTGATCGGCTTGCCCTTCGATGTAACGCAGATACAGTCGCCCGTCAGCTGCGCAAGGTTGGTTTCTCCGCCCTCGTTGACAAGGGATATACAGTAGCGTACATTCTGCTCGTTGAGCGTTTCACCCTTATTGATAAGCGACAACAGACTCTCGATCGCCCTGCAGGCAAGCGATACCTTCTCTATATCGCCGCACACCTTGAGCTCCGAACCCCGTACAATAACACGCACATCATATTCATGTTCGATGAGCTTGATGTTCTCGTCAAAGCTGCCGAACAGCATTACCGCCTGTTCCATACGCTCAATATTGATAATTTGCTCTGTCATTGAGTCACCGACCTTTGTTTTGTTGGGAATGCTGCAGTAAATTACCGCAGGTTCGTAAAGTATTATAACACATTTTTTTGAAAATGTCATCAAAAAACAATAAATTAATTAATTTTTTTGAAATTTTATAAGAAATTCACAAGTGGAATAATCTGTTTTCGGTAATGTATACGGTTTTTTGCATGAAGATTTGTTAAATCTCACAAATAATTAATAAATATTAAAAACACTGTTTGGCAAAATTTTTTTATCCGGTCACGCTTTTTCGTCATTTTTACCTATAACAGTACAAAATTCACAAAACAGGTTCATCGGGTTACTGATATTTGCACAAAAAAATTACAGGACCGCCTATTGACAAAAGGGCGGGAGAAGTGTATAATATCATCTGTAAAGTAAACAGCTTTACAGCACCTGATAAACTTGCGGGACGGTGAACCTATGGAAAAGAATATGAGGATCGCTTATCTGTATGATTTCTATGGTGAGATACTTTCCGAAAAGCAGCAGCTTGTGTTTGAACTGTACTATAACGATGATTGTTCATTGGGCGAGATCGCCGAGCAGATAGGCATAAGCCGCCAGGGCGTGAGAGATTGTGTGAAAAGATGTGAAACATCGCTTCTGCAGATGGAGCAAAAGCTTGGACTTGCGGCAAGGTTTGATGAGATCACGGAGGATATAGATAAAATTAAGCGGCTGGCTGTGTCTGCGTGTGAGGATATGACGCAGACGGAGGGTGTTGAAGAGTCGATAAAGAGTATAAACAAGATAATACAGACCGCCGAGGAATTAAAGAATAAATTCTGACAATAAGGAGTGAATGCAGTGGCATTTGAGGGACTTTCCGAGAAGCTGAGCAACGCTTTTAAAAAGCTTAAAAATAAAGGCAAACTGACAGAGAACGACGTTAAGGAGGCTATGCGTGAGGTTCGCATGGCTTTGCTGGAGGCCGATGTAAACTATAAGGTCGCCAAGGAGTTTACGGGCAGAGTGACCGAGCGTGCAGTGGGCGCCGACGTAATGGAGAGTCTGACTCCCGCACAGATGGTGATCAAAATAGTGAACGAAGAGCTGACGCAGCTTATGGGCGGCGAAGAGGTAAGGCTCAACTTTCCGAGCAAGCCGCCGTGTGTTATTATGATGTGCGGACTTCAGGGTTCGGGTAAAACGACGCATACGGGAAAGCTTGCAAAAATGCTAAAAAAACAGAACCACAGACCGCTTGTTGTAGGTTGTGATATTTACAGGCCTGCCGCTATCGAGCAGCTGAGAGTAGTGGCTTCGCAGGCGGGAGTTCCGATATTCGAGCAGGGGACGCAGGACCCTGTCAAGACTGCGCAGCAGGCGATAAAGCATGCGCGTGACTACGGCAATGATGTTGTTATTCTCGACACCGCAGGACGTCTGCATATAGATGAGGCGCTGATGGGCGAGCTTGAAAGGATCAAAAAAGCGGTTGAGCCGCAGGAGATCCTGCTTGTTGTCGATTCGATGACAGGTCAGGACGCCGTGAATGTTGCAAAGTCGTTCAACGATCTGCTTGATATCACGGGCGTAGTTCTGACGAAGCTCGACGGCGACACAAGAGGCGGCGCTGCGCTGAGTGTCAAATCGGTTACCGGCAAGCCTATCAAATACGCAGGTACGGGCGAGAAGCTCGATGATCTGGAGATATTCCACCCCGACAGAATGGCGTCAAGAATACTCGGTATGGGCGATATGCTCACGCTTATCGAAGAAGCCGAAGAAAAGCTTGACAGAAAAAAAGCCGAGGAGATGGCGGAGAAACTCACAAAGAGCCAGATGGACTTCAACGATCTGCTCGAGCAGTTTGGACAGATCAAGAAGATGGGACCGCTCAAGGGCATACTTTCAAAGCTTCCCGGTATGGAAAAGCAGCTTCAGGACGTTGAGATAGACGACAGACAGATCGACAGGATAGAGGCAATTATCTTGTCTATGACTCCCGAAGAGAGAACAAAGCCGTCGGTCATCAACCCGTCAAGAAAGAGAAGGATCGCCGCAGGCTCGGGCATGAAGGTGGAAGACGTCAACCGTCTGATCAAGCAGCTTGAGCAGATGCAGAAGATGATCAAAAAGGTAACAAACAAAAAAGGCAAGAAGAAATACAAGAAGCTCCCCGGTCTCGGCGGAGGACCTATGGGCGGATTCGGCGGCATGGGCGGCATGGGATTTTAACTAACGATTTCAACCCGAGCTTCGGGAGAAATATATAACCCTTTGTGGTGGAGGTGAAAAGAAATGGTAAAGATCAGACTTCGTCGTATGGGCGCAAAGAAGGCTCCCTTCTATCGTATCGTTGTTGCTGACAGCAGATATCCGAGAGATGGTCGTTTCATAGAAGAGATCGGTTATTACAATCCTATCTCCGAGCCTGTACAGCTCAAGGTTGACGCTGACAAGGCTAAGAAGTGGCTTGCTGACGGTGCTCAGCCGACTGATACAGTAAAGGCACTGCTTAAGAAGGCAAATGTTCTTTAATGAATGCCTTGATGACTGTACACCTTTTCCCGGTGTGCAGTCGTTATTATTAAACAAGGAGCTAAGCTCCAGCAAGCTTACTTGATTGGAGAGAGCGAAAACGTCAACAAACGTCGTGGAGCGTTAGCTCCTGCATACGTCGGTGGGGGATTTTGACCACCCACCGGCGTTTATTATAGCTGATTTTAATTGAAAGGAGCAATGAGAATGGAAGAACTGCTTGTTACTATCGCTAAGGGACTTGTTGAAGATCCGAGCGCAGTGAATGTTACGGCAGATGAGCCGAGCGAAGACGGTACAGTTGTATACCATATCCATGTTGCCGAAGATGATATGGGCAGGATCATCGGTAAGCAGGGCAGAATAGCAAAGGCTATCCGCACCGTTGCAAGAGCCGCAGCTATCAGAGCAAACACTAAGGTAGTTGTTGAGATAGACTAAATAATGAAAAAACCGACACTGTTCAGGCGGTGTCGGTTTTTGTTTTACCCGAAAGCGGCAAGTATTATTCCATAAAAAACTCCTGCGAGTGTGCCGTAAACTATGACAGGGCCTGCTATCACGAACATCTTCGCCCCGAGTCCGAGGATAAAGCCCTCTGATTTGAATTCGATAGCAGGAGAGGCAACGGAGTTTGCAAAGCCCGTTATCGGGACAAGAGTTCCTGCGCCTGCGTGCTTTGCGATGGAGTCATAGACCTTCAGCGCAGTGAGAAGTACGCCGATGAATATAAGTGTGATCGATGTCCATGCACGGGCGCTGCTCTCGACTGCGCCGAGATAGGTGTAGAGATTAAAAAATCCCTGACCGATCGCACATATGACTCCGCCTGAAACAAACGCCCACAGGCAGTTTTGCAGCAGCTTGCTGTTAGGTGATTTCTCGTCTGCAAGCTTTTGGTATTCTTTTTGAGATATTTTCATAGAAACATCCTTTCATATGTTTGTTAGTATTATTAACTGATATGGTAGATTTATTCACAAATAAGCTTTAAGGAACCACTGATTAAATCACGTCCTTCGGACTGAGCACCAAATTTGAATTGCACTCAAAATCCTTGAAATACGTCAGTATTCCTGCGGATTTTTCGCACAATTTGCCTAAAAATCTGACGGCGCAACTTCGGCACTCGATTTAATTAGTGTCTCCTTAAACATGCAAAAACCTACAAGACAATTAACAAATTGAACCTTTATTTGAAACAAATTGTAAATTTAATTATATTGTCGAAATACGTCTTTATTTTGTAACAAATTTGTTGTATAATAAGCATTAGTCTGCAAAGAACGGAGGTCTGACAATGGAGATATATCTTGACAACAGTGCAACGACGAAGCCCTGCAAAGAGGCTGCCGATAAAATAATGTATGCGCTGGAAAATATATACGGCAACCCCTCGTCTTTGCACAGACCCGGGTTTGAAGCGGAAAAAGAAGTGACCCATGCGAGGAAGGCTGTCGCAAAGCTCCTCGGAGCGGAAGCCGACGAGATCATTTTTACGAGCGGCGGTACGGAGGCTAACAATACGGCGGTTTTCGGAGCTGCGTTGGCGAGGCAAAAGACGGGCAGCAGGATAGTCACCACGGCTATTGAGCATTCGTCCGTATATGAAAGCTGCATGGAACTTCAAAGACGGGGATTCGACGTTGTGTTCCTTGAGCCGCAAGGCGGCAATATTTCCGAAGAACAGCTCAGCGATGCCATAGACGAAAACACCATACTTGTGTCCGTCATGATGGTGAACAACGAAACGGGAGTAAGGCTGCCTGTTGATAAGATAGCTAAGATAATCAAAAAAAATAATGCTCCTGCGCTTTTCCACTGTGACGCAGTGCAGGCGTTCGGAAAGATACCCGTCAGACCGTCAAAGATCGGCGCAGACCTTGTGACGGTATCTGCTCACAAAATACACGGTCCGAAGGGAACAGGCGCATTGTATGTCAGGAAGGGTACGTTTATAAGACCTCTTCTGTACGGCGGAGAGCAGCAAAGGAAGCTCCGTCCGGGAACGGAAGCAGTGCCGCTGATATGCGGATTCGGCGCAGCTGTCCAGAACATAGGAAGTATGTCGGAGAATATGAACAGGATAAAAGAGCTTCATAGTTATGCCGAGGAGAAGCTTGCCGCAATAGAAGGTGTGGAGATTAATTCTCCCTCGGACGCACTTCCGTATATACTCAACATCTCGGCGGTCGGTGTAAGAAGCGAAACCATGATGCATTTCCTGGAAAGCCGTGAGATCTATGTTTCGAGCGGATCTGCGTGCGCAAAGGGGAAAAAAAGCCATGTGCTTACCGCTATGGGACTTGACCCGTCCAGGATAGATTCGGCTTTGAGAATAAGCTTTTCAAAGTATTCGGAGAAGAGCGATGTAGATACTCTTGCAGCGTGCCTGCAGGAGGGTATGGATAAATTGGTTCATTCAAAATAAAATTATTAATACAGAAAAGAGAAGAAACATGAAAGAGATAATTCTTGCCAAGGTTGGAGAAACGGCGCTCAAGGGTCTGAACAGGAAGGTCTTTGAGGATATGCTCATCAAAAACATAAAGAGAAAAATACACAAGCTGGGACGCTTCGAGGTGGTTTCATCGCAGTCTACCATCAGAATAACCCCGCTTGATGACGATATAGATATGGACGATACCGCCGAGGCTGTCGGAAAGGTGTTCGGCATTGTCGCATATTCGAGAGCGTGTATCGCACCCAAGGATCTTGACGAGATCAAGAGGTGCGCAGCGGAGTATCTTGCCGATATATTTGAGGATAACGTATCGTTTAAGGTGGAGTCGAAACGTTCGGATAAGAAATTCCCCTACGGCTCGCCCGAGATATCAAAGGAAGTAGGCAGCTATCTTGCGGATACGTTCCCGAATATCACGGTAGATGTTCACAACCCTGACTATACCGTTACGGTCGAAGTCAGAGATTTCGCCGCATATATCCATGCAAACGTCGTTGAGGGAGCAGGCGGACTGCCTGTCGGCTCGGGCGGCAAGGCGGCTATACTTATCAGCGGAGGCATTGACAGTCCGGTTGCGGCATATATGATCGCAAAGAGGGGAGTGGAGCTCACCGCTATCCATTTTGCAAGTCCGCCGTACACAAGCGACCGCGCAGAGGAGAAGGTGAAAACTCTGCTTGAGTATGTGTCGGATTATTCGGGAAGAATGATCATGTATACAGTACCTTTCACGAGGATACAGGAGGAAATACAGAAAAACTGCCCCGAAGAGCTTTTCACGATCATTATGAGAAGACTCATGATGAATATCTCGAACCGTATCGCAGAGCAGAACGGCTGTCAGGCGCTGATAACTGGCGAGAGTCTGGGTCAGGTCGCAAGTCAGACGATAGGCGCGCTTGCCTGCACAGATGAGGTGGCGGCAATGCCTGTGTTCAGACCGCTTATCGGCATGGACAAAAAAGAGATAATTGCGATAGCGCATAAGATAAACACATTTGAAACATCTTGTCTGCCGTATGAGGATTGCTGTACGGTATTCACTCCGAAACACCCGAGAACACGGCCTAAGCTTGATCTTGTCAGGAAAGCCGAGGCTGCCGTTGACTGGGAAGAGATGATAAATGAGGCTGTTGAGAACGTAAAAGTTACCAAAATCGGAGAGTAATTTTCATAAGTAGTTTACAATTAATTGTATTCAATAGATTTTTGTTGTTTTCTTTTTATAACTCTATTAAATTTATCTATTGAATTTTTCGGTCTTATTCATTAATATATTATATAGAGTAAAAATAGTATAGCTATACTTGTGCCGAAGGTGAAGTAGGCTTCATATAAGACAGGAGGTTAATCTGAATTGAAAGCGGAAATATACTCTGTATTAGACAAGTCTTTCAATCCTAAAACGCTGGATAAGAAGATGAATTCGGTTACTAATCAGCTAAGAGACGCCGATATAGAAATTCTGTACAAAACAGACCTCGAAGCAGATAAGATCAAGCTGCTGGAGGCTCTCAGACAAAGCTATGCGACAGATGAGGGTATCCAGCTTATTATAATAGCAAATGCGCTTGACGGTACCGCACAGTGCGACACGATCAAGCTCTTCAAGAAGCTGTGTCCCAAGCACACCGAGCAGACAGACTCCGATGACGAGCAGGCAGATGTGTCCGAATATAAGGATAAGGGCGGCCTTGACGATCTTGCAACGGAATATGACCGTGACGCAAAGTCATCGAAGAAGGCTGCCAAGAAGAAATCAAAAAAGAAAAAGTCGAAAAACGAACCCGAGCAGACCTCCCGTGTTGTTAATGAGATCTGGTCGACAGGCGATCTCGGAAAGGGCTATGAGGGCTGCTTTATGCTCTATGCCGACAAGATGGTCGTAGCGCTGCCTAAGGAGTCGCTGACAAAGGTGTCTACTGCCGATATGATCATTGCGGGAGCAAAGAAGGCCACATCGGCAAGAGGTATCACAACGGGTAATCTTGTCGGAGGAAAGATAACAGATCATTTCGATTATTATTCTATCGCTCAGAATAATTATAAATCGAAGAAGAAGGGTTTCCTTGCAAACATTATTCCCATGCCGGGCGACAAACCGCTTGAGGTGGTACGAAAGGTTATTCTGATCGCAGCGACCATCACATTTGCAGTTACTGCGGTGATCCTCAGCAAGCTGCTTTTTGTAGAGCCTGCGCAGGAGCAGCAGAAGAACGATCTGTTAAGGGATATAATCCACAATGTAGATCCCAACGACACAGACACAGACGCTGCCGCAAAGAAAGCAAACAGATTTGAGAAGCTCAGGGCGATAAACCCCGAGATCATGGGTTGGCTTTATATTCCGAATACGACGTATATTGACTATCCCGTACTTGAGCATAAGGGCGACAACGCAGCGGCACAGTATTATCTCTGGAGAGATTACACCGGAGCGCATTCAAACTACGGTTCGCCGTTCATAGATTATCGCTGCACAGACAGTATAGATTCAAAGAATATAATCATTCACGGCCATAATATGGATAACGGAATGGTATTCCATCAACTACTCAGCTATGCTAACTTTAATTTTTATGCAAATTCTCCTATTATACAGTTTGATACTCCTGAGTATGACGCAGACTGGAAGATAATTTCGATCTACAAGACAAATACGCTCGGAGTCCACGGCGAGTTCTTCAATTATCTCAGAGGTACGTTCGATACCGAAGAGGACTTCATGGATTTTGTATACAATACGATGGAAAGATCGCTTATCGACACGGGAGTTACCGTAAACGAGAACGACCAGCTTCTGACGCTTTCGACCTGTTCGTATGAGTTCCAGGAATTCAGAACGGTCATCGTTGCAAGACGTGTGCGCAAGGGAGAAGAGTCGAAGGTAGACATTTCAAAAGCCTCCATGAACCCCGATCCCGTATGGCCGCCGTGCTACTATGCAAGAAACGGCGGAGTGAGGAAGGAACTCACGAGCTTTGTGACAGCCTGCAAGGCGAATGAAACTCCCTGGTATGACGGCGACTACAAGCTCGACGGAGTTGACTTCAGAAAGGTGAAGGATTCCGACACCGAGGAGGATACCGACAGCGAAGAGGAGCAGGAAGAAGAGGAAGAAGAGAATCAGGAAGAGGAAGAAAACAACGAAGAAGAGAACAACGAGGAAGAACAGCATGAAGAGGAATCTCACGAGGAGCAGCCCTACGAAGAGCCGAGCAGCGAAGAGACACCTTCTTATGAGCCTGAACCGAGCAGTGAAGAAATACCTTCCTATGAACCCGAGCCTTCAAGCAGCGAAGATCCTGCGTCTTGGTACGAGCCCGACCCGGGAACGCCAAATGAAGAGAATCCCCCCGAAGATCAGGGCAGCGGAGAGATAACACAGGATTAGTTGAATAAAAAACAAAGGGCGAGCGTACATAGTGCGTTCCCCCTTTTTTATAACTGAAAACTGAAAACTTAAGACTTAAGACTTAAAACTGAAAAATGGTGAGGAACTATATAAAGTGTGGAGTGTGGAGTTGATTTAATTTAATTAGGAATGCGTAATGGAGATTGTGCAAAAAAGTTTGAATATATCTGAATGCAAACATTTAAGCTGCTTCGCAGATACCCCTCTGTCGGCTTAGCCGACATCTCCCCTTTCAGGGGCGACCATCGGAGTTTTAATGAAACCAAGCCTCTCCTGAAAGGGGAGGTGCCGATAGGCGGAGGGGTACTCATATGGACTTTTTGCACGATCTGAATGTGCAATGTGCAATTATTGTTCGTAATCACGCTGTGTTCTGTCATTACAGACTTCGATTTATAATTCCAATTCCGAATTAAGCATTCCGCATTGACATAAGTCCGGTATCGGTTCAAAGCTTAAAGCTCGGATTTT
Source organism: uncultured Eubacteriales bacterium (assembly GCA_900315255.1). Lineage (GTDB taxonomy): Bacteria > Bacillota > Clostridia > Oscillospirales > Acutalibacteraceae > RUG592. The sequence goes on along the minus strand of OMYH01000030.1, from coordinate 12,180 downwards.
TCAGTTTTAAGTCTTCAGTCTTCAGTATTAAGTCTTCAGTAAAAGAGAGGTGCAGATGATGATTTGCAGCGTAATCTACTATATAGCGTACAAAACAGGATATATTCAGCGTACACTAACCAAAAAGCTGGCGGGTGTTAAAGATCTGAAGCTCGGCAAAGCTGTTGCGGCGGTTTCAAAGGACGATTTTCGTGAAAAGCTCGGGCAGGCATTGAAGAAGTCTGATTTTATCATAGTAATAGGCGGTCTGTCCTCGGGAAAAGACAGGAACGTGATGAATGTGCTGTCGGATTATGTAAACGATACCGAAATGGAAATAACCTTCAATAAGCGTGTGCTGAATCCCGACGGCGGAAAGGACGGATACCTTATACGAAGCATTGACAAATATATTGCGGTACTGCCCGATGAACCCGATCAGGTGGAGAAGATGTTTGAAGGCGAGCTTATCAGGAATATAGAAATAACCCCCGATTCTCACGCACAAATGCCCGAGCCTGTCATAACGCACACCGTAGTATTTGCTCCCGAACAGTATGATCCGCTCGAGCAGCTCGGGAAAAAGAAAAAGCATAACGTCTTTGTTATCGCTGCGGCGATTTTCGGAGCATTGACGGTTGCGGCGGCTGCTGCATGGATAGCTTTGCAATATCTGTAAATAATTCTGCTAACCTATTGCGGAAAACTATGGGTTTGTAGTAAAATAATATAATAGATCGCTCTGAAAAGGGCTTGTTGAGGTTTGTATCATAAAGCCGTACGGCTTTTACATCGAGAGGAAAGTGATTATGAAAAAGCGGACTGTGATAAAAGGGATATTTTTCGGAACGGTAATTGCGGCGCTGCTTGCTGCGGCAGGCGGTTTTACGTTCCTTACAGTGAACGAATACGTTCCCGAAGAAACTGAAGCTATTGCGGTGAACGGGTCAAAGACCAAGCGTATTTATGCGGGAGATACCGTTACGGCTGTGACTTATTCTGTTGGATATGGTATTCATGACAGCGGCTATGACTGCGTCCTCGAGGGCGGCAGCTCCGCCAAAGCACTCGACAAAACAACAGTGGAGGATAATATCTCGTATATCGCCGATGAGATAAAGAGTGTCAATCCCGATATTGTATTCCTTCAGGAGGTGGATCGTAACAGCGCAAGAAGCTATTACTGCGATGAGAGCGAAATGCTTGTTACCGAAATGAAGGTATTCAACAGCGCATTCGCAAGCGATCATCTTTGCAGTTACGTTGTGCAGGGTTCATTGGGTGAGGTCGACGCAGGAATCCAGACCTTGTCGAAGCTGCATTATGTCGATAACGCAGAGAGAATTTCCCTCCATGATAACGATCAGTGGCCGGCAGGCACAATGAGTATGAAGGAGTGTATGCTTGTAGAGAGGATCGAGCTTGAAGAAAGTACGAAGCAGCTTGTGCTTGTCAATGTACATCTTACCGACAGCGAGATGAATCTCGATCAGTATAAGGAGCTTGCGAATTTCATGCAGCTTGAGTTTGCCAAGGGCAACTATGTTATTGCAGGCGGCAATTTCAATGCAATGCTGCCGTCTGTAAACGCAAAGCTGTACCCGGAAACGAAGGAGAACGGGTCCTGTCCCGAACAGCTGCCGATGAGCGTTCTGACGGGCGGCTGGAAATATTGTACAGATGACTCTGTTCCGTCTGCAAGACGCTGTGACAAAAAGTATGAGGATAACGAGAAGAATGTTCAGACTTATTATATTGACGGGCTGATCACCTCGCCCAATACGTTGGTTTCCGAAATAAAAACAATAGATACGAGCTTTGCGTCAGCTGCTCATAACCCCGTTTCGGTAAAGGTTACGCTTGTTAAATAATGGTAATGCAATTTTTTGTGTAATTTGCGGTTATCTATTGAAATTGCCAATAGATAGTGATATAATGAAATTGTCAGATTTGCAGGACAAATCAATCAATATGAGTAATGCTCACGAGAGGAGAAACACTATGGCACTTTTTAATAAAAAATTCTGCGATATCTGCGGAGGCTCAATGGGACTTATCATTGACAATAAGGCTCTTGACGGAAACTACTGCCACACCTGCGCAGGCAAGCTGTCTCCGTTTTTCCACGGCGGAAAGAAAAGCACACTTCAGCAGATCCAGCAGCAGATCATGTACAGAGAGCAGAACAGGCAGGCTCTCAATTACTTCTCACCCACAAAGGTTATTGGAAACTACACAAAGGTGTATATTGACGAAACGAAGAGGAAGTTCATCGTATCCAAGAAGAGCGATTACAAGTCGGAGAATGCCGATATTATCGACTTCTCGCAGGTGCTCAGCGTAGTTCCGAATGTTAAGGAGCATAAGACAGAGGAGTACACCAAAGATGCTCAGGGCAACAGAAAGTCATACAATCCTCCGAGATATGATTATACATACGAGTTTGAAATGACGATCACTGTCAACAACCCCTATTTCAATGAGATAAAGTTCGATCTTACAGATTCGACACATCGTCCGAAGAGCCGCAATTCTGCAGAGTATATGCAGTGCGAACAGATGGCAGCTCAGATCGTGACATATCTCAAGGGCGGCGCAATGCCCGGTTCGGGTATGGGCGGTCTCGGCGGTGTTGTCGGCGCAGTTATGGGCGGCATGAACAATAACGGCATGAATACCATGAACGGTATGAACAACATGAACGGCATGAACAACATGAACAGCATGAACGGCATGAACGGCATGAACAACATGAATGGCATGAACGGCATGAACAACATGAACGGCATGAACGGCATGAACAATATGAACGGCATGAACAGCATGAATGGCATGAACGGCATGAACAACATGAACGGCATGAACAACATGAACGGCATGAATACCATGAATGGTACAGGCGGTTTAGGCGGAGTTGTAGGTGCAGCTATGGGTGCATTTGGACTCGGCGGAATGAATCAGCAGCAGAATAATATGGGTTATAATCAGAATAACGGTTTCTCACAGCAGGGCTTCGGCATGGGCGGCTGCCAGTGGGTATGCCCGAACTGCGGCACAACGAACACGGCTGATTACTGCCAGTGCTGCGGCAGACAGAGGAGCTAAGATAATAAATAATTAAATAAATCGTGTAATAGTAATAAAGGGCGGTATCCTGCGAAAGTGGGGTATCGCTGATTTTTTGTGCTTTTTTATACGGCACACGCATATAATGATACTAAAGTAATCATACGGGGGAGCTATTATGAATAATAACAATATGAACGAACTGATGAAGAAAGCGAGTAGCTGTCTGAACACTACTCCTGACAAAATTCAAAACGGCAGGGTGGAGGACTTCCTCACGCCCGACCAGGCGGCGAAGGTGAAAAAGGTGCTTGCAGACGAAAACGCAATAAAAAAGCTGCTCTCATCTCCGCAGGCGATGGAGCTTTTAAAGGGACTAAAGAAGAATGAGTGATATAGCGTCGCAGATAAACAATATTCTGAGCGACCCCGAGATGATGAAGCAGATCCAAGGCTTGAGCGGTCTGCTCGGTCAGGGCGGCGCGGAGAATACGAAGCCGTCGCTTCCGCAGACGCAGCAATCGCCCTTCGATATGCTCGGGGCAGACGGTATGCAGACGGTCATGAAGCTGATGCCGCTGTTGAACAGGATGAAGCAGGAGGACGACACAACACGTCTGCTCTATGCGATAAAGCCGTTTTTATCGGAGCAAAGGCAAAAGAAGCTCGACGAGGCAATCAAGCTGATCAGGATAATCAATCTTGTGCCGCTCATCAAGCAGCAGGGACTGCTCAACGGTCTGTTCTGAGGTGGAGAGTATGAGTGAGATAGACAACAGGCGGCAGCAGGAGGCGATCGAGCGGGCGAGGGAGATGTACAGCAGGCGGTCGCCGCACCCCGCATCGGGATTCCCGAACGGCTACAACGGCAACATGAGGAGGCGGACGTCGGGGAATACGGGGAATAACGGCGCGCAGGAGAATTCTCCTCAAAGCAGCGGCGTTAATGAGGAAAACTCCGCCCCGGAACCCTCTCCGCAGCCGGATGAAGAAACAGCCGAGCGTGAGGATAGCTTCCTTGACGTGCTGCTCAGCGACAAAGAGAGGACGCTCATTATTCTGCTGCTTGCTTTGCTGAGCGAGGAGAAGGCGAACACATCTCTTATGCTTGCGTTGATGTATATTATAATGTGATTAATTGAGAACAAAACAGCCTTCGGCATATGGTCGCAGGCTGTTTTTAGTTTTTGCGGAATCGTCGGACTGCTTCTTTTGGTTGTCAGCATAATTCACAAAACGAACATAAAATTAATTCTTTTATAGCAATAAACATACACCGACATCAGAGAACGTTCAGATTTTTATATGAATAGCTAACAATATTTTTGATTTTGCGTATTTTTTTGGATAATTTGTTGTATTCGTGATTAATTTATGATAAAATAAATATAAACATTCGAATGTTTTTGCAAGCCATTATATTTTATTATTAGAAAGGACGCGTTAAGCATGAAGAAAAAGGGGTCGTATATTAAAAGCGCCTTAGCGCTCGCCCTTGTGGTAATGATGGCGCTGAGCATGATGTCGGGAGTGTTGACTCTCTCGGCGAATGCCGATGAAGATGATTTCCCGGAGGTGATTAGCGAGCCGATAGCACGCTGCTTTGACAGGGAATTCTTCACGAAGCAGTGGATGACTGAGAACGGAATTACTATGAATTCTGGGATTTACCAAGAATATATGCAGAACTTACCTCGTAATAGCATTGACATTGTTCTCAGGTTGGATAATTCCAAAACAAAAGGAACTGCTCATGATCTTGCAAAGGCCTTTACCACCTCAGGTCTCAACCTATATGGTTATGACTGTTACTTGGTTTTTAACAATGATTATCAAACAGATTATACTGTCAAACTAACAAGGGAATACGCTGAAGATTTTGACTTGCTGATTCTCTCCTATGACGATGAAGACGAATATCTCCCGGCTTCGCTTTTCTCGCATGACGGTACAGGTCTTCTTGATATGAATAACCCAAGGCTGGAGTTGAGAATCCATTATCACAAAGATAATACCGAACAGATAATTCCTATCGAAAGAACTTTGTATGAGAATATCGACAATACTCAGTTGTTGGCTGGCGATCACACGGCAAGAACAATGCTTTTGAGACTGGCTCACAGTACGACTATTGACAACGAGAGCTTCTATGAGCTTGAGAATGCGATCTTCTCATCACAGTCAGTCAATGAAGAGACGACGAACAAATACTATGTTGACATCGAGAGCAAGGATAAGCTTGTTCTGCCTATGGACAACATGACAGACAGAGCAACGCTCGTGCAGACGAGAATAGGAGATAACGTTGTATATAACACTGAAGACAGCTTTGATTTCCTTGATTCGTCAGTCGACGCAGTCTCTGATCATCTGGCAGACAAAGGCAGAGTGTACTATAGCAGTAATCTGCCTTGGTATGATAATGTTGATTATTCAAGCGAAGAAGACTGGCAAGTCATCGCAAAAAACATACAAAATGCCTCTGCCATTGAGTATCAAGGCAATTACTATAAAGTGAATTCGTATACTTTTTCAAAATTTGGAGCAGACTTGATTGATAACGGAAATGTAGTTTTTGCGTGGAGCTATCAAGAGAGGTTAGATGGCACGACAGTAAATAGGAGGTCTGGTTATAATAACGAATTTTATGTTTCCATTGATACTAGTAATGGAAACATTGATACTAGTATCAACAGAATATACTTAAACGAAACTACAAATAACCTGATTGATTATTTGAACGGAGATGACTGTTCGGATTATTTAAAGCGTTGGATGAAGGAGTCGAGGGTTCTTTGGTTCTTTTACTATGTTAGCAATGGAAATAGCTACTCCAGATCATTTACAGGGACTCTTGATGAGTTTATAAATCTTGTTAACGAAGAATATAGCGACACAGTATATTATATCTCCAGTATACGATTTACAACTTTTAATGACAGTGAAACTAAAAAACATGGACCGGCAGAAGAAGACTATGATGCATATCAGGAATTGGTTGACGCAGTGCAAACGAGTGGAAGTAAATATGGAAAAACCGTTAACAATAGATATACATATAAACCGGTCTTGGAGTCAGAAACAACTTATAGCATCAAGGAGTATTTGGGAATAAATGATGCTGCGGAGCAGGCTAAATCGGTTATTCCAATATTTAATAACGAGGGAGGATTCCCACAGACAACGAGCTATAAAACCGCTATTGGCGGTCAACTTGTCCCGGACGCTGTCAGAAGCAGCTCTCCGATTATTGAAGATACCTTTGACAACAATGAGATCAGTGTGGATGTTTCCAAGCTCGACGGAATTGAAAAGGGCGTTACATACAATGTAGTTAATCAGATAATGCTTGCAACGCCGTCGTCGTCCAATTGTGAAACCTTGGGAGGCTATACTTCATATACCGATGGTATGTACGTTGATAATTCGGAGAAGGACATGGACCTGTATTATTCTAATATACGTCATCCGTTACGCAATATTTATTATCTGAACGGAGAGTATGTCAGAAATTACTATTCTTCATCAGGAAATGAATATAAGTATCAATACCCGATTTCTTATTCCGATAATATGTTTGATTATACCGAATCCCCATACACCCAATATTTTGCCAATGTCCGCCACACCGAATACAAATGGGGCGAGGTTGTGTTTGCTTCGCGTCCCGACCCTGTGGTTGACCTCACCTACAATGAAGGCGACTCGAGCATTACATGGACAAAGCCTGTTGACGAGGGCTTGGGTGTTGAAACATCTGACGAGCCGGGCAAAACAGAAACCTCACGCACAGACGATGTTGTCTATGTCACAGACTACACAATAAAGATCTATGACGAAGACGGCAATGAGATCTACTCGGCTAACCCCGAGCGTGATCCTGACACAGACGACGTGAAGATCAGCCTGCCCGAGGATCTGATTGAAAAAGACAAGCACTACACGGCTGTTGTTGTAGCCACTAACGTGATCGGCGACAGCGATGAGAGTGTGATCGACATTTACATCCCCACTCCGAAGGTTAAAATCGTAATGACACCCGATAAGCCTGCATACAGAGAAGATGAGACTATAGTTTATACCGAAACTGTCACCAACACAGGCAAGGTGAAGCTCACCGATATTATTGTAACACAGGATAAGCCGGGCACATATGACGAGCAGGACGGACTCACAGTTCTTGACGGAAACTCCGCAAGGATCCCCGACCTTGAGCCGGGCGAGAGTTACACCTTCACCTACAGAGTTCCTGCAAGCATTGCAGAGGGCGACGAGCTTGTGAATACCGCTGACGTTGCAACACGCCAGCAGGTAACCGATGAAGACGAAGCTGCGGTAAAAATAATTCATCCTGCGATCAAGGTCACAAAAGAAGTTGACCGCCACGATTACCATATCGGCGACACCGTTACATGGACAGGAACTATTACAAACACAGGCGATTATCCGTTGACAAATATTGTTGTAAGAGAAACGCTTGACGGTAAGTTTATCTTTGCAGACGGTGATGACTTCAAAGAAACCGATGACAACGCATTCATTATACCCAGACTTGAGCCGGGCGAGAGCGTTACATTCAAGTACGAAACAGTGATTGACGAAGATAACGTCAATGATGATCTTTACCCCTGCACACTGACAGCAGAAGCTGCAGAGGGTCCGAAGGACAGTGACACAAAGGACGTGCCGGTTGTTGCGGAAACCGACAACGATACCGAAAGTGACACAGATAGCGATAGCGATAGCAATACAGATACAAATTCCGATACCGATACAGCTTCAGACACGGATTCTGCGACCGACTCCGACTCACAAACAGATGAGGACAGCGACTCGGAAAGCGATTCCGACAGCACTACAGACAGTGAAGAAGTACCGGTAACTGATACAGACAGCGCAACTGACACTTCAACTGAAGACACTTCAACAGAGGATACTTCAACTGAAGACACTTCAACAGAAGACACTTCAACAGAAGACACTTCAACAGAAGACACTTCAACAGAAGACACTTCAACAGAAGACACTTCAACAGAAGACACTTCAACAGAAGACACCTCAACAGAGGATACTTCAACAGAGGACACCTCAACTGAGGATACTTCAACAGAAGATACTTCAACTGAGGACACTTCAACAGAAGATACTTCAACAGAAGATACTTCAACTGAGGATACTTCAACAGAGGACACCTCAACAGAGGATACTTCAACAGAGGATACTTCAACAGAGGACACCTCAACAGAAGACACTTCAACAGAAGACACTTCAACAGAGGATACTTCAACAGAAGACACTTCAACAGAAGACACTTCAACAGAAGATACTTCAACAGATAACATCGATACATCTACGTCAACTGACACAGAAACCGATAAGGTAGGCGGCGGTGACACTGAAAAGGATAAGGAAAATACAAGTACGGACACAAGCAAAAAATCAAGTGACACAGATACAGGTTCAAAAACTACAACAACTACTACAACTACGACTCCGGTAACGTACTCTGCAGCAACACAGCAGACAGGAAAGCCGGCAGGAGTTGTAACGACAGGCGACAGCAGAAACATTGCAGCATATGCATTTGTAATGTTTGCAGCTATGGCAGTCGTTGTGTTTGCATCTCGCAAACGTAAAGAAGATCATTCCTTTTAATATGCACACATAATGCCACACCCCCCGAAGCCGAGGAGCTTCGGGGGGAATCCCTTTTTATATGTATTGAATTTTTATACTTTTATTGTCAGCTTTTAAAAAGTACAGCCCTTGTCGGCGCTGCCTCCAGACCGCCTAATTTTATGGGCAGAGCGCTGAGCATATAGTCACCGTCGGGAACATCGTCAAGATTGAGATTTTCGAGGATCACTATTCCGTTTGACAAAAGCTCCCTGTGAACCTCGGCCTCCTGCTTGTAGAAAGAGATCGAGATAGCGTCCGTTCCTATCAGCTTGATACCATGCTCTGCAAGAACCCTCGCTGCGCTCAGCTCCAAAACGGCTTCACCTTCGCCGTGTATCAGCAGACGCTTTTTGCAGTATGGCAGAAGCTCGTCCATATCTTCTCCTGTCAGAACGCCCTGTATCGTCACAACGGTACATTTGCCGAAGCATTTTGTCAGGTCGATCTCGTCGATATTCTCTGCTCCCTCGATGAAATGTGACGGTGCGTCGATATGCGTGCCCGTGTGAGGGGTCATTCTGAATACTGATAAATTGTAATCATCTCCGCTGTCAATGCTTTTGTGCCATTTGAATTTTGCCGGCGGGTCTTCGGCATATGACGGCGAGGTGAAAGCTTCGACAGTGATATCTATCATTTTCATGTTTATTCCTCCGATAATTTAACAGCTTGGGTAAAATCTATTGATATTCCGTCCGCACCAAAATTTGCTCCGCTCAGACAGCTGTTTGACGCAAAGTATCGGCTTTCGTAAAACAGCGGATAGAGATAGCCGTAACTTACAAGACAGCTCTCTGCCTTTGCGAGCGATTCGAGAGAGGCTGCGCCGTTTTTGCTCAGCGCCTCGGAAATAAAGTCGTTGTATGGCGGATAATCCATATTGATATAATTATTGTCGGAATCCGAAGTGAATCTTGAGAGAAACTCCATGGGCGAATCGAGCGCCGTGTTGAGAGGGGCTACCGCAATTTCATAATCACCGCTGTTAATGCGTTCTTCAAGCTCGTTTCTCGGCAGCAGCTGCTTGTTGAAGTAGCAGGGACAAACGGCATTCCATGCTTCGATCATATGAGTAGCCATTTTTGAAGAAGATTCGTCATCAAGACAAATAACAGTGTATGAGCTTTTGAGTTCGATGTTATTGTCTGCAAGCTCCTCGGCCGCCTTTTCAAACAATGACCCGGGGTCGTCTTTCTTCTCCAGTGTAAAGCTGCCCACTGTGTCACGATAATTTGTGCCTGCAAACATTACGCTGCTGCCTATCAGCTGTGTCGTGCGTACATATGACGAAGGGGAGTCGGAGAGGAGGGTGTTTCTGTTCAGTGTACCGAGCATTGATACACGAAGCTTTTCGTTTTTAAACGCAGGTATCGCCGTGTTGAAGCATATGCCCCACAGAGTGTTAGATGTCGCTGTTACGGTAAGGCCGCTTGCCTCGGCAGACCTGAGGTCGCCGCCGTATATTTCACACAAGTCGGTTTCGCTGTTAATTATTGCTTCTACGGGGTTTTTCGGCTTCTGCGTGATCGTAAAATTAACCCCCATAGGAATGGCCTTGTTCCCTCCGCTGTAATTATTGCTTCGTCTGATGTATATATATTTATCGTGGTCCCAGCCGTAGGCCTCTCTTATAGAAAAAGGACCGTTCGTTATTATCAGGTCGGCGTCTTTGCCGTACTTGCCCTTCGTGGAGTTGAAGAACTCCTCGCTGCAGGGCATGGCGATGTTTTCCGATAAAGCATACAGAATTCCGTCGGTAGGGTATTCAAGCTCGATTTTCAGCGTGTTGTCGTCGAGGGCATATATGCCGAGCGGTACGTCCTCGCCCTTGTAATACGGGACGGCATTCTTGATGGGAAATAGGTCGGATACATTATCGGCACGTGTTTCGGGGGAGAGCGAGCGTGTTATCCCGAAAATAAAATCATTTGCCGTGAGCTTATCTCCGCTGCTCCACTTGGAATTCCGAGCAAGATGGAAGGTGTATTCAAGTCCGTCGTCTGATATGTCCCAGTTTTCTGCGATACCGGGTACAACTGTACCGTCTGAACGAACCTTTACAAGACCCTCAAACAGATTCGCTATGAGTATCTTTGAAGAATAGTCGTCGGCGATCTGCGGGTCAAGCGTGAGAGGATCGCTTTCGATAATAAAATTGATTATCTGATCCTCGGGTCGGAGGGATTCTTTTTCACAGGCAGTCAGTGCCGCGCAGCACAGCGCCGGGAGAATTATCAGTGTGATTATGCGTTTGATTCTTATCATTATATATGACCTCGTTACTTACGGAAAATGTGTTTTTTTATTAAATTATAGCAGAGCCGAACGAACATATCAACCGAAATTTGAAAATAAATCAGAAGATGTAATGATTAACATATTACAAGCTATATATTTGGTGTAAAGTACCAATATGAGAATAATAATGCATAAATTACAGGAGCATTTTTTGTAAATATAAAAAAATCAAAAATTTATAACAAAAATATTGCAAAATCTATTGAAAAACAAGCTAAAATATAGTAAAATTTTTATGAAGGAGTGATTCTTAATGTTTGAGTCCAATAAGGGTGCAACACCCGCAAATGACAGAGTTAAATTTGAACTTACAGACGGCATGAAAATGCTTGTGGAAACAGAGTTTTTCCCGATCTACAACGACCCGAGAGCAGGCAGAACATTCAAGGTCATAGGTGGCTTTGTTGTTCCTGTTGAGCAGCGTGAGGTCAATATGTGGAGAAACCGTCAGAGAAATCCGAGAGCCTATAAGGTAGACGAGATTCGTGACGCTTCGGGTGCTGTCAGCGACTATGCTATTTCCAAAAACGGAAATGTGCCTTCTGTCGCTAATGTTCCGACTTCCGCAAATCCCAACAGAATACAGAAGAATACTGCACCTGCACCGATAGGAAACAGAATTCCCCCGAAGTCAAGGCAGAATCAGGGGCAGCAGAGAGGCAGCGGTTATTCTCCGGCAAGGCAGACAAAAACAACAACTATTGCCGAGAGCGAGAAGGTAAGCCGAATTCCTTTTGCGGAATCAGATACATATAAGCTTATGCTTGAGACAGAGTTTTTCAAGATATATAACGATACAAGAGCCGGAAAAACATTCAAGGTTATTGAAGGCATGATGGCGCCTCTCGAGCAGCGTGAGGTCAATATGTGGAAAAACAGGCAGAGAGCGCCGCAGAATTTTATGGTTGAAGTGGTAAAGGATTCTGCAGGAAAGATATATGATTATAAGATCGAGAGAGCAGACGAAGAGCTTTCGGTTCAGAATACAGAACCTTCAGTTCCCATACCTGCACCGGAAAATCCGATCCTCACCAAAACGGAAGCTCCGAATATGGTACAGCCTGCGGCAAATGTGAACCCGAACAGAGTAACACCTGCAGCGCCTGCGGCAAATGTGAACCCGAACAGAGTAACACCTGCAGCGCCTGCGGCAAATGT
>OMYH01000009.1 GCA_900315255.1 uncultured Eubacteriales bacterium | reverse complement strand
CCTCTGAGTCTTTTCTCAAAGTAATTACGGGTCATTAATTGATCGTGTTGTTTAATTTTCAAGGTCCTGTCGCCCTCTCCGAAGCGTATCCGCTTTCGTCTCAGCGACTTATTTATTATATCATCTCTTATCTGCTTTGTCAAGAACTTTTTTAATATTTTTTAAAAAACTTGTACTCACAATTATACAAAGATTTTTGATTTTATTTTTAGTTCCAATGAATATTTATCCTTTATTTGATAATACTTCTAAAAAAGGAGTGTTATTTATGCAAAAGAAAAAAATATTGCTTTCAGTTCTTCTGATCCTCTCTGTCTTCACTGTTTTCATTATAAGTGATACAGGCGCAAATGCTTTGTCTAAATACGGATCCAGCGGTAATGAGGTCGTACAGATTCAGCAGAAACTCTCTTCTCTCGGATATTATAACGGCCCTATTGACGGTGTATACGGAACACAAACCAAAAATGCCGTAATACGGTTTCAAAAGGACTGCGGTCTTACCGCTGACGGTATTGTAGGAACAAAAACCCTCTCATACCTCGGACTTACATCGTCTAACAACAATTACGGTTATACTCAAGGTGAAATGGATCTTCTTGCAAGGCTGATCTCTGCCGAAGCAAGAGGAGAGCCTTATGAAGGACAGGTCGCTGTTGGCGCGGTTGTTCTCAACCGTGTGGAACACCCGTCTTTCCCTAACACTCTCGCAGGTGTGATCTATCAGAAAGGTGCGTTCTCCTGTATTGATGACGGTCAGTTCAATCAGCCTGTTTCGGACACAAGCCGAAAAGCTGCTGCAGACGCTATCAACGGTTGGGATCCTTCCGGCGGATGTATTTATTATTATAACCCGGTGACTGCTACAAGCAGATGGATAAGATCAAGACCGGTCATTGTGACTATAGGTCGTCATGTTTTTTGTTTGTAGGGCTTACACTTATGATTTATAGTTATTTCTGCTAATAATGAAATAAAAAATTTTATGTGTTTTTTTTGCGAAAACTATTGTTTTTATTGCATTTCTCTTGTAAAATTATATTAGATATATATTTTATCTAACATTATAAATTTTTACAAGGGGGATCATTTTATATGAGCGTTCCAAGCCAGTTGAGTCTTTCAAATACTCGCGGTACTTCTGTTGTTAAAAAGTACTTTTCAAAGTTCACCATGCTTATCATTGCGGCACTTTCAATTGCAAACGTTGTTCTCGGTTTTATGTCGGGCGGTGGTATTGGTTTGCCTTTGATCTTATCTGCCGTTGTAGCTGTTCTGCTTACAATGATCTATTTCTCATCTAAGGGCAGTGGCAATCCGAAGCTTTTCTTTGGTATTCTCCACGTAATATCACTTATTGAATTTATCGGTTTTATTCTCATTGCTCTTTTAACGGCTGTTGGAGGCTTTTTTCTTGTTGTTGCGCCTAAAACGATATTAACATTTATAAAGAATAATCCTAATGCTTTCTCTGAAGAATTAAACAATGCCGGTATTTCGAGTGAACTCCTGCAAAACACCGAAGCACTTGAACAGGTACTCAATGTATACAGAATAGCAATGCTTATCGTATTACTTGTTGTACTCGCTTTTCTTATTTTGTTTGCTATCTATATAAATGCACAAACAACTTTCCTCAAATCATGCAAAAACAGCTGTAACGGTACTTCTGTCTACTACTACGGCGCATCCGCATACGGCAACCTCTCCATTGTACTTGGATTTATTAATCTTGTTTTTATCGTTATTGCATTTTTGGTAACTAAGTCCGGTGAAGCCGGAATTGAAGGCTTGGGCGAAGAAACAGCATCAATTACTGCAATGGCTGCCAGTCCGCTTATTCTTGTCACCAATATAGTATCTGCTGTATCGGTATTCCTCAGAGGAACATTTGCAAAAGGCTGGATCGCATGGGCTAAGGAAAATAAGGCATGGGTTGAAGACGGCAATGTTGCTACAAATGTCGGACCTGCAAGCTCAAATGCTATGAACACCTTTAAGTCAACACAGAGAAAATCAAATGACGCTATCCATCAGAGTCAGGCATACACATACGGCACCGATGATGACAAAAAGAATCAGTCTCCAAATAAAAAATCTGAATACATCCCCGAGGAGCTTCAGAATGATTATCCTCAGCAGTATGATCAGAATATGGGCGGTATGATGAACGATCCCTTCATGGGCGATCCATTTGCACCCCCTGCTCCCCAGGCTCCATATGGTCAGGATCCTTTTGCTGCAGATCCTTTCGCTGCCGATCCGTTTGCAGCACCGCAGCCTCCTATGGGCGGAAATCCTTACGGCGCTCCTAATCCCGGAGACCAGGGATATAACAATGGCATGATGTAATCTCTGCCTCAGCTATTTTGGGCATATCCTGTTTGGATATGCCTTTTTTTTACTTAGATTAGTATTATATTTTATTGAATTGTAAAAATTACATTTCGTTTTTTGTTAAATGTGATATTTTTTATTTAATTGAAGTGTGGCTATTGTAATTTGTGTTGAAATAATCTAAAATAAGTATAGAACAATAATGAGGTGGTTTAATGAACAGCCAATATCTTACACCAAGGGATAACTACGAAAGAAATTTTAATATGATAAAACATTTCTGCGGCAAATCAATTATGTTATTATTGATCATACTAATGTTTTTGAATATTATTTGTAATATTTACGTTATGTTCTCATCTAACGGTCCGTTTGAAATTGTACTTTTGAATGTAGCCTTTTCAAAATTTAATATTACCGTAGACGTCGGGAGTTATCATACTACTTTTGATCTGTTCAATATTCTTGCCAACGGTTTCTTTACATTTAATTTGCTGCGTATTTATATTAAGAGCAAGAATGAGGATTACAGCAGCTCTCCAGAGTCTAATATCTATATGTTATACCTTTTAACTATGGGTGTACTCGTTATCTACGGACTTCTATTCTTTCTGACGTTTATATCAATATTTATCGTTATCATCGCTAACCCGGATTCTTTGAGTATTATACCAGGTATACTTCAAATGACTTCCGGCGAATTGAATGAAAAGAAGTTCAGCATAGTTATAGCTATGGTCGGTATTGAAATCGCCATTCTGTTTGTATTATGGATCACTCAAGCACAAGCTGATTTTCTCAAATCTGTAAAGTCAAGTTTGAACGACAGCGTCCCTAAAAACAAGGGCGCTCACACATACGGAACATTCAGCATTATTATAGGCGTCATCCTTCTTTCATATGCTGCAGTAACAACATTTCTTTATTATTGCTATAGAGACGCCTTCAGCGGATTGGGTTACAAAATAAGCGATATTTATGTATTTATTTCCTTAGTATTTGTTTATGTCAAAGGATTGATACCTATTATAATAGGCGTAATAGCTTATTTGTATTCTAATATTGTAGATGAAACAAAAACGCACGGTACATTATACACCGACTTTGGTGTTATCGGAGAAGCTGTTGATCCTAATTCACAAAGAAAATCAAATTCCTCTTCAGCCAATAAGTTCATAAGATAAAATTTTCCCCCTCGTTAAACGAGGGGGGTTAATTATTTGTGATACAGCTTATCGGATTCGTATACAGGCTCGCAAGTAAGATCAACTCCGAGTCGACGGAATATATCCATATCCTCCTGCGACAGTATAACCGACGAATGAACCTGTGTTCCCTTCAGATTAGGAACCTGCTCCAGTGCGCGCTTTGCATTATCGTCATTCTCGGCGCTTACAGACAACGCAATCAAAACCTCGTCTACGTGCATTCGAGGATTCTGGTTCTTCATAACCTTTGTTTTAAGCTTTTGTATAGCTTGAATTACCTCTTTTGAAAGCAGCAGAACATCGTCATCGATACCTGCCAGAACCTTTATTGCATTTAACAACATAGAGCATACTGCGCCGAGCAGAGGACCTGTTTTTCCCGTTACGATCCTTCCGTTGTTCAGCTCAATTCCTGCAACAGGATTTTCGTGATTCTCAGCAAATGCATTCACGGCCTTTGCGACAGCCCTGTCATTCGTGCTTAGCTCCATTCTGTTAAGAAGCATTTCTATCTTTTTAACTTCACCTACCGCAAGACCTGTTTGTTTATTCTTTTGTAATGCTGCATAATATCTTCTGATTATTTCCTGCTTGGATGCTTCGCAGACAACTTCATTATCTGTAATAGCAAATCCAACCATATTAACACCCATATCAGTCGGTGATTTGTATGGTGATTCACCCGAAATATGCTGGAAGATCGCATTAAGTACAGGGAACACCTCAACGTCACGGTTATAGTTTACGGTAGTTTCTCCGTATGCCTGAAGGTGCCATGGGTCGATCATATTGACATCGTTAAGATCAGCAGTTGCAGCTTCATATGCAAGATTTACAGGGTGCATAAGCGGAATACTCCACACGGGGAATGTCTCATACTTAGCGTATCCTGCCTTTATCCCTCTCTTATTATCGTGATAAAGCTGTGACAAACAAGTCGCCATTTTACCGCTTCCCGGACCCGGCGCCGTAACAACAATTAGTGATCTTGACGTTTCGATATATTCATTTCTGCCAAATCCTTCTTCGCTTACTATGTAATTCGGATTAGACGGATAACCTTCGATGGTATAATGTAAATAAACTCTGATACCGAGGTTCTCAAGTCTTGCTTTGAATTTGTCGGCTGACGGCTGATTGTTATATTGTGTTATTACTACACTGCCCACATATAAACCTATCTCTGTCAGCTTGTCTATCAGCCTCAGAATGTCCATGTCATATGTAATGCCGATGTCGCTTCTCATTTTATTCTGTTCAATAGCAGCAGCATTGATAGCAAATATGATCTCGGTCTGATCCTTTAGCTTCAAAAGCATTCTGACTTTACTGTCAGGCTGAAAGCCCGGCAACACACGAGATGCATGGTAATCATCAAACAGCTTACCGCCGAATTCCATGTAAAGCTTACCGCCGAAGCTATTTATTCTCTCTCTTATCTTCTCTGATTGAAGTTTCAGGTATTTCTCATTATCAAAGCCAACTCTGTTCATTTCACACACTCTTTTCTGTCTACTGAAATAAAAAAACAACGCTTTTATTATATCATAAAAAACACTCAAAAATCAACCTATATCAACAAGTTTTAAAAAATATAACGCTGCTTCATATTATAGCTATTCAGAATTTTTTCTAACGCATTCGCTATCCCATCATTATCATTGCTTTCGGTGATATATGATGCAGCTTTTTTAATCTCCTGAGCGGCATTTCCCATCGCATATGAATTCTTATAATTTGAGAGCATTTCAATATCGTTATAATCATCTCCGAAAACCACACATTCACTCTTTTTGAATCCTAACGATTTTCGTATTGTTTCAATCCCGTTATATTTACTGACTCCGAAAGCATTCACCTGAATAACCTTACCGCCGTCAGTAAGATAAAGCGCAGCTTCTTTTCCACATTTTTTTGAAATAGTGTTGATAACTTCATCTGGTAACTTATTTAATCCTGAGTAATATCCTCCGTCAAAAATCAGCAGCTTAATAACATCAACCATGCGGCAATTATCTGTGGAAAAAATCTTGCCTTCTTCCAACCCCCAAAGCCTTTGTTCGTCTACAGGCAGCTGCTTATTAAATGCGTGAATATTATCTTTCATCTGAACGGATATATAGATATTCTCGAATCTTTTCAATAGTCCCAGAATATCTATTACCGTACTCTCCGACAAACAATTATATGTGCATTCATTATTTGTTTCAACAATTGCTCCGTTGCAGAACACCCCTCCGTTAAACAACGATTTAACCGCTGTTCCGAATTTAAGGGTATCCCTGCATTTTGGAAGTCGTGCGGTTGAAATAAAAAGCTTAATTCCATTTTCCTTGCACTTTTTCAGATACTCAACGGCTCTATCGGGGATCCTCTTGTTACTGTCAAGCAGCGTACCGTCAAGATCAAAAAATATAGCTTTTATCATATCTTCACCCTATCACAAAGCTGCAGCAGCTTATAATAAACGTCGATGATCCCCGCCTAAAGAGGCGGGGATCATACATATGTCGGTGGTGGATTATAATTTCCCAACAACGTACGATGGAGCTTCAGCTCCTTGTTTAAAAGTATACTGCCGATAATTTATTGTCCGTTATTTTATAATATCCTTACCGCCCATATACGGTCTGAGAGCCTCAGGAATTCTAATCGAACCGTCCTCGTTGAGATTATTCTCAAGGAAAGCAATAAGCATTCTCGGCGGAGCGACGACTGTATTGTTAAGAGTATGCGCAAAGTATTTATTCTTGCCTGCGCTCACTCTGATTCTTAAGCGTCTTGCCTGTGCGTCACCAAGATTAGAGCATGAGCCTACCTCAAAATACTTTTTCTGACGTGGCGACCACGCTTCTACATCAATACTCTTGACCTTAAGATCGGCCAGATCTCCCGAGCAGCACTCAAGTGTACGAACAGGAATATCAAGTGTACGGAAAAGATCAACTGTGTTCTGCCAGAGCTTATCAAACCACATCTTACTATCCTCGGGCTTGCAGACAACGATCATCTCCTGTTTCTCGAATTGATGGATACGGTAAACACCTCTCTCCTCGATTCCGTGAGCGCCTTTCTCTTTTCTGAAGCACGGTGAATAACTTGTGAGAGTCTTCGGAAGTTCTTCCTCTTTGATCATTGTGTCAATGAACTTGCCTATCATAGAATGCTCGCTTGTACCGATAAGGTAAAGATCTTCGCCCTCTATTTTGTACATCATAGCATCCATTTCAGCAAAGCTCATAACACCCGTAACTACATCACTTCTGATCATAAACGGCGGTACACAGTATGTGAAGCCTCTGTCTATCATAAAATCTCTTGCGTAACTGATAACAGCAGAATGAAGTCTTGCTATATCGCCCATGAGATAATAGAATCCGTTGCCCGCAACACGTCTTGCGCTGTCAAGGTCAATACCGTTGAGCTTCTCCATGATTTCCGTATGATAGGGTATCTCAAAATCGGGTACAAAGGGATCGCCGTAACGCTGTACTTCAACGTTTTCACTGTCATCTTTGCCTATCGGAACACTGTCGTCAATGATATTCGGGATAGTCATCATGATTTTCTTGACCTTCTCGCCTATCTCCGTTTCCATGACCTCAAGCCGAGCAAGCTCCTCGGATTTCTCGGTAACAAGCTTTTTCATCTCCTCGGCTTCTTCCTTTTTGCCCTGCCCCATCAAAGCACCTATCTGCTTTGAATACTTATTTCTGTCGGCTCTGAGAGAATCAGCCTTCTGCTGTGTTGCCCTTCTCTCATTATCAAGCTCAATCACCTCATCAACAAGAGGGAGCTTGCTGTCCTGGAATTTCTTCTTGATATTTTCCTTTACAACATCGGGATTTTCTCTTAAAAACTTAATATCGATCATTTTTTATTTCTCCTTTTTATTATTCTTCTTTAAATCTCTTCAACAATTCTCTCAGATCATCTTCACCGTAAAATTCAAGCACTACTGTGCCGTTATTCTTATTTTTCTGATTCACGGTAACCTTTCTGCCCAATGATTCATTGAGAGATAATTCAACCTCACGATAAAACTGAGGACGTCTGTCTTTTTTTTCTTTTATTACTATTTCGGTGCTTTCATCCTTTGATTTCACCATTTGAGATACGAGTTTTTCGGTATCCCTTACAGACAGATTATTATCCGCGATCTGCTGTGCAGCCTGTTCAATCAACTCATCATCTTCAAGTGATAACAAAGCCCTCGCATGGCCAGATGTAATATCAGAATTGGTAAGCATTGTCTTGACACTCTCCGGAAGCTTCATAAGTCTGAGTGTGTTTGCAACCGAGGATCGTGATTTGTTTACTGTTTTCGCCACCTGTTCCTGAGTCATGTCGTATTCTTTTATAAGTGACTCGTAACCTCTGGCAAGCTCTAAATCGGAGAGATCCTCTCTCTGAAGGTTCTCTATCAACGCAAGCTCCATTGTCTGAGCATCGGTAAGCTCTCTTATAACAACAGGAATCTCGGTCAGACCTGCCATACGCGCCGCACGGAATCTTCTCTCTCCTGCAACTATCTCATAGCCTCCGCCAAAAATAGGACGTACCACAAGCGGCTGTAAAATCCCATGCTGAGATATTGATTCCGACAGCTCACTGAGCGACTCCGGCTCGAAATCTTTTCGAGGTTGGTTTTTATTCGGTTCTATCTCCGATATTTTCAGAGTAACGGTACTGTTGCTGTCCTCGCTCTCATTTTGCATAAATATCTCGCTCAGACCTCTTCCAAGACCGCTTTTTTTTATTCCCATTAACTCACCTCTTACTTCTTATCTATTTCTTTGGCAAGCGCCATATATGCTATGCTGCCCTTTCCTGATCTGTCATAATACATGATAGGAGTACCAAAGCTCGGAGCTTCACTGAGACGCACAGCTCTCGGTATAACAGTATTAAACACCTTTCTCGGGAAAAATCTCTTGACCTCTTCTACAACCTGCTGTGTAAGGTTAAGTCTTCCGTCATACATAGTAAGCAGCACACCTTCGATGTCGATATGCTCATTATATGATCTTTTTACACGTCTGACTGTATTCATAAGCTGAGATAGTCCTTCAAGTGCATAATATTCGCACTGTATCGGAACCAAAATCGTATCACAAAGACAAAGTGCATTCACGGTAATCAATCCAAGCGACGGAGGACAGTCAATTATTATGTAATCGTATTTTTCCCTAAGCTGGATAACAGCATTTTTAAGAATTGCCTCTCTGTGCTTTCTGTCGGCAATTTCAAGCTCTGCCGCAGCAAGATCAAGGCTTGAAGGCATCAGATCAAGATTTTCAAACTGTGTCTTGACTACTACGTCTTTTCCTTGTATTCCCTCTACGAAAACATCATATGTACTGTATCTTACTGCTCTCTTATCGACTCCGACTCCACTTGTAGCATTTCCCTGCGGGTCAATATCAATCAGGAGGGATTTTTTACCCAATTTGCCAAGTCCTGCGGCAAGATTAACAGAAGTTGTAGTTTTGCCTACGCCGCCCTTCTGATTGGCTATTGCTATAATTTTACTCATTATCAAATTCCTTTCCATTGATAGAGTTATCAAATATAGTTTTGAACATTCTTTATTATATCATCTTACGGCAATAATTTAAAGGGGTTTTATATATTTTTTTATTTTTATGTTTATCCATTCAATGTTTCACGTGAAACATTCTTAGAACGTGTTGACTCAACATTAAACTGCATCATGTAGTGTCAACGTACATTTGTATTTTCGTACAAATAACAAACGTTTGATATATACATTGTGACAAATTCACATATTTGAAATTATCTAATGTTGATTTTCACATATGTGATATTATCGCATCGGAAGATATAAACAGAAAACCGACCGGAACAAACCGATCGGTTTCTGTACTTTCTGTTGAAAGCAGAGGTATGAAGAAATGTGTATATGGATATTGGGAGAACGCTGATTTAACTACCGCTTAGGTATTCGTATAACATAAAGTATGTAATCATTATTTTCGGTTTTGCTTTCAAGCGGATTTATTCCTGATAATCTCATCGCTTCAAGGATCTTATTAATACTGTTATGAAATACTTTCATATCCTTGATTATGATTTTTCTGTTATCTTTCTTTTCCGTAATGCTATATGTCATTTCTTTGAGATCCTGCACAGATAGATTTTCTGAAATAACTCTGTTCAAATAGTTTGTCCTTCGTCTGTCATCTTTTATCCCGCTCAAAAACAAAGCTGTATCGAAGCTAAGTCCATTTTTTTCGATTTTAAACAGGTCTTTATCTGTGTACCTGTTTAACTTAAGTAAAGACTCAACTTCAGCTTCATTATTTCCGAACAGCTCAGATATTTTTTCTACTGTGTATCCGTATGAATGGATCAGTATATTTATGATCCTGACTTTTTCAATGTATGAGTATTCACTGCGCTGAAAGTTCTCCGCAAGTGAGTATAATAACGATCGGCTTTTTGAACAGTGAATTATAATGCAGGGCACGCTTGTTTTTCCAGCCATTACAGCCGCCTGTAAGCGTCTTTTCCCTGAAATCAGCTCATATGTATGCGATGAGTTTTTTCTGACTATCAGAGGCTGTAAAATACCGTTATGCGATATACTTTCCGCAAGCGGAATGATCTGCTGTTTTGTATATGTTCTCATAGGGAAGCTTATGTTCTCATTAATTCTGTAAATCGGAATCAGAGAAATTTTGCTTTCTCCCCTGACTTTTATCTCAGCCACGCTATCATCTCGCTTTGTTTTCTATGTTTATATTATAACATCACTTAGATGCAAAAAATGTCATATTAATGTATTAAAAAAAATAAATTTAATATACTTATCAGTATTTCTTGAGAATCACGTTGATAACACTTTGATTTTTAATTAAAAAACGGTGATACATAAATTACTTTACATATCACCGTTCGGTTATAGTGGATTCTTATTAATTTTTACTCCGCGTCTCGGATATTTGTCTGGAGTCTTATTGATTTTCTTAACAATTACAATACTTCTTCCGCTGTTATCTGGTAAGGACATTATTCTTACTTCTTTTACGGCTCCTCCAAGAGTGCGAATTGCAGATTGAGCTATATCCAACTCTTCATGAATATCCGGGCCTTTCATTGAAATGAACTCTCCGCCTTTTCCTACAAACGGCATACAGTATTCCGATAAAGCCGACAAGTTAGCAACAGCTCTGCTCACTGCATAATCATATCTCTCACGATATTGCGGTAGCTTTGAATAATCCTCTGCCCTGCCGTGAATTGTTTCAGCCGAGAGATCAAGATTCGGGAGTATGGTTTCCTTCAGGAAAAGTATCCTTTTATTAAGACTATCCAGAAGTGTAAGCTTTATGTCAGGTCTGACTATCAGTAAAGGTATCCCCGGGAATCCTGCTCCCGTACCTATATCAATTACCTTTGCACCATTTTTAATATCGGTACATGACAACAACGTAATACTGTCATAAAAATGCTTTATTATGAACTCATCTCTATCTGTGATAGCGGTAAGGTTTATTTTTTCGTTCCATTCCAAAACAAGATTCATATATATTCTGAAACGTTCGAGGGCAGTTTCGTCGAGGGTAATATTAATATTCTTGCATAATTCTCTCAATTTCTGCATATACACACCTCACCTTGACAGCCAGATTACAAGTACACTTATGTCTGCAGGGCTGACACCAGATATTCTTGCCGCCTGACCTAAGTTACTCGGATGTACCTTGTTGAGCTTTTCTTGTGCTTCAAGTCTTAACCCTGCGATTGTTTTATAGTCCAGATCAATGGGTAGGGATTTACTTTCCATACGCCTCATCTGTTCAACTTGGGCAAGCTGTTTTTTGATATACCCCTCGTACTTGACTTCAACCTCGATCTGTTCAAAAATATTGGCGTCCAGCTCGGGTCTATCTTTATCTATTGGTTTCAATACTTCGTATGACAGCTGCGGACGCTTTAACAGATCAACAAGCTTCACTCCGGTAATGATCGGAGATGTTTCACGTGAAACAAGTATATTGTTAATCTCTTCAGACGGCGATATTACGGTATGCTTTATTCTGTCAAGTTCTTTTGCTTTAAACTCTTGTTTTTTCAGATATTTCTCATATCTTTTATCACTGATAAGCCCAATTCTTCTTCCTATGGGAGTTAAACGTTCGTCTGCATTATCCTGCCTCAGAATTAACCTGTACTCGCTTCGTGAAGTCATGATTCTATACGGATCATTAGCTCCCTTTGTAACAAGATCATCAATGAGAGTACCGATATATGACCCAGCTCTGTCGAGGATCATCGGATCCTCTCCCTTGATTTTTAATGCAGCATTGATCCCGGCAACCAGTCCCTGTGCGGCTGCCTCCTCATAACCCGACGAGCCATTGAATTGTCCGGCACCATACAAACCTTTATGTTCAATAAACTCGAGCGTATTATCCATCTGAAGCGGATCGACACAGTCATATTCTATAGCATACGCAGGACGCATAACTATAGCATTTTCAAGCCCCTTAATAGAATGATAAAACTGTATCTGAACTTCTTCGGGTAGAGAGGACGACATTCCCTGAAGATACATTTCTTCTGTATTCTCTCCGCACGGTTCAATAAAAAGCTGATGTCTTTCCTTATCACTGAATCTGACGATCTTATCCTCAAGACTTGGGCAGTATCTCGGACCTACTCCGTGGATCATACCGCTGTATAATGGAGAACGATTTATGTTATCAAGAATGATCTTCTTAGTATTCTCATTGGTCCAGCTGATATGACATACAACTTTGTTTTCCAACTGCTCTTCGGTTTCGTATGAGAAAGGAATAACAGGCTCATCACCGCTCTGTTCTTCAAGATCAGAGAAATCTATACTTGATTTCAGCACTCTGGCAGGTGTACCTGTCTTGAATCTTCTTAAAGACAGCCCGAGCTTTTTCAGAGAATTTCCCAGGAAAGTCGCCGGGAATATTCCGTCAGGTCCGCTTTCATACGATACTTCACCTATGTAGATCCTTCCACCGAGATATGTTCCCGTAGCTATAATGACTGCCTTCACATCATACTCGGCACCCATTCTTGTAGTGACCTTCCAATGATCATCCAGTTCTTCAATTTCAGTGATCTCTGCCTGATGAAGTTCGAGATTTTCCTGAAGCTCCAGTTTATGTTTCATCGTTTCACTGTATTTACGTCTGTCTATCTGAGCACGCAGTGAGTGA
Source organism: uncultured Eubacteriales bacterium (assembly GCA_900315255.1). Lineage (GTDB taxonomy): Bacteria > Bacillota > Clostridia > Oscillospirales > Acutalibacteraceae > RUG592. The sequence continues at coordinate 31,053 of OMYH01000009.1, read as the reverse complement.
ACGGCAGGGCCTTTTCCTCTATTCAGCATACGCATCTGTAAAAGACATTCATCGGCAGTTTTGCCCATCTCGCCGCCTAAAGCATCTATCTCACGCACGAGATGTCCCTTTGCTGTACCTCCGATAGACGGATTGCAAGGGCAGTTGCCGACAGCATCCATATTTATGGTAAACACGATCGTCCTGCAGCCAAGTCTGGCAGACGCAAGTGCTGCTTCGATCCCTGCATGACCTGCGCCGATCACTGCAACGTCATATTTTCCTGCAAAATAACTCAAAATTTATCCCCCCAAATTACTTTCCGACACAGAATTTTGAAAACACGCTGTGTACCACAACCTCGCCGACACGTTCACCTGTAAGCTCAAGCAGCGCTTGTATCGCTTCTTCTATTGATACAGTAACTGCATCGAGAGTCAATCCGGAGTGTAATGCATTCAAAGCTTCCTCCAATGCATTTTTGGCACGCATTGTACATTCACGCTGTCTTTCAGTTGAGAGAACAGCCGTATTCTCATCAAACTCTGCTGCGCCCGTGATTCTCTCTACCACAGCGATAAGTTCATCAATTCCGTCACCTGTGACAGCAGAGATATATACTGCCTCACTGACTTTTGACTTTACATGATCGACATCAAGTACAATACACAGATCGCTTTTATTAATAACCGCAACAGACGGAACGTCACCTATCAAATTGAGCATTGATTTATCGTCATCATCAAGTGTACGTGAAGCGTCAAACACAGCAAGAACAAGTCCGCATGACTCTATTCTCTTTTTTGCGCGGTCAACACCGATTTTTTCTATTGGGTTATCGGTTTCACGCAGTCCTGCCGTATCAGACAAACGCAGAACTGCATTACCGAGTACAACCGTTTCTTCGATTATATCCCTTGTAGTTCCGGGAATGTCTGTTACGATACTCTTTTCACTTCCTGACAAAAAATTCATAAGTGTAGACTTCCCGACATTCGGCTTGCCTATGATCAGAGTGTCTATTCCCTCTTTTACAGACTTCCCTATATCATATCCTTTTAATAGCGAATCCAGCTTTTGTAAAGCAACGGTTATATTTTCGTTTAATGTATCTGCCGATACCTCGGGAATATCCTCCTCGGGATAATCCGCCCATGCGGAAAGATGAGCGGCAGAATCAATCAGAGAAGCCTTAACATCGTCTATTTCATGTCTTAACCTTCCCTCTTTAATGCCGATAGCAGAACGCGCTGCGGCTCTCCCCTTTGCCGAAATAATATCCATCACAGCTTCTGATTCGGTTAAATCTATCTTGCCGTTCAAAAAAGCTCGCTTGGTGAACTCTCCCGGTTCTGCAGTCACAGCACCGTGATCAAGAACGGTTCTCAATACCTGCGACGTAATATACATACCCCCATGGCACGAAAGCTCTACTACATTTTCACCCGTATAGCTGTTCGGAGCAATAAATACGGTTGCAACAGCCTCATCAAGCAATTCTCCGTCGTCATATATTTTTCCGTATGCGGCTGTGTATCCCTTCATGTCCGCAAGCTTCTTTCCGCTGACAGAAACAAAAACCTTATCCGCAACAGATACTGCGTCTTTACCCGATATTCTTATAACGCTGATACCGCCCATACCTAAAGGAGTTGAAACGGCAGCAATCGTAGATTGTTCAATAATATTCATAAAACTCACCTGTTTTTAAATAATGAAAAATCAAGCGTTCTCATTACGCAAACGCTAAAAAAGTGACAATATATATGCAGCCGAAATAACTGTAAATATAAGCTTCAATTTCATCCTTTTATTATTTTTAAAATATTTTGGTATAGAAATAATAGTTATTAATGATATAACATGACCAACAACTGATGAAACACAAAAAAAGATACCGAAAAAAAGAAAAAATAATCCTACAACAACATCGCCGTCATTCTCTCCTATCATAGAGATCAGAACAGCGCATATCATAGATATCACATAAATAATGATGTATATTTTTAACGGGATAACATAAAACCCGAACTATTATTTATCCTTTCTCGTATATAGCTCTTTTATAAAACGAAATAAGCGAAGGCTCGAAACCTTCGCTTATAAGCTCTCGAATTCCGAGAGATATTCTTTTATTCTTCAGTCGACTTCTTCTCGATCTTACTGAAAAGCGGAAGACCTGCTTTTTCAATAGGACTTCTTTGATTAAGTGTTGACGATGAACCTATAAATTCATCATCGGCAGGCTTGTTATACTTATTCTGATAAGGCTTTCTCTCAAAATTCTGCTTATAAGGTGTTCTCTTATAACCGCCGTTTGAATTCCGATTATACGACCCCTTGCCTGAATTTCCGTTTCTTCTGCCCTTATTGTTATAATTTCTTCTGGGCTTAACAGGATTCTTCGGATCGGGAGCGATAACAACGTGACGGTTGAGAATTTCACCCTCTGAAAATGAGATAGCGCCGTTGACCTTCTGGACTGCCGTATGTATAATTCTTCTCTCATAAGGATTCATAGGCTCAAGATTTACGCTCTTGCCTGTTTTCACGACCTTATAAGCAAGTTTTTTACCGAGATTTTCAAGAGTCACCTCTCTCTTTTCTCTGTAATTGCCGGTATTGATAGTTACTCTGTAATAATCTTCCTCACCATGATTTGCAACAAGTCCCGAAAGATACTGCAAAGCATCGAGAGTTTCGCCTCTCCTGCCGATAACATAACCGACATCTTCACCCTTAAGCTCGATTTCCGCAGTGTTATCCTCTTCTTTAACATCAAGCTCAATTTCGCTAAGTCCCATGAGAGCAAGAACATTTTTCAAATAATCAGCCGCACGCTGCGACGGTGTGATATTTATATATGCTCTTACCTTTGCGTCTGCTCCGCCAAAAATACCGAATTTTTTCTTTTCCGGAGCCTGAATTACCTCGTACTCGACCTGATCAGGCTGTACACCAAGCTCGCTGCATGCGACAGCCAATGCACGCTCTATAGAGTCACCTGTCCCAAATGCCTCTTTAATCACAGTCACACCTCCAAATTATCTCTTACTTTTTCTTCTTTTTCTTACTTTTACCACTGTTACTGCTTCCTGAACTGTACGTTCTGACTACCTGTCTTACTGAAGCTTCTTCAGACTCCAACAGTGCAATTCTTCTCGCCTCTTCAAGTGCAGTCATAGACTCTGCATTATAGAATTTATGTAAAATGATCGTGGATACAAACCCGATTATACTGGAGTAAATCCAGTAAAGCCCCATCGCCGACGGAACCGTATAAGCGATATATGCCGACATCAGAGGCATAAGCAAAAACATGGCGCTCATGCAGCCCTGCTGACCCTTAAGCTGTGTGCCGTTCATTCTCATTGATATAAAGCTTGTACCAAAAGAAGATACAAAACACAGTACAGGAATCAAAATATAAACAGACGACACACCGTGAAGATTAGGAGCGTCAAGAAGATTCATGCCAAAAAGTGTAAAACCGTTTGCGAATGATTCAATTTTGCTCATATCTGCACTTGAAAAGCAAGTGAGATTTTCTTTTATATCGGAAAAATAACTGATAAGGTTGATCTCTCCGTAATATTCATTGATATTGCCGCCGATAACAGGCAGACCTTTGAGATACGCAAGCGCTTCCTGAACACTTGCTTTATTGATGTGAAGAGTATTGGTGAGCGGATTTCTTACCGTCCAATAAACTCCCATAAGCAAAAACATAGGGATAAGCGTTGTTAAACAGCCGCTCATAGGATCAACATTTTCTTTTTCATACAGTTTTGACATTTCTTCGCTTGCCTTAGCCTTGTCACGACCGTACTTTTCCTGTATCTCCTTCTGTTTTTTCTGCAAACGCATATTTGCAGCCATATTTTTCTGGCTTTTTATCTGCATCGGGAACTGTATTATTCTCAAAACAACGGTGAACAAAAGAATAGCAACAGCAAAATTCTTTACAAGATAAAACGCTCCCCAAAGCAGATATCCGAAAAGGCTGCCTATAAAGTTAAATATATCGTTCATCAAAAATTCCTTTCAACCGTGGTAAAAACGGCATACCTATTAGTCATCAATTCTTTTTCTTATACTCTATAACCTTATATTTCTTCGGCGGAACGGGGTCAAAACCACCTTTAACAAACGGATTACACCTTAAAATACGCCAGATGGTCAAAACACTCCCCTTCAATGCTCCGAACCTGCCTATCGCCTCGATCCCGTATTGCGAACACGTCGGATAAAACCGGCAGCAAGGCGGCGTTTTAGAGGAGATATGTTTCTGATAAAACCTGATAAGCATAATAAAAAGCTTTTTCATTCAGATCACTCCGCTTTTTTTCAGGCTTTCCCCTATCGGCTGCACAAGCTCTGTTGACTTGCATTTTACTGTTTTTGCTCTTGCAACAAACACAACATCATATCCGCACCTGACATTCATAAGTTCATCTTTATAGACATCAAGGGCTGCGCGGATCACCCGTCTGCATCTGCTGCGCGATACGGCTTTTCCAACCTTTTTTCCGGCTGTTATCCCGTACCTGAAAACACCCAGACGATTTTTTGTTACATAAACAACAATTTTCGGGTATACATAGCATTTTTTTGAGCGGTATAACCTTCTGAAGGTATTATTTTCTTTTATAGTCAGTAATCCTGCCATACAAATCCCTGTTTCGGAAAATAATGAATAACGGCAACAAATAGGTATATCTTCGCTTTATTCTTCGAAGATATACCCTAATGTCCGCTAAAGCCGAATATGCAAAGCTGATTAGTAAGAAAGTCTCTTTCTTCCCTTAGCTCTGCGGCGTGCCAATACCTTGCGTCCGTTACGATCGGACATTCTCTTTCTGAAACCATGCTCCTTTTTTCTGTGAAGCTTCTTAGGCTGATATGTTCTCAGCATGAAAAACCCCTCCTTTCGAATATATAACCTTGCAATTTAACATTATACATTAAAAACAAGCGTTATGTCAATAGATAAACAGATTTAAAATGCTTCTGAAATGCAGAAATTTTCAGACAATAACCCCATAAACTTCTCATAACTCAAGAATTCCCGAAAAAACCGCATATAACAGCATTTACCATAATTAATTTAAATAATTTCTTCAAAAAAGTCAATATATCATATCTCTTTTCTATATTTTTAACAAAATAATAATAATAATATGCTGTAAATCCCTACAGGTTGACCTGAATAATTATCTCGAATTTGCTAATAAACTATAAGTAATTTTCATATAAATCAATATTTTAACACCGGAATGTAAATTTGTAAGTTTTCCACAAAGATAAAATGTTGAAAAAGTCAGGGCAATATGTTATAATAAGTCTAATTGTAAATTTATTATAAGGGATAGTGTCGTTATTTGCGGTTCGACAAACATACAATTCATTTTTGTCAAAAAACGGCAGCAAGATCTTATTTTAAAAATACTTAGAATTAAAAATCGGGGGTTATTGTAATGGATTCATTTAACGAAACATGGAATCTTGTCTGCGACTACTGCAAAGCAAGGATGACAAAGGTCGGATTTCAGACATGGATCAGCAGGATTGAACCTAAGGAGATCGATTTCGATCTGGTACAGATAAAGCTTCTTGTACCCAATGACTTTCACAGGCAGACCCTAAACAGATGCTACAACACTCTGCTTGAGGAAGCGTTCGAAGAAATATTCGGACAAAAATTTGAAGTCAAGCTATTGGTACCGGAAGAAATAGAAAAAGATATACCACAAGAGCCGTCAAACGATCCGAATGACAACGAAGCACCGCTTACATTTGATAACTATATCGTAGGATCATCAAACAAATTTGCTCATGCAGCGTCTATCGCAGTTGCCCAGAACCCTGGAGGAACATATAACCCTCTTTTCATCTACGGAAACTCGGGACTCGGCAAAACCCACCTTCTTCACGCTATAAAAAACGAGGTTTTACAGAATGACCCTAACAAAAAGATAGCGTATGTTAAGGGAGACGACTTTACAAATGAGATAGTCGACTCATTAAGGAGAGGAAAGCCCGCCGAGTTCAGACAAAAATACAGGAACGCAGATCTTCTTCTTGTAGACGACGTTCAGTTCATCGGCGGTAAAGAATCAACTCAGGAAGAGTTTTTCCACACCTTTAATGCACTTTATGAAGCAAAAAAGCAGATCGTGCTGACATCAGACCGTCCCCCGAAGGAAATAAAAACCCTTGAGGACAGATTGAGAACACGTTTCGAGTGGGGACTGCTTGCAGACATTCAGCCGCCGGATATCGAAACAAGAATAGCGATACTTAAGAGCAAAGCTGAAACATTGGATTTCGCTATTTCCGATGACATCTGCGAATACATAGCAAACAAGCTTAAAACTAATATACGTCAGCTTGAGGGAGTAGTAAAAAAGCTAAAAGCAAAAACATACCTCAACGGAGATAAGCTTACAATAGCTATTGCCCAGGAGGTCATCTCTGACGTTCAGACAAACGACATACCTATGCCAGTTACAGTCGAAAAAATAATTGAGGAAGTCGCAAGAACCTTCGGTGTTACAGCAGAGGAAATTCGCGCAATAAAAAACAGACGCGCAGCCCTCAGCAACGCAAGACAAGTGGCTATCTATGTTGTACGTCAGGTAACAGGTCTGTCAATGGTAGCAATAGGCGATGAATTCGGCGGAAGACATTACTCCACGATAGTCTATACCATTCAGGAAATGGAGAAAAAAATAGAAAAGGACCCCAAAACAAAAGCAACTGTCGAGGATATTATAAAGAACATTCAGGATAGTTGATTTTGTTCATAAATTATTCAAAAAGTGTTCGATTGTAATCAAATTACAGATGGTAATATATGCGATTATTTTCAACATTTCATCAACTGTCAACATGGTGATATAAACATTATCAACATACGCAGCAATGACGATGTTAAAAGCATGGATAAGTCTGCCTTGGTATGATAATAAACTTTTCCTGTAATAATCAACGTTTTATCCGCTTTTTGACATTTCCTTTTCCTCTACTACTACTACTAAAATTATACAATGCTTATATATCTCTTTTTGCTTTTGGAATAAGAGATCATGTTTTTTGCAGCCTCGGGAAGTAACATCGAACAGAGTCTGCGAATTACTGAAAGGAGAAACACTGAAATGAAAGTAATATTCGAAAGATATGAGCTTACAGCTGCAGTAACTAACGTAATGCGTGCTGTATCAACTAAGAATACAATTCCTGCATTGGAGGGTATTCTCTTGAAGACGACAGAAAATACTGTCGTTCTCTGTGGTTACGACCTTGATATAGGAATAAGAACAGAAATATCTGCAACGGTTATTGAAGGAGGAGAAATTGTTCTCAGCGCAAAGCTGTTTTCCGATATGGTAAAACGTCTTCCTGACAATACAGTAACGCTTGAAACAGATGACAAGCTGGTTTCTTATATACACTCGGGTGTTGTAAATTATCAGATAATAGGAATGTCATCGTATGAATATCCTGAGCTTCCTACATTTGAAACGCTTCAGAGCTTCCGCGTCAATACGGCTATTCTGAAAAATATGATAAGGCAAACTAATTTTGCTGTTTCCGATAATATGTCGAAGCCTATATATACAGGTTCGCTTTTTGATCTCAGATCAGGATTTCTCAATATAGTTTCTATAGATGGATTCCGTATGGCTGTCAGGAAAGAAAAAATCGCATCCGACATTAATTTCAGCTTTGTTGTTCCGGGAAAAACACTCGGAGAAATTCTTAAGTTTACGGCAAGCGAGGAAAGCGATGTTCAGATAATTGTCGGAAAAAAGCATGTTGTATTTAAAATAGAGAATTATTCTGTCATTTCACGTCTTATAGAAGGAAAATTCATAGAATACGAAGGAACTATTCCGAAAGGCGCATCAACAAAGCTTAAAGTAAAGACAAAAGAGATTACTGCAGCTGTTGAGAGAATGTCTTTGCTTACAAACGACAAGATGCAAAGCCCTGTGAGAGTGATCGTTGCAGATGAAGGGATCAAGCTTCACTGCACGACTGTAGTCGGAAAAGCGAGCGACTATATAGAGGTTGCGTATGAGGGTGATGAAGTTGAGATAGGATTTAACAACAAATATCTGCTCGACGCTCTCAAAAATTCGGAAACAGACGAGCTTATTATGGAGTTTAACGGTCCGCTTAAACCTTTGAAGATACTTCCGACAGAAGGTGACAGCTTTGTATTCCTTGTAGTACCTATGCGTCTTAGCTGATAAACGGGGGAGCGTTATGAGAAAAGAGAATATTTATATAGATACGGAATATATTAAGCTTAATGATCTGATGAAGCTTGGCGGATTCGGTACCGGAGGTCAGGCAAAAATGCTGATACAAAACGGCGGAGTGAAGGTAAACGGAGAAGTGTGTACCATGCGAGGCAAGAAAATGCGTATTGGTGACACAGCTGAATGCAACGGTATCGTACTTGAGGTGTGCGGAAAATGATAATAAATCGTCTTTCCTTTGAAGGTTACAGAAATTTGTCAAACGGAGAGATATTTCCGTGCGAAAATGTAAATGTAATATATGGCAAAAATGCACAAGGGAAAACAAATCTTCTTGAAGCTTTGTGGCTTTTTAGCGGAAACAGGAGCTTCAGAGGGGCTAAAGACAGTGAATTCATTGGATTTGACAAAAACAAAGCATCGATTTATATAGATTTTTTCTCGGAGGACAGAATGCAGAATGCAGAAATTGTCTATCAAAAGGGAAAAAAAGAAGTAAAGCTGAATGGAGTAAAACAGAGTTCTGTAAATAAGCTTCTCGGAAAACTTTGTATTGTTGTATTTTCCCCCGAGCATCTTTCTCTTGTAAAAAGAGGACCTTCCGAAAGACGAAAATTCATTGACAGCGCTGTTTGTCAGATAAGACCGAATTTTTCGGATACATTGTCGGAGTATAACAGGCTGCTTGTTCAGAGGAATGCTTTGCTGAAGGATCTCCCCTATCACAGCGATCTTTTGGATACTATGGAAATATGGGAAGAAAGACTTGCGGTGTATGGCGCAGCCGTTATCAGAATGAGAATAAATTATGTGCAGCAGCTTAATACTTTTTCTAAAAGATATCATTCAGGCATATCAGACGGGAGAGAAGAGCTCAATATTTCTTATCAGTGTGAATTTCCCGAAGAGATCTTCTCGGACAGAGAAAAACTCATTGGCAGTTATATAAAAAAATTAAGGGAAACAAGGAAAGATGATATAAAGGACGGTTCCACTTCAATAGGTCCTCACAGAGATGATCTTTTCCTTGAAATAAACGGAGAAAGTCTTAGATCTTTTGGATCCCAGGGTCAGCAAAGAAGCAGTGTGTTATCCATGAAGATCGCAGAGGCCGAATTAATAAAGCAGGCGACCGAACAGGAGCCTATAGTTTTGCTTGATGATGTATTAAGTGAGCTTGACAGCAGGCGTCAGGAGTTTTTGCTTAATAAAATTTCCGACAGACAGGTTTTTATAAGCTGCTGTGAAAGAGCTTCCGCTGACAGACTTGAGGGCGGAAAGCTTTTCTATGTTGAAAAGGGAGAGGTAATGCCTGTATGAAAATTTTTTATTAAATTTTCATATAAAATGCCTCAAATGCATTTTTTTGTGCTATAATGAAAAGTGTATAAGTTTATTAAAATGTCTTAAATCGACGCCGGAGGCGGTTTACAGCTATTCGGTGTTTTGGAGGGCATATGTATCTTCATTTAGGTTCGGACGTTGTTATTCCGAAAAAAAGTATAGTAGGAATATTTGATCTTGACACAGCGACCATATCAAAGCATACAAAAAAGTATCTTGCTTCTGCGGAAAAGGAAGGACGAGTGGTCAATGTGTCATACGAATTACCAAAATCGTTCGTAGTATGTATAGAAAATAAAAAAACTTTTGTATATATAAGTCAGCTGTCTTCACAGACTTTAAATAAGAGGTTCTCAATTTCAGAGGATTCACTGTGATATTGAACTGAGAGGTATCTTTGTTATGAAGAAAAAAACAAGAAGATGTCCTTACTGTGACAGTAAGGTTTCATATATCAGATCACTTACGGAAATAAGCAGCGGGGAACATTTATGCCGTGAATGCAGCAGGTATTCAAGCATTACATATGATAAAAAAATATATATTTCGGCAGGTCTGCTGCTTTTGATAGCTGTTATTCTTGCGGCGGTAATGTTTTTTTCAGATTTTTCGAAGCATATACTGCTGAAATTTATTGTGACGATCATTCCTTTTGTGGTATTCTTTTTTATGATACCCTTATATTATCGTCTGAATTCTATAAAAAGCGAGGCTGCCAGGCCTGCAGTGAAAATCAAGAAGAGATCAGAGTCAAAAGAAAAGACAAAATATATAAAATACAACGCCGGTAATGAACAAGCAGAGGAGAGAATTGAAGTGAGCAGTAACGGTTCTTTTAAGGAGAAATTTCATAAGTTTGTTAAAACATATATTGTTGTAGACGATGATGAGGACGAATCTGAGATCAGGTCTGCAAAAAATGAGAAGACACAAAAAAAGGAAAAAGAAAATAAAAAACAGTACAACGATGAATTCGGAAACTTTGATGACGATGTTATTATTGAAGACAGTTACGATGATAATACCGAAGAAAATGTTCAGATAGAGAATATCGATATAGATAATGAGTATGTCGATGATGACGAGAACAAACATCTTGTCGAGGACAGCGTTGATGAAGATGAAGACGACATTTTTGTCATTGAGGATAACAGTGAAGACAGACGTGCGTTTAAGCGCCCAAAATCGGATACAGCGGTACACAAGAAGATAGAAGAGAAGATCTCGGAAAAGAAATCTGTACCTGTAAAAACAGAAGAGAAGCCAATCGATACAAACGCAAACAGAGAAATAACAAATGAAGTTCCCGTTCCTGTATACCATAAATTAACAAAAACAAATAAAGTTGATTTTATCTATTTTGTTTTTGTCAATGATGTTATCAGATATGAGAATATGAAGGATATTGAGCCGGAAATAGATGAGGACGAGCAGGAGAATGAAGAGATCCTTAATTTCTTTGATTCCGAACCAAGCGCAGAGGAGGAAGAGGAATTCGGCGGAAAGAATGCGAATAAGGTAGAATATAAATTCGGTGAAAAAGAAGAGTACGAGCAGCAGGCTGATGAGGAATATGTTGAGCCTGACTATGAAACCGGCTCTGCCGAAGAAAAAGATGAAACACAGGACGAGCTTGAAGATGATTATGTTGAGTTTGAATATGTTCCCGAAAAAGAAAACGTTATTGATGTAGCGAAATCTGCAGATAAGCCTGTAAAAGAAGCTTTTTCCGAGTCTGCCGATGATGAAGAGGACGTTGTTGCAGAAACGCCTGATATTATCTCCGGTAATACAGAAGCTGAGGACGATCAGCTTGAATTTGATTTTGGCGATGAAGATGACGATGCGAAATCCGTTTCTCCAAGCGACATTCTTTCATACGAAGAAGAGTTAGAGGTAACAGGAGATATCGACAGTATAGAGGTTATCACTCAGGAGGATGTCTCTGAAGATGATTCAAAAGCTGACAAAAAGCTTATTCCCGTGATCACCCCTGCTGTGCTTGAGGATGAATATAACAGTGATGATGAACCGATAGAGTTCGGAAAGCAGTTTGATGAAATATTTGATTTTGTGCCGAATAATTCGAAATCAGATTTGTCTGAAAAATCTGATATAACGGAGAACGGTATGAAGCTTGTTGAAGTATCGGGATCAGACGATCAGGCAGAGCGCAATGACGAGAAACATCCTGATATTGATGAAGAAAAGCATATCGAGGATGAGGCCGATACCGAAGAAGAGCTTGATAACACATCTGAAGAAGACGAAGAACTATTCGACGAAAACGACGAAGAACCTATAGAGGGTGCAGTTGAATATATTCCCGAGGAGAAATCTCTTGAAAAGACAAGGGTGTTTGCAAAAATCGAGCCTGAGAACGATTATGTTGTGGATTACTCGGAAGATAAAGAAGAGCAAGAGTCGGATAATGAAAATTACGATGATCTCTTTGAAGAAGACGATGACGATGAGGAGATAGATTTCTCGGGCTATCAGACCAGCTCTTATACAGAAGAAGAACCCGAAGATGAGCATGAATCATCTGAAACAGACGAACAAACAGAAACATCAAAGACTGTAATTAATGAGGAGCCTGTCAAAGCAAAGCCGTCTAAGTATGAGAAGAAATTCCCGAAGGCTGCTCAGGCTGCGGCTGCAATGTCACAGAAGAAGCCTGTGAAGGAGTCTGCTGTGACAGATAGTACAGAAAAGGAGAAGCCTGTTCAGAAAAAGCCTGTTCAGAAAAAGCCTGCTCAGAAGAAAAAGAATAAGTCAAAAGGATTTTTCTCTGCTATCAAAGAAAAAATAGTTGAGGCAACAGAAGAGGAGCGCAACGAAGCTTTTGAACAGGAAGAGGAAGCGAGAAGACTGGCAGACAAAGAAGCGAGAAGAAAAGCAAAGGAAAAAGCCAAGGCAGAGAAAGAAAAGATAAACTCTCAGAATTCAAAAAAAAAATCGAAAAGGTAACCGTGCCTGAAGAGAAGGTTCCTGTAAATTACGAATACGAGAGGAATAAGGTTCTCGAAAGTATCCGTGACAAAGCAGAAAGTTTTGAAAACAAGGAGCTTACTAATGAAGAAAAAGCGAAGATAATCGCTCAGAGGGATGCACGTCAGAAGAAAAAACTTGAAGAATTGAAAAAAGCTCAGAGAAAAGCCGAGCTGAAGGAAGAATCGGAACGACAGAATCAGCAGAGAATTCAGAAAAGCCTGAATTCCGAAAAGGCGGAGGAACTCAGAAACGCTCAGATGAAGCAGGCAAGGAAAAGTCAGGCTCAGCTTTTGAACAGCACAAATAAGAGAACACAGGGCAGTGTGAGTCTGAAAGGCGGAAAGAACGTGCGTTCAAAGGTTTCTCAGAACAGCGTAAAGAAGAAACAGCAGTTGAAAAACAACTTTACAGATCAGGAGGATTAATTGTTAATGAGTAATCACTCTAAATGCCCTTACTGCGGAGCGCAGATAGATTATAAACGCCGAATGAGATATGTAAAGGATAAGGGCAGGAATGCAAAATGTATTAAATGCGGAAAGATAATGAGAGTATCCTACAAAAGGGCTGCTGCTTTTATCGGAATTATATTTTTTGTTGTTCTTGTCGCTATGAATACGTTTTATATGTTCTTTACAAAAAACAGTACGATCATTCCGAATCTTATAATGACAGTATTATTTATACTTCTGTATATGGCGCTGGTACCTGCAATGGTACGTTTTAAAAGAATTGCCGGGCAGGAGGAAGAACCGCCCAAGCTGAAAAAAAACAGACACAGACATAAAAAAGAGAAGAATAATAAAATAGAAATTAATGAGAATCCATTAAAAAATACAACATTTGATAATTGAATTCACATGAGTTTTGGGTTTTAATTATTTTGAAAACAGAAAGAGGGATTTCCGTGGATAGTGAAATAACAAAAACCGAACAAGAATATACCGCCGACGAAATACAGGTGCTTGAAGGACTTGAAGCAGTCAGAAAGCGCCCGGGTATGTATATCGGCTCCACAGGTCCGAGAGGATTACACCATCTCGTCTATGAGATAGTCGATAACTCTATCGACGAGGCTCTTGCAGGATATTGCGATAAGATAGATGTTGTAATTCTGCCTGACAATATAATCAAGGTAACGGATAACGGAAGAGGTATTCCTGTCGGTACAAATCATAAAATGGGAATACCCGCAGTAACAGTTGTGTTTACGGTTCTCCACGCAGGCGGAAAGTTTGGTGGAGGAGGATATAAAGTATCGGGCGGTTTGCATGGCGTCGGTGCTTCTGTTGTAAACGCTCTTTCAACGTGGCTTGAAGTAAAGGTTTATGACGGTGAGAATATATATTATCAGAGATATGAGAGAGGCAATACCGTAACAGATCTTGAAATAATAGGACAATCAGACAGAAGAGGTACTGAGGTTACATTCAAAGCCGATCCGGAGATATTCAAGGAAACCGATGTTTATGAGTTTTCTGTTCTTGCTACAAGACTCAGAGAACAGGCTTTTCTCAATGCAGGAATACATATCGAGCTTCGTGATGAAAGAGATCCCGAAAATACGGTAAAAAAGAATTTCCTCTATGAGGGCGGTATCTCAAGCTTTGTTGAGTATATAAACAAAAAGAAGTCTCTTGAGATAATTCACCCTGAGGTAATATATTTTGCGTCGGCTAATGAAGATGATACTGCCGCTGTAGAGGTTGCTATGCAGTATAACGACGGAACTAACGAGCTTATATTGTCATTTGCAAACAATATTCATACAACAGACGGCGGTACACATGAAGAGGGCTTTAAGAGAGCGCTCACGAATACCATGAATGATTATGCAAGAAAAAATGGTATTCTCAAAGAAAATGATAAGAATCTTTCAGGCGAGGATTACAGAGAAGGATTAACTGCTATTATTTCTGTAAAGCTAAAGGAAGCTCAGTTCGAGGGTCAGACAAAGGCTAAGCTTGGCAACACTGAGATCAGAACGATGGTAAGCGCATTGGTATCCGAAAGACTCGGGATTTTCCTGGAGGAAAATCCTGCCACGGCAAAGGTGATATTCGAAAAAGCTTTGCTTTCGGCTAAAGCAAGAGAGGCAGCAAAAAAAGCAAGAGAGCTTGTAAGACGTAAATCTGCGCTTGAAAATGCTTCACTTCCAGGCAAGCTTGCAGATTGTCAGTCGAGAGATCCGGATGAAACAGAAGTATATATCGTTGAGGGAGATTCTGCAGGCGGTTCTGCAAAGAATGGACGTGACAGAAAATATCAGGCTATACTTCCGCTCTGGGGTAAGATGCTCAACGTTGAAAAGACAAGAGAAGATAAAATAATCGGCAATGATAAGCTTATGCCTGTAATAACAGCTTTGGGTACAGGTATAAAAGAAGAATTTGATATAAACAAGCTCAGATACGGCAAGGTCATCATTATGGCCGATGCCGATGTTGACGGATCGCATATCAGGACTCTATTGCTCACATTCTTCTTCAGATTCATGAAGCCGCTTGTTGAGCAGGGGCATGTTTATATAGCTCAGCCGCCGCTTTACAGAATAACCAAAGGCAAGAATACACATTACTATGCTTATTCGGACGCAGAGAGAGATAAGATATTAAAGGAACTCGATTGCAAGACGGATATTCAGAGATATAAAGGTCTTGGTGAGATGGATCCCGAACAGCTTTGGGAAACGACCATGAATCCCGAAACACGTATCATGCTTCGTGTTACTGTTGAAGACGCTATCGCAGCAGACGAAACATTCTCAATACTTATGGGTGAGAAGGTTGAACCAAGACGTCAGTTTATCGAAGAAAATGCAAAGTATGTACAAAATCTCGATGTGTGATTTTAATAAAGCGAGGATAAAAGAATGGATAAAGAAGATATGATACAGTCTGCTCCCGAATCCCGGATTATAGAAGTCGATCTTGATAAGGAAATGAGGAAGTCGTTTCTCGATTACTCTATGTCCGTTATAGTGAGTCGTGCTTTGCCTGATGTCAGGGACGGTCTGAAGCCTGTACACAGAAGAATACTGTATGCGAAGTATGAAAACAACATACTGCCTAACTCGCCCTACAAGAAGTGCGCAACTACTGTCGGCGACGTTCTGGGTAAATATCACCCTCACGGCGATGCGTCCGTTTATGACGCACTTGTAAGACTTGCTCAGGATTTCTCAATGAGATATATGCTTGTTGACGGTCACGGCAACTTCGGCAGCGTAGACGGAGATCCGCCTGCTGCTTACCGTTATACAGAGTCAAGAATGAGCAAAATCTCCGTGGAGATGCTGCGTGATATAGATAAGGATACCGTTGATTTTGTTCCGAACTATGACGATTCCAGAAAAGAACCTTCGGTGCTTCCTACAAAATTTCCGAACCTGCTTGTAAACGGAAGTATGGGTATCGCAGTAGGTATGGCAACAAATATTCCGCCGCATAACCTCAGTGAGGTAAGCGACGCAATATGTTATCTGGTAGATAATCCCGATGCTTCTCTTGCAGAACTGATGGATTTTATAAAAGGTCCTGATTTTCCGACAGGCGGTATAGTTATGGGCAGAAGCGGTATAAGAGCCGCTTACGCAACCGGTAAGGGTAAGGTTGCAGTACGTGCAAAAACAGAGATAGTCGAGGCGAAAAACGGCAGACATAAGATAATAGTCACAGAACTGCCATATCAGGTAAATAAGGCAAAGCTTATTATGACTATAGCAGATCATGTTAAGGAGAAAAAAATAGAGGGCATTACCAATATCGAGGATCACTCCGACAGAAACGGTATGCATATCGAAATTGATGTCAAGAGAGAAGCAGATCCTAATATCGTTCTTAACAAGCTGTTCAGAGATACACAGCTTCAGTCTATTTTCAGTGTTATAATGATAGCTATTGTGAATGGCGAGCCTAAGCTGCTGACTCTGAAAAACATACTTGATAATTATATAGCTTTTCAGCTTGAAATAATAACAAGACGTTCGCTGTTTGATCTGAAAAAAGCTCAGGAAAGACTTCATATCCTTGACGGTCTGAAAGTAGCGCTCGACTTTATTGACGAGGTTATTGCAATAATCAGAGCCAGCAAAGATACGCCTTCTGCAAAGCAGGCACTCAGCGACAGATTTGGGCTTGATGATGTTCAGACGCAGGCTATCGTTGATATGCGTCTTGCGAGACTTACAAATCTCGAACGTTATAAGATAGAAGAAGAGATAAACGCATTGAAAATAAAGATAACCGATCTTGAGGATATTATTGCGAATGAATCAAGACAGCGTACTATCATAAAAGAAGAGCTGACAGAGATAAGAAATAAGTACGGCGATGAGAGAAGAACAGAGATCACCGATGTAAGCGGAGAAGTTGATATTGAAGAGCTTATCACCGTAGAGGACTGCGTACTTACGCTCACAAATCTCGGATATATCAAGCGTCAGTCGGTTGATACCTATAAGACTCAGAAAAGAGGCGGCAAGGGTATTACGGGAGTCGGCAAGCGTGAAGAAGACGTAGCGACCGATATGTTCATCACGAACAGCCATGATTATGTAATGTTCTTTACAAATCTCGGTAAGGTTTACAGAGTAAAGTGCTATCAGATACCCGAGGGCAGCCGAACTTCAAAGGGAACTCATGTTGCGAATATCCTGCCGCTTGTGAAAGACGAGCGTATCACGGCTATGATCAAGGTTCCGAATTTCGATAATGCCGAGAATAACTATCTTGTCATGGTAACAAAGCAGGGTATTATAAAGAGAGTCGATCTCAGTCTTTTCAGCAATATCAGAAAAGGCGGTCTTATCGCTATTGATCTTAATGAGGGCGATGAGCTGTGTTGGGTACGTCTGACCGACGGTACAAAGCAAATGCTTGTTGCAACAAAGAAAGGTAAGGCTATCAAGTTTAACGAAACCGACGTTCGTGATATGGGCAGAACAGCAAGAGGAGTAAGAGCGATCAAGCTGGAAAACGGCGACAATGTTATCGGTATGTCCACTATCAGAGAAGGCGCTTATGTTCTGACAGTATCCGAAACAGGCTACGGCAGACTCAGCAGCATAGATGACTATAGATTACAGTCAAGAGGCGGAAGCGGACTTATCAACTACCATGTCGATAAGTACGGCGATGTTGCGGCTATCAAGGTTGTTAACCTTGATGACGATATAGTTCTTATTTCGGATAACGGTACTATTATTCGTATCAATGCGGATTCGATAAGAATATGCGCGCGTCCGAGCAAGGGTGTTACAGTGATGAGAGTAGCCGAGGGTTCAAAGGTAGTATCTCTTGCAAGACAGCCGCATGAGGACAGCGAAGATACAGAAACCAAAATAAGCAAAGAGATTTCCACAGAAAACGAACAGAATGAGGAAAACTCAGAGTCAACGGAAGAATAACCAATTAACAGCGTGTAAGAATCACTCTTGCACGCTGTATGAATATAGGTGAATAATATGAGTATTACAGTAAGCGAATTTTCATCTGAAAATGCAGATGAAGCTATAAGAATATGGAATGAAGTGGTTAAAGAAGGTCAAGCATTTCCTCAGACGGATATGCTTGACCATGACAGCGGAGTGAAATTCTTTGAAAGTCAGTCATATACAGGTGTGGCTTTTGATGATGAAACGGGAGACGCTGTCGGTATGTATATTCTTCACCCTAATAATGTCGGCAGGTGCGGACATATCTGCAACGCAAGCTATGCTGTTGACAGCAGAATGCGTGGAAAGCATATCGGAGAGATATTGGTAAAGGATTGCATAAAACGGGCAGGAGATATTGGATTTAAAATTCTTCAGTTTAATGCCGTGGTGGCAACAAATGAAAGGGCATTGAGATTATACAAAAAACTGGGTTTTACACAGCTTGGAGTTATACCCAAAGGATTCAAACTTGACAACGGGCAATTTGAGGATATTATACCGCATTATATTGAATTATAAAATTTTATCTTAAACACTTATCAACATTGTTTCAAAAGTATGTTGATAAAAATTCTAAGGAGAATACTTATGAAAATAAGAGGAGTTATTTTTGATCTGGACGGACTTCTGATAGATACCGAAAAGCTTTATCAAAGATTTTGGCGGGAATCCGCAAAAAAATGCGGATATACGATGACAAGGGAACAGGCTTTGCAGCTCAGAAGCCTTGACAAAAACCTCGCAAAAAAACTATTGGCGGAATGGTTCGGCAAAAATTTCAGTTATCAGAAAGTCAAAGAAATCAGAATAGAGATGATGAATGAATATATTGAACAGAACGGCGTAAAAGCAAAATCAGGCGCGAAAGAGCTGGCAATTTATCTGAAAGAGAACGGATATAAAACAGCCATTGCAACAGCTACGAATTTCGAGAGGGCAAATTATCATCTGAAGCTTGCAGAAATAGGAGAGCATTTTGACAATATAATCTGTGCCTCAAATTTGGAGCACGGAAAGCCTTATCCTGATGTATATCTGTATGCCTGCAAGCAGCTTCAGCTTGACCCGTGCGAGTGCCTGGCTCTTGAAGATTCTCCTAACGGAGTAAAGTCGGCATACAGCGCAGGTTGCATTACAGTATGCGTACCCGACGGCAGAGAGGTCGAAGATGAGATCAATCCGTATATCAATTACCATGCAAAATCTCTCAATGATGTTATAGACTTGATAAAAAATATGGAATAAAAAAATCCCTATCGCAGCTATAAATTACGATAGGGATAATATTATTTGTGGAGTTCCGAAACGATCTCGCCCAGTATTTCATATTCGTTTTGCATGATCTGATTATTGTTACTATAATTATGTTCTCTGAAAATATCCGCAAGGCGGGTCATCATGTCTATCTGTTGTTGGGTGAGGTTATAAACCGAGATCTTTTCCCGCTGTTCAGTGCCGCAGAGATAGTCGAGAGATACATTAAGAACAGACGTAAGCGTGCGGAGAATATCAAGCGGAGGTGTTGCAACGCCAAGCTCATATTTACTGACGGCGGCTTTTGAAATTCCGAGTTTATCGCCGAGTTCGGTTTGCGTCATGTTCTTTTTTTGGCGAAGTGCTTTGAGAGTATTGCCAAAATCGTAAGCGTATTCCATAATAAATCTCCTGAGAAGATACTTTTTGAATTTATAGTTGACTTTGATTCTATTATATGTTATCATAGTATCAGTATGGTGGAAATATATTTGAAAAAGTAAATTAAAAGTAGAATTATATATTCTTAGTATTATCGGTAAGCTCAAGAATGTAATCAGACGTAACATTATAAAGCTTGCAAAGCTCGATAAGCTTCTCTATAGGCAAGCTGCGTTTGCCGCTTTCATACAGCTGATATTGCTGACGTGTGATTTTAAGTACCCTCGCAACATATTCTTGTTTCAAGTCATGATCTTCGCGCAAGTCTCTGAGCCGCCGTAAATACATTATTTCACCTTCTTATTTCGTAAATAGTCAGAGATCTCTCCCCTATTTAAATTTTACTATATTTTTACCAAAACCCTTGACAAGCATTCGTTTGAATGCTAAAATATAATAAAAGCATTTGTTTGAATGCAAAAAGTATTCATGTAAAATGAATATGTATATATTTATCAAGAGGTGATCATATGCAAAAAAGCAGAAAAAAATTGATAGCTATAGTTATGGCGGCGCTTGTTTCTACTATGGCTTTAACAGGATGTACAGGTGGAAGTTCCGGAAATAATGAGCCAAAGATCGTTTCGCAGATTGAATCTTCTGTTGTAAATAGCGAAAGTGAATCGGCAGCAGCTTCCGAAGGTGACAATACCACAGCCGAATCCCAAGCAGACGCATCTGAAGAAGCGACATCACAAGAAGAATCAACACCTGAGGAGACAAACAATGTTTTCCATGTAGGTGATGTAGTTGATACCGGAAAGGCAACTGTAACGTTCAAAAGTGTAGACGATTACACCTCGGACAATGAGTTTATGCAGCCGAAAGATGGAGAAAAAATAATCGGCGCATACTTTATTATTGAAAATACAGGTGACTCGGACTTGATTACGAGTTCATATGATTTTAAATGTTACGCAGATAATTCTGTAGTTAAGGAATCTTTTTATGGTGATAATATACTGTCAAGTGACAGTATATCTCCGGGACGTAAAAACGAGGGATATATCTGGTTCGAGATTCCCGAAAATGCTGAGAAAATAGAAATCGAATATGAGATGAGTTGGTGGACTCAGGATAAGGCTATCTTTATTGTAAAGGAATAAGATACTGATATGGCTATGCAGAAGTTTTCCTGCATAGCCGTTTTTGTAAATTCAAAACATTATGATATAAAAAATATAGAAAGTTATCGTCAGGCAAAAGAGGTTAGCATAATATGATGTTATTAATGCCCAACGGGAGATTAATCGATAAAAAAAGACACAGCTTACTTTAACCGTAAACTGTGTCTTATTTTTTAGAAGTTAATATCTTAAAAATCTATTACTTGTATACACAAACATAATCGTTCTCTGCTGCAATAACTGAACCAAAGCCATAGCCGCATTTTTCACTGTCTGATATTGTTACATTACGGAAATCCTCTGCAAAATATCGTATCAGCGCCGCTCCTGTCGGTGTGCAAAGTTCTGTGTTTACATTACCTTTATAATGCGGAAGATCACGCAGCAGGTATTTTACCGCAGGAGCAGGAACAGAAAATAATTTTCCGTTTTTCAGCCGTATCTCTCTGCTTCTGCTGTTTCCCATTCAGAGCAGTGGCTTTCGAGATATACCGTTCCTCGTTTCATACCTATGCTCATATATTCACCTACCGTTTCGTATGTAATCTTCAATAATCCTCCATTCATTGTACAATCGTTCGATGCTCCATGACGCATTGGCAGGACTTGTGGAGGGCAGCTTTACCGCTGTTCTGCCCGTTGCCTTTTGCTGATATTTTACAAACAGCTTGTACGCAGTGCCTCCGTTTACAAATATCTGTTTTATGTCACAGTTATCGAGTATTACGCTAAGGTCGTTTACCTTTGCGCTTCTTATGCTGCTGTCGCTCGATCCTTCGATTTCACATGATTCTATAACATCCCACAAGGCGATACCGTTGGATAAGCAAAGTGACTTTTTCTCATCTGTAGTTATCGGAATATCCCGGCTGCAAATACGGGCAAGCACCCTCCAGAAGCGATTCTGAGGATGCCCGTAATAAAAACTCTGTTCACGAGATTTTACCGACGGAAAGCTGCCGAGGATAAGCACAGTTGAATCGCTGTTATATACAGGTGAAAATTCATGTTTTAACCTCATAGGAGTTTCTCCAGTTCGGAATTCAGTTTATCTTTCATATGCTCTAATTCCTCTCTTTTAGGGCAGTTATCGTCTGCATACATCTTCTCCATGGGATACCACCACACAGGACCTCTGCCGTGATTGCCGTAATTGCCGATATCTCCGTCACGGCGAGGGTATAAGTGCCAATGAAGGTGCGTGTCCCCCATGCCGAGCAGTTCGTAATTCATTTTGTCGCAGCCGAAAGCGTTTGCTGCTGCCTGCGCAGCAATAGTCATTTCTTTCATGAATTCCAGACGTTCGTTCATATTTATTTGATA
This sequence comes from uncultured Eubacteriales bacterium, assembly GCA_900315255.1. Taxonomy (GTDB): domain Bacteria; phylum Bacillota; class Clostridia; order Oscillospirales; family Acutalibacteraceae; genus RUG592. The sequence continues at coordinate 8,887 of OMYH01000009.1, read as the reverse complement.
TAGCTCTGTGTATTTGTGATTTTTGTAGAGGAACAGTGTGTACCCGTAAAAATGCTGATTGTCGCCTATTACGACATATCCTGTTTTGAGTTCTTTAACAAAATACGGATTCTCTCCGTTTTTGATCATCTCTATACGCTCGCAGATGAGGCACATTATAATATCACTCCTTTATCATGTTTTTGATCATTTTCTTTACTTTAGTAATATCGCTGTCAGTAAGCATTGGTATCAGAGAATTAATTTCATCAATACTCTTATCCCACCATTTAAATTCAAGCAGGAGTCCGATCATTTCGTTATCAAACCGCTTACGAATTTCTCTTGCAGGGTTCCCGACAACTATAGTATACGGCTTGACATCGCTTCCCACAATGCTGTTCGAGCCAACGATTGCACCGTCGCCGATATGCACTCCGGGCAGTATAACGGCATTCTGTCCTATCCAGACGTCGTTTCCTATCACAGTATCACCTTTAAAAGGCATATCTTCCGGCTTTGGGGGCAACATATTCCAGCCTGACAGCGTGTAAAACGGATATGTAGAAACGGCATTCATCTGATGATTTGCACCGTTCATAACGAACTCCACCCCTGCGGCTATTTGACAGAATTTACCTATAATAAGCTTATCTCCGATGAAATCATAATGGTGAGTAACGTGACTATCAAATTCTTTGTCAGCTATATATGTGAAATCTCCGACTGTGATATTCGGTTTTGTAACCGTGGGTTTTATGTATATTTCGTTTTCGTACCCGGGAATAGGGTGAATTGTGGTTGGATCAGGTATATCAAACATCATTTACGCCTCCTTTTAATTGCAAAAAAGATTAAATATGTGATATTGGCTTTATAAAAGATAAATATACTTTTATTATACTCGTTATTATTCGGGCTGTAAACAATATTTTTACGGTACATCGATTATTAATGTAATACCGCACCTTAATTGCAATGATCTATTATAGGTGCAGTTTTGTGGGGCATAAAGAGAGCTGCTGAATTCTACAATTTTAACAGTGACGGCATTATCTTATACGATGAAAGTAACGGGGAGCTTTTTGAACCATTCCGAAATACCCGAAAGCTGCATCATTTCTCTGTGGCTTATAGGCTCTGCACTGCCTAAACAGCTGATACCGTCAGCTCCGCCGACGCCGTTTTCAACGAATACGCACCCTGCTACAGTGCCGTTTGCATTTCCTGCGGTCGATCCGCTGAATTCTTTTCGCTCTCTCCATTAGCAGTTAGCGTACTGTCATCATCTTTGTGTTCCTCATGAAGCTATGCTAAAAAATTCAAGCATACGCTGCCGCTTTTTTTGTGACAGGTTCATGTATCTTCCTCCTTTTGAAACAGTACAGCCGCCTCACCCCGAAAGTGGGGCGAGGGACTGACACCACGTTATTTACTCTGCTGCAATAGCTATCCGCTTACACACCTTGGAACAATCCGATTCTATCTGAGAATTAAAAAGCCACACATAATCGCTGTTCGCTATTGCATAGTATGATGCTTTAAACTTGTCTGGTATCTCGGATACGGGTATCGAAGATTCCGATATTTCTTCCCAGACATAATCTGAGAATACAACATACTTTTCAGCGTTTATGTCAACCGGAGTTTTATCGTCGATCGGAGTATATACCGCCCTGACATGAAGTCCGCTGTTATCAAATACAGCTATTGTTTCGCAATGAGGGCATACCCAGGCTACAAAATAATCGTTCTCAAAGTCCTCCCATATCGTATCAGCTCTGTACAGGTAAGGACCGGGTGTGTTCCATTCTTCGTGCATACGCTCATTATTAGGATCATATACGGTTGAAACAATCTTTCCCCAATTTTTCATGGTAAAGACAGTATGTTCAATTCCGTTCGGCATATCATGATATCGTATGCCTTCGCCGCAGTGACTGCATTTTAATCCTGCCATATACTAACCTCCTATGTGATATCATACATTACACCGTTATGAAACAGCTTGACATTTCCTGTAACATAACCTTTCCTAACAGCTTCGTCATATCCGGCCTTTACAACGCTCTTTGCTTCTTCAAGAGAATTGTATTCCGAAAGAATTACAACAGTGCCCGGACGGTGCGTTTCAGCAGGATATCTTTTGTTATCGGCATCAACCTGAATGAAACCTTTTTTAAGATTTTTCGCTACCTGCCCCGGCTTTGGAGAAGACATTCCCTTGACCTCAACATGAACACCTTCAACAGACATATCTGCTCTGTTTTCGTCAGGAATTTCTTTAAGAAAAGCTACATATTTTCCCTGCTTAATATAATACTCGCCTACCGCAACAGCATTCTGGTCTTTTACCTTATGACCGCCAGTATCATAGTAGCACTTGTCCTTAACACGGTCCTTCGGACTGAGCACCAAATTTGCTTGCATCTTTTTGTCAAATTGCACTCAAAATCCTTGAAATACGTCAGTATTCCTGCGGATTTTTCGCACAATATGCCTAAAAATCTGACGGCGCAACTTCGGCACTCGATTTAATCAGTGTCTCCTTAATACAAGTGCATCGACTCCGCCAATAAACAGTCGGCAAGCCTCCGGATCTGAAAGGCCACCATTAGTTGTGATAGCATATGTAGAATGCTTGGGTAACCCATCAAAGCACCAACCCCATGTATTCTCTCCAACAAATCCGGCAGTGGGTATTACATTCGGATTGATTTTCTGCATCGCATATGTCATGACTCTATTGCGATAACAATTGCGAATCTGTGTCTCTTCCGGTATATCACGAAACATACTAAAATCGGTTGATATCAAGCCTTTTGCAGAGCGTATATACGGCAAATACTTATAAAAGTTGTGCCAGTATCTTTGTATGCTTTAGCGTGTGAATCAACCGTCTTGCCGGTTGGTTCACAGAAAACCACCTGCTATGCAGGTGGAGGGTATATCTTTAGATATAAGTAGACAACTGTCAGAAAAGAAAAATCTCCTTTGTATTTACAAATGTGGTAGTTTGGCGACTACACCACGTTAAACAAAGGAGAAAAGATGAAGAATAATAATCATATTTGATTATATCAAAAAAACAGGAAGAAAACAAGATAAGTCAAGACATAAAGTTGTGTAAAGACATTCTTTATTGCTTTAGCAATACTGGATGAAGTGGTGCGAAAGTAGGTGTTTCAGAGTGCTTGCAAGCGCTGGCCGGTAATAGCCCCTTATAGGGACAGAGCAAACCACCCGCTGAGCGGGTGGTTTTGATTCACAGCGGATGCCAACTATATGCTTGTATAGCTTTCTGATGTTACCCAATTATATACAAACTCATTCATATCATTCGGAAAATTTAATAACGGTTTTTTTATATATTTTTTTCGTTACACAATTTCCGATGATCTATCTATTCATACGAACGAACAAAAATGCTCTTCCTTGACAAAAAACAAACTAACATAATAGTAATAAATCTCCGAAAGGATCGAACTATTATGAATATACCCACGACAGATATTATTTCAGATATACGAACAGGAAAAGCGAAAACGGAGCGCGAAGGTAACACATGGACTGATACAGAGAAAAACGATCTGCTATTGCAGTATTTTGCTGGCATTGATATAACCACTATCGCATACGATCATCAGCGTACCGAAACAGCCATAATTCAGCAGCTTATCGCAAACAATGCAATACGGAATTATTCAAAGCCCCGAAAACCCTATCGCACCCGAAAGCGTTGTCAATGCAGCTATTGCAAATTGAACGGCACAAGCCAATGTACACGCAACTGAAAATCATGTAAAAATCGCAAGGAGGTCAATTATGTTTAACCAAATATCCCGATCTATTGTCCGTTTAAGAAGCCTGTGAGATCATGCATATGTCCAGAAACATATTATATGAATTGCTGCGAAATAAAGACATAAAGGCCTTTTAGGTGAATCGCATTTTGAAAATACCGCATGAAGCGGTGGAGGAGTATTGCCGCAGGCAATCCGGGTTATACAAAAACATACAATAGCAAAAAGCACAGTCGTTCACAGAAGAGCGGCTGCGAGATTTCTTTTGAGTTTTCCTCATTGAGCTTCAATGATGTTGAAAACTTTACTCTGTCAATAAATCAAATACACACTCATCTTTCGTCGATGTCAGTTCCGCCCATCTGACTGACAGCAATTTAGCATAATCAATGTAAAATAAACCGTAACACCCCAAAGCGTAACCATCATTCACCTCTATCAATAGCGTTGTGCCGTCGTCTGTTAAGCCAAAATCGATGGCGCATCCTGCCGGAGCAGTGGAAAAATTCTTTTACAGCATTCTCGATTACATTGTAATCATAGTTACATCTCCAATCGCCGTTATACGGTCTGACACTCAAAATCATTCCGTATCTGACGAATCATCTCCACTCGAAATATCCATATTATTCTTCCCATAAAAGTTTCAGCATATGTTCACGGTCATTAATAAACCTTTTTGTTATCTGATAGCTACGCGTTTCGTCGTAGCAGATCGGTTTTATCGCTCCGTAATCAAAGCTGATTATCTCGGCTTCGGGAAGTACGAGAAGTATAGGCGAATGCGTGACCACTATAAACTGAGAACCATTCTTTACGCAGTTTGACATTTCGAGCAACAGCGTCAGTTGTCTTTGAGGGGACAAGGCTGCTTCGGGTTCATCGAGGATATACAGCCCTTTTTTGCCGAAATTCTGTTGCATGACGGAAAGAAAGCTCTCGCCGTGTGATTTTTTGTGATACTCCTGCGGTATTCCCTGTATTTTTGAATACTCATCTTCGGCGGAGGCAACATTGTAAAAGCTCTCGGCTCTGAGAAAATAGCCCCACTGCGCTTTTCAGCAGCTCATTTGTCTGCGTGATATCAAGCTCCAATGCCAGAGAGAGTGCGATAATAGTATCCTTTTTCGGCGTATAATCGCTCTTTGAAATGATCTTTGAAAACAGCTTGCGGTCAATGTTCGCCCTTTTGTAGACATCGGAGTTTTCCATTCTATTCGCTATAATGTATTTCATCAGAATATCCCGAAAGCTCTGACCCTTATGCGATCTCAGGTATTCATTTATCGATTCGGAAGCCGATTCAAGAATATCTTTCGTCCCGATATGATGTATGCTTGAAACAGACTGCGTCTCACCGCGGAATCTCCGCATAGCCCAACTGTTGGGGCTGTATTCACGTGCCCTATGCTTGCTCACATAGCTGTCGTCGATAAACTGCTCTACAGCACCGAACTCCTTACCTGAAAGCTCCAGAGACTGATCGTCGAACACAACGAGATAAATATTCATATCCTCGTTTTTGCTCTCCGTTTTAAGACGAAACCGTCCTATCTCCTGAAGTGCAACATCAAGTGCCTGTGCCTTCGGGTAACCGTATGCGCCCGTAGCCATCAAGGGAAAGGCTATGCTTTTGCATTTGAGCTGCACCGCCAGCGCAAGCGAGGTTTTGTAGCACGAGCGCAGGATATCCCATTCGCCGTGCGTACCGTCCTCCCAGAGGGTGCCTACGCAATGGATAATATACTTCGCCGTTAGATCAAATACGGGAGTATATGCCGAATAACCGGGTTCGATCTCGCCGATTTTCTCCCTCTCTGCCAGCAGCTTTTCCTTCCCTGCGGCTTCGTAGATTGCGCTGTGAGTACCGCTGCCGATAACAGGCTTGGGATTCGCCGTATTTACGATAGCATCCGCCCTGACCTTTGTAATGTCATGTCTGATAATGTGAAATGGCATTTTTCCACCGCCTTTCTGAATACGTAAACGAATCTATTATGTTTTGGTTAAAACCCCAATTTCTCCCCGCTTACATCTATACCCTCAATCTGCAAATAAGCCGGAGCGGATATAATCGTGCCATCGCTTTCCTCACTTTGATAATACTCCGCACAAATCTTATACTCCTGCTTTGCAAGTACTATTCCGATATCCGCAGTCACAAGTTTCTTGATATACATCGCTGCATTTTCAGCGACAAGTCCGCATTTCACATAGCCGATCGTGACGGTTATATCGGACACCACAGCCGTTTCCGCCTCGCCCGTATCGCCGTTCATACCGCTGTTTATGTCTACGCTCACGACATACGCATCACAGGCGTTTACCTCCCTCACGGCACCGAGCCAAGGCTCACGCAGGCTTCCCTGAAATCCCGTTCCGAGCAGGCAGTCAACCACGATGTCGGCATTTTCAAATGTGCCTGTGGTATATGTTTCCTTTGGCACGCCGAGAGCATCCGCTTTTTCGGCGAAAAATGCGCTGTCTTCGGTCAGCTTCTCACTAAGCTTGACGATACGGCAGGGTATATTATTGCTCGCCAGAATACACGCCAGCGCATAGCCGTCGCCGCCGTTGTTGCCGCCTCCCACGGCTATCGCAATATCCCCGTGCCAATTTACTGCACGATATACGCCGAGCGCGGCGCGGTACATAAGCGTGCGGCTTGGCACATATTTTTCGATAGTCATGCGGTCGCTATCTCGCATATTTTCTACTGATATACAGTCAATATATTTTTCCATGATTTGCTCCTTTGTTTCAGATCATCTTACTTCGGCTATATAACAACATCGTGATAATTCTCGCCGCAGCATATCCCGCCAAAGCGCTCGGAAAGCAGCTTCATAGCGGTAGATTTCCCGGCATAAGCCGTACCGGTTATGAAAAGCACATTTTTAAACATACTTTTTATGATATTATTCGGTATTATCATTCTTTATTCTCGTTTTCTGACTGTTCTGCTTCTTTCGTATTAACGGTGTATTCATTCCTTCTGTTTCTATTAACCCTTTTATTTCTTCAGCAATATCCGTTACATACATTTTATTCTCAGGTTCAACATGAAATGAAACCATATCATAAGATTCATCATAGATCATTAAAAAATGGATTCCATTTAAAAAGCAATCATAAGAATAATCAAGGACAATATCATGATAGTGTTCTTTTTGGCAATCAAATATTCCGAATTTATAAAACAGTGAAATGAAAAAATATAACTCTGCGCCCGCTCCTTCTTCATGCTGCCGAAAGAACTCCTCTGGTATATAATCACGCAAACAAAACAAAAAATCAAAATTATTATTGTAATCCGGCACAGTAGATGAGTATCTTATTTCTATCATAATATCTACCTCTTTTTTGAGTGTCTATGAATATCACTTTCTCTTTTCAAACCTGATCATTCGCTCCGGAAACTGCTCGCTTGTTCATCTCACTCTCAACCTTATTAAGCGTATCAAAAAACCTGTGTGTCGCGACCGCAGGGACGAACAGCAGCAGCCCGAACGTATTCCAACCGAACATATGCCACCACGATGTGTGCGGTCCTTCTATACCCATTTCGATCGCCTTTGCTTTCAGCTCCTCCGAAATGCGAGCCATCCACACGAGCGTATAGATAAACAGCGTCGGTATACCGAGCAGATATGCGATATAATACCGCTGTGTTTTTCGCCCGAGAATATAGTCAAGCTCGTCCTGCAAGCCGCCGAGCGGCATGTACAGCAGGAAGAACAATCCTGCGGTGCAGAAGTCGATAAGCCCGAGCAGGAAGCCGGGGCGGTGAGTGTGTTTGAAATACATGGTGTGCTCCTTTTTCAGCATAAAGCCTTTTGTTATGATATCATTATAACCGTTATTGGCAGCGGTGTAAATATCTCACAGGCAATATCCGCCTCGGTATGCTGTTTCAAAAAGTCACAGCAGGCGCATATCGCCCGTTCCCACGCCTTCTCCATCGGGTAGCCGTATATCCCTGCCGATATAAGCGGAAAGCCGATCGAGCGGCAGTTATTCTCCACCGCAAGCTCCAGCGATCTCCGATAAGCATTATACAGCAGCTCCGGCTCGTTATGATTTCCGCCGCTCCACTGAGGTCCGACGGCATGGATTATGTACTTCGCGTTTGAAGCAAACCCCGGTGTAATGACTGCGCTTCCCGTGTCGCAGTGGCCGATCTTCTTGCAGGCGTTATCCAAATCATCATAGCCTGCCGCCCTGAATATAGCGCCGCACACACCGCCTTTTATCTCTATTTTACGCATAAACGCACCTCTGTTACTTCGTTTTTTCAAGTTGCTCCATACACCACGCAAACGCCTTAGCCGTGCGGATATCGGGCTCTTTAAAATGGCTGCCCTCGTTCCACTCCAGAGTGCAAGTCCTGTCTTTGAGCAGATCGTACTGCTTGCGAATACGTTCTCCGACAGCTGCCATCACCTTATTTTTCGTTTTCTCCTCCTTGTTGCCAAGACTGAGATATACACAGTCTGCTTTCGGGGAGTGCGACCTCATATACTCGTCCCACTTCGGAAACCACACCGACGGCGACGCCGCTGCCGCTGCCGAAAACCTCTCCGAATTGTACACGCTCCAAAGCGCAAACAGTCCCGCAAGCGAATAACCGCCGATCACGACAGGGATATTCTCGGGAAGCTCGAATTGCGAAATGATCTCGGGTATCAGCTTCGTTTCAACAAAATCGAGCGTATCCGCCGCACCGCTGCCAAAGCCCTGCTTGCCGAATACAGGCGGCGCTTCCCACGGGGATAACTCGCTGTTCCAGTCGTTAATACGAAACGCCGCAAGGATAAACGGCGAGGTCGTGCGGCGCTCGATCGATGCGGCTTCGTTGTCGAGGACTTCGAGATCGTGTTTGTCTACTGGTTGGATCAGGAGATATTTCGGGTGTTCGGTGGTGTAGATGTGGCATTGTCTTTGGTGAATTGTGAGGATGTGATTTTGCATGGTATGGCTCCTATGATTTGCGTTTCTTAATCAGACTTTTTCAACTCCATATCCGCAAGCAGCACCGCCGTTTCTGTTTCGTCCTGTTCGCCCTTCCACGCCACGATAAACCGAACGTTCGCACGGTACGGCAC
>OMYH01000059.1 GCA_900315255.1 uncultured Eubacteriales bacterium | reverse complement strand
TCTGTAAATGTATACTTCCTTGTCATCGTTTCATCACCATATACATTATACCACACTTTTTATAATTATTAAAGCCTTTTATTTAAGAATAGTATTAAACAACCCCTCCCGATGAAGATCAGGGAGGGGCATTCCTTTGTTATTAAGTTATTAATTCATTAATTTAACTTGAACACATAGTAGTTGTTTACTATGTCATAAGGAGTATCAAGATTCATCAAAAGCTCCTTCGCTTTATTGTTGATAACAAGCGTTTTGTAAAGATCGATCTGAGCAATGTTTGTGGTGTAGAATGTTGTTTCGGAATTGATGTCACGGATAACGAAGATAGATTTCTGATCTGCGTCTATGATATCGGGAATACCGATATGGATATTGCCGTATGTCATTATCTTACTGTCGACATTCTCAACCTCGCTGGCAACGATCTCAGGCTCTACTCTCAGACCGTACAGCGTGATAAGACCTGCATTATATGTTGCGGTGTAGTCAACATAGATCTGATAATCCTTATATTCATCATCATCGAATGTTTCGCATAGCTCAAGAAGATCATAGTCAAAGTATGCAAGAGCCTTGTTGTCCTCTGCAAAATTGCCGCTGAACAGATAATAGGAATAGCTGCCGAAATTGTACAGATAAAGCAGGGCAAATAACCCGCACAACACATACCTCTTGTGATCCCACAGCTTTGAAAAGAGATAGGCAAGCAATAAAGCAAATGAGAAATACACAGCATTATAACGGTAGATAGCAACCTGCTCCAGAAAGAAGATCGGGTAGATCATAGCAATCATATAGAAAACCATCAGTATCTCAAACGAGAATCCCTTTTTCTTGATAATGCTGTAAATTCCGATTCCTACCATTGCTGCAAATGCAACGATAAGCAGTATCTGCGACACGCTAATCTTATACTCAAAGAAATGCAGGATATTCTGATAGAATACGCCGTACTTATCATCTGCCATGAAGTCGTACTGGTCATAGCTTGTCAGCGTATACAGCGCCTTCATAAGCTCTTTGAAACTGAATCCCTGCCATTCGATCTCGTTGGCACGTCCTGCCGACGCATTGGTGAAGCTGATCGGTCCGATATGGAACTCCGGTATCACACCGATCACTACGAACAGATAAAGCAGGATCGGAGATGCAACAATAAGTCCGCTGAAGAATATTGCTCCTATATGCTTTATGGTTATCTTTTTCATGATCAGCGAATAGATGGCTGCAAAGACAACGAATACAGGAAGCATGAGTACCGCAAGAATGTACGAATACATCGTAATACCGAAAGTGATTCCGCTTGCGAAGGCATACTTCATCTTCTGCGTTTTTATCAGCCTGACATAGAAGTACAAAAACATGACCAGCATAGGAAGCATGGCGTTACAGTCAAATGCCCATCTCTCCGACATCAGAAACAGCGGCATTATATCTATAACTGCTGCCGTAATAAGAGAACATTTCAGACCGAACATCTCGTATGCCGCTTTTGTACCGAAGATAAGCAGCAATGCTCCGAAAAACACGGAAACCACACGCAGGCTGAACACACTGTATCCCAGCACCTTCGATACAAGCACCGCTAAGTACACATACAGGCTGCTCTGTCCGGATCCTGCATTGTTGAAGTAGATCGGCATGGATACGCCGTAACGGTCGGTACCGAAATTAGTCAATGCCCATGTGTTATAGCCCATTGACACCTCGTCAATGTGAAGTCCCTTCGGCAGCTCGGTGATCTGAATCAGCCTTGTAAGAAGGAATATGATCCCGATTATCGTGAAGTACAGGTATATCCACTTGTGCTCCTTCACACTGCCGAGAAAAGCCTTCCACACGTTTTTGACCCGCTTTGAAAAAGCTGTTTTCTCTTTATTCTGCTTTGTTTGTGTTGATTCTGTTGTTTCTACTAATTGTGTTGAACCCGTTGTTTCGGTTGTTTCAAATTTTTCCATTGTATCACCTCTGATAAACAATATTATTTAATTATTATAACACATCTGACATCGTTTTGTCTACCCGTTTTTCGGTTCTTTTCACAATACACAAAAGAAAACTGCGGTTATTACACCACAGTTTTCCTTTTCGGCAACAATGCACATAGTCATGCAATATGCCGGTATATTAACAGGAGTAATAATTACTTCAAATATGTGCCGTCTGTACCGATCTTGCCCGACGGTGCGCCCGATGTCTGAAGAACATAAACTCTCATGTTGCCCTTTCCGATAGAGTCGGAAACAAGAGTTCCGTTTGATACGGTTACGGAATTACCCGTTACAACCTCGACATATTTGCCGTTCTCAACGCCGGTAAAGGTTGCGCCTCCCGACAAAGCCACAAGACAGTAGCTGTCAACACCTTCGCCCGTATAGCGGCGCTTATAAGCCATGTTTCCGTCACAGCCGTCTGTGGAATACTGTCCCTTCTGAAGAGCGGGAACAGCTCTTCTGATCTGATTAAGTCTTTGAATATGCTTGGCAAGAGGATAGCTGAGTGTTTCCTGAACCTTGCCGCTCGCAGAATAATCGCCGAAGTCGTTTGCGGTAACGGTGCCCTCAAGATAATCTCCGAAATAAGCTCGTCCCGTAGTTGCAAGAGGAGCGTTAGGGCCGACATCGATAGGCTCACCCTTCATGAACTCAACCTCACTGCCGTAGTAGATACACGGTATACCACGGAAGGTAAAGATCAGGTTCAGGTTCTCTGCCCATGCTTCTGTACCGCCGTTATAGCGGAGCTTCTCATCGGTATCCTCCGGACCGTAGTCGTGTGAATCGACATATGTAACCACCCATGTGGAATCGTTGATATACTGATCCTCTGCAAGCGCTGCGCCATATGCCGAGTTTGCGTTGCCGAAGTTTCTGTGCATGGAGAAATCAATAACTCCCGTGCCGTTCCATGCGCTGTAATCGGGTGCATGATAAGCGTTGCCCTGCAGGAATGCGTTTGTGCTTGTCGGGTTATTGTAATCGCCTCTGTGGGCGTCATAGTGATCGATCGAAGTCTTGATATTAGCTGTGGGGTCTGATGTGTTCCAGTTGCCTATCCACTCGCTCTCGGTTTCCTTCCATGTGAAGAACGGCGGTGAGCTTGACGGGATATTATGGTTCCATACCTCACGAACTCTCGAGCATACCTCACCGAAGATAAAGAAATTATCAATATCTTCAAATGCAGGGAAATAAGCGCTGTTGAGCGTCCAGCGGTTGATGTGCTTTTCAGTATCAAGTCGGAAGCCGTCAACGCCCATCTCGGCATAATCGTGGTAGACCTGTGTAATGTATTCGGCAACAACGGGATTCTCGGTATTGATATCTACGCAGTCATCTGCCATTGAGCCCTGCTGTTCGATAGACGATTCGTAACCCATTCCCTGCTCTCGGTGATAGTAGTTGTTGGGATCATGAGTCGTACCGTCGAGGTTTTTAAGTATGTTAAGCCTTGCCAGAAACTGAGGATACGGCTCCAAATCAAAATAATTCGGGTAAGTCTTAGCGAAATCGCTGTCGGGAATTATCTTCATACAATCGGCGCTGCCGAGATTGGAGTAATCCTTTGTGAACATCTCGCCGAGCCTCTTTTCGCCGAAGTTGCCCGTATGGTTCCATACAACGTCCTGAATGATCCTGATATCCTTTGCATGAGCTGCGTCTATAAGATCCCGGAATGTTGCCCCGCTGCTCTCGTAACGAGGATCGATCTTGGCGAAGTCAAATGCATGGTATCCGTGATAATCGTAGCCGCTGGCATTCTCGACAACAGGAGTGATCCAGATCGCGCTGAAGCCGAGGGCTTTGATATAGTCAAGCTTGTCGATAAGTCCCTGGAAATCACCTCTCCAGGCAGGGTCGGAGTCGGGATTGTTGGCTTTGCCATCCTCCCAGCAGTGAACGTTGTTGCTCTTGTCACCGTCATAGAAGCGTGTTGTCATTACAAAGTATATGGAATCCTCACGCATATCTCCACGGTTGGTGTCCGGTTTGGGTTTTTCCTTCTCTGGGTTGGTCTTAGACCATTTCCCGTCTTTATACCAATACTCGCCTGCGGCAGTTTGTGTCATCTCCGCCGACTGCTGTCCGTTTGTAATAAACATAAAGTTAATTTTTGTAATATCGGGGAACTCAATTGTGTACCAGTTCTCGCCCTGCGAAGAATCTGCGGTCATAGCCTTTCCGGGGTAGTCCGTTTCAAGATTATTCGGCAGTGAATTCCAGTAATACATGGTCGGCGCATTGCCCGAGCTGTCTTTGTAGTGGATTACTATGCCATTTGCAGCAGCAGATTCCTTTGTTGCTTCTGCGGCGTCCGCCGTTATCGTATTGACATTGGACACGGCAAATCCGCCTGCCGTAACCATAGACGCCAGCAACGCACAGCACAAAATCTTCTTCAAAAGCTTTTTCATATGGTTTCCTCCTGATATTATTGTCTATTTAAGTGACACAAAAATCTGTTATTATTTCTAATAATACTGTTTATATTATAGTTTACGCATATAGATTTATTATTCTATCAGGGAATAATGACGATATTGAAACCTGATATTTATGTGATCAGCGGACAGTGTCCGCTCACATTACACGTTCTTGCTTTATTCTGATTCTCACTCTGAACACGCATCATACTTTATTAGTATACATGATACAAGAATACTATATTATAGTTATTGCTAAAATGACAGAACACAGCGTGAATCCCATTAAGTCTTAAGTTCTCAATTTTAAGTAGCATGCCACAGGCATGCGCCTGCAATGAATTTCATATAAATTACATTCTTTAGGGACATCGGGATTTGTGCTGGATTCTTCTAACCGAGACAGCTATACACAAAAAAAGAGAGACCCCGATGAACAGGTTCTCTCTTTAGAATGGAATAATTATGAAAAAACAACAAATATATTACTTAAGATATGTGCCGTCGGGACCGATCTTGCCGGAAGGCGCACCTGCAGTCTGGAGTACATAGCATCTCATGTTGCCCTGACCGATAGCGTCCGAGGTAAGCGTTCCGTTCGATACCGTCACGGAATTACCTGTTACAACGTCAACGTAGTTGCCGTTCTCGACACCTGTGAATGTAGCCTGACCCGATACCGCAACAAGACAATAGCTGTCAACACCGTTTGCTGTATAACGGCGCTTAAACGACATACCGCCGCTGCAGCCCTCGGTCGAATACTGACCCATCTGGAGAGCCGGTACTGCGCGTCTGATCATGTTTAACTTCTGCAGATGTACTGCAAGAGGCTTTTTGAGTGTATCCGCAACTGCGCCGCTTGCCTGATACTCGCCGAAATCGCTTGCTGTAACTGTGCCTTCAAGATTGTCACCAAAGTATGCGCGGCCTGTGGTGTCAAGCGGAGCTTTTGGTCCAACGTCGATCCTTGCGCCCTTCATGAACTCAATCTCACTTCCGTAGTAGATACACGGAATACCTCGGAACGTGAACATAAGGCTCATATTCTCTGCCCATGCTGCCTCGCCGCCTGTGTATCTGAAATCCTGGCATTCATCGGGAGCATAGTCATGAGAGTCAACATATACTACGTTCCATGTAGCGTCATTATACATTGCGTCGCCGCCAACAGCTGTATTGAATGCATTGCCGGCATTGTAGAAGTTCCAGTGCATCGGGAAGTCGATAACACCTGTGCCGTTAGCTTTGCTGTAATCGGGAGTATGATAGGCATTGCCGTTGAGGAATGCGTTGTCGCTTCTGTCAGAGAAATCGCCCTTCCATGTTTCAAAATGCTTAACAGAGTTATCATAATTCGACTTCCAGTCGGTCGTACTCCACTGCGGCGATGAAGAAGGCTCTGCCCATGTGTAGAAGAATGCCGAGTCGGAAGGACCGCCCTCGTTTGTAACCTCTCTTCGGCGTGCGCAAACCTCGCCGAATATATAGAAGTTCTTGTAATTATTGATAAACTCGGGGAAATAACCGTTGTTAAGGGTCCAGCGGTTGATGTGCTTCTCAGTATCAAAACGGAAGCAGTCAACGCCCATATCCGCATACTGCTTAAAGCAGTCAACCAGATATTTCGCAACCTCGGGGTTCTCTGTGTTTATATCTACGCAGTCATCCGCCATCTGACCTGTCTGCTCTGTATAAGATCCCCACTGAAGACTTCCCTCGTGGTGGAAGTAGTTATTCGGGTCGCCGTCGTCGCTCTTGAATGTGTTGATTCTTGCAGGATACTGCTCTGCTCCGGTCATATTGGCATAATTCGGGAACTTCTTCAGAAGATTAGAATCGGGAACCATCGTAACCGAGCTGAACGAACCGAGATCAGCATTGTAATCCTTGTCGAACCAATGCGCAAGATGTCTTTCGCCAAAGTTGCAGGTATGGTTCCATACAACGTCCTGAATCAACTTAATATCCTTTTTATGGCACTCGTCGATAAGATCCTGGAATGTCGCTCCGCTGCTCTCATAACGGGGGTCTACCTGTGAAAAGTCGATAGCGTGATAGCCGTGATAGTCATAACTCGACATATTCTCAACAACGGGAGTGATCCAGATAGCACTGAAACCGAGCGCCTTTATGTAATCAAGCTTGTCGATAAGTCCCTTGAAATCGCCTCTCCAAGCAGGAGCAGTGTCGGGGTTGCCTGCCTTGGTATCGTCCCAGCAGTGTACGTTGTTGCTCTGATCTCCGTCATAGAAACGTGTGGTGATCACAAAATAGATAGAATCCTGACGCATATCCGAGCGTTCCCAATTAGGAGTAGGCTTTTCCTTTTCGGGATTCGACTTATATACCTTACCGTCCTTATACCAATACTCACCCATTGCCGTCTGCGTCATCTCTGCGGACTGAACGCCGTTGACAATGAACATGAAGTTAATCTTGTTAATGTTGTCAAAGCCGATAGTATACCAGCCTTCGCCCTCATTCGGGTCTGCCGTCATTGCCTTTCCGGGATAATCTACCTCCAGGTTGTTCGGAAGCGAATTCCAGTAGTACATCGTCGGAGCATTGCCCGAGCCGTCTTTGTAGTGGATCGTTATACCGTTAGCCGCTGCCGAAGGCTCCTGAGCAACCTCTGCTGCGTCTGCGCTAAGTGAGTTTGTGTTGACTGCCGTCACTGCGCCCGTTGCCACAATGGCTGCAAGCAATGCACAGCACACCATCTTTTTGAATAACTTTCTCATTGGTTATTCCTCCTTAATATATCGGAAATTACAAGAACATACTTTGCCAATTTATATTATCATTATAAATGGAAGAAAAGCCTTTTTAATTCCGATAAGGAATTATATTTTGAATAAACGAATTTCCGAATAACTAAATTATAGCACGATTTTTGTTCATTTCACCGAAGATGTCAAAAATCGGGGATAATTTTTGTATTTTAAGACAACTGTCACTCAGACAACAAAAAACCATCACTTTTGCTTAGGGCAATACCGCACAGATATTCTGCCGGAGATGCAGGCAGATCCGTTGCAAAGCCGTTAGGCGGTATTTTTGCGGGTGTTGCCTTTATGCTTCTGCACCTCTGCGCACACTTTGCAGGCAAGATAAGACGGGACAATTTTTGAAGCTAAAGCTGCAAGCTTCATTGATGTGCCGGGGATAATTACCGTCTTTTTTCTGAACATCTGCTGTATTGCATACTGCGCTACGTACTTGCTTGAAAGAGGACTTACAGAAAAATGAACGCCTGCCACCTTATTGAATTCTGTCGCAACGGGTCCCGGACAAAGGGCAGACACCGACACCTCGCTGTCTGCTTCTTCAAGCTCATAAGCCACCGCCTGAGTGAGTCTCAGCACATAAGCCTTGCTTGCATAGTACGCCGCCATATACGGTCCCGGGGCGAACGCTGCTGCGGAAGCCGTATTGAGGATATAACCGCTGTTTTTCTCCTTGAAATCCTTCAGAAACAGCTTGAACAAAATATGCATTGCCTCTACGTTCAGACGGATCATCTCTGTTTCTCTTGCGGTGCTCGTCTGTGTAAAATCGCCGAACACGCCGAAGCCCGCATTGTTGATAAGAATATCGATATTCTCGTTCTTCGTCAATTCATAGAGAACCTGAGCGCCCTGCGCCGTGCCTATGTCCATAGGGATAATTCTCGGCGTACCGTTCAGGCATTCCGCCAATGCTCTCAGTCTGTCCTCACGTCTTGCGACAAGGATAAGCTCGCAGCCGTAGGAATCGAATATCTTTGCCATATCTCTGCCTATTCCCGAGCTTGCGCCCGTGATAAGAACCTTTTTTGCCATAAAAAAACTCCTCCGATTGTATAAAATATCGCTGAATTTAGTGTATCACAAATGAGATTTTTATTCAAGTAAAATACAAAAACTCTCCGACCGTAATCCGATCGGAGAGATGTTTCTACGACAAAGTCAGAATTATGAATAGGTTCTTATATTGAGATAGTAATCATCACTAACAGAGTATGCCTTGCCTTGAATGGTATAAGTACCGCTGTTATAAGGTATCGGACCAAGCGTTCCTGTAGTTCCTGCCGCAATATAAGTCGGACCGCATATTACGTTACCATATCCATCAAGAACTCTTATCCAAACAGCACCATTATTGTTACCGTGGTTTGTTACATTAATGTATTCTGTAAATACATTATTCGAACCGGTGATATTATTCCAACTGTATGTTGTCAAATACACACTGCTGCTCCAATTTATGTACATTATGTCGTTGCCTTTATCACTGCTTACCGATGGATCCGAATTCGAATCAGACACAGCAAAAACAGTCAACATACTTGTAGTTACAAGCATAATAGATAGTACGAAAGATAATAATACCTTTATACTTTTCATATTAATTACTCTTCTCAATAATTAAGCAAATAAATCAACAAATATTAAAAAAATACCTGCCTTCTCCATATCTGCATTGTAAAACGTACTCTGTTTTATCATCGAGTGTTTCCAAAGAAACCGAGCTGTCACTTGTCATTGTAGTCTTGTCGATGACTATGTTTCCGTCTTGATCCAACACTCTGATCTCAACAGAAGATCTATCAGACGAAGATGCGCTGCAAACCAACATTTTACGAACAAAGGGTGTGGAATAAGAAAAACTATCCTTATAGTATTCCTCGGACGTTTCATCGATCAACGAAAAAGAAACCGTATGCCATTCCTTCTCTTGATTACATTCTACTATACCGGAAATTGTCGGATAGAAGTAATTGTCAACAGCCATTCTTAACCTGCCGCTGTTTCCAAATACAACAAAAGACAAGAACAAAATGCATACAGACGAAAACAAGACCCAAAAAAATACTCTGCCTTTTTTACGCTTACCATTTGCCATGACTTCACCTCCAAATATGTCAAAGTTATTATTTGAATTAAGGAACCACTGATTAAATCACGTCCTTCGGACTGAGCCCTTGAAATACGTCAGTATTCCTGCGGATTTTTCGCACAATTTGCCTAAAAATCTGACGGCGCAACTTCGGCGCTCAATTTAATCAGTGTCTCCTTAAATTCTCATTGGAAACACTCCTTAATTAATTTTATTTATATTATATACTACTTTTTATAATTTGTCAAAATATTTAGCATTTTTTAGAATTTTTATTTATCTTTTCTTTATTAAAAATAGATTTTACAATATTTTCATTATAATGTCTTGATTAAAAAACAAAATAGTGCTAAACTAATACACGGACAGTAAGATCAAACTTACCGCAATTTTTAAAAGATAAGGAAGTATGAGATATGACAAAGGTAGATATTTTTTCGGGCTTTTTAGGGGCAGGAAAGACAACGCTCATAAAGAAGCTTATCGGTGAGGCATATAAGGGCGAGCAGCTTGTTCTTATCGAGAACGAGTTCGGCGACATCGGCATTGACGGCGGATTTCTCAAAGACGCAGGCATAGAGATAACAGAGATGAATTCAGGCTGTATCTGCTGCAGTCTTGTCGGTGATTTCGGCGAGGCTCTGAAAAAGGTGCTCGAGCAGTACTCCCCCGACAGGATCATCATCGAGCCGTCGGGCGTAGGAAAGCTCTCCGATGTTATCAAGGCAGTAGAGAATGTACACTCAGACGAGCTTGTTCTCAACAGCTTCACAACGGTTGCAGACGCCAACAAGTGCAAGATGTACATGAAGAATTTCGGCGAGTTTTTCAACAATCAGATAGAGCACGCTAACGCTATCGTTCTCAGCCACACAAAGGGTATTTCCGACGAAAAGCTTGACAAATGCGTGAAGCTCATCAGAGAACATAACAAGGACGCCCAGCTCATCACAACAGATTGGGACAGTCTGGACGGAAAGCAGATAGTTGCCGCAATAGAAAATAAAGAAACTCTCGAGGACGCGCTCAGAAAGCTTCAGGAGGAAGCAGACGTTTGCCCCGTATGCGGTCATCACCACGACCATGGTCATGAGCATGAGCACGACCATGACGAGCATGAACACCATCATCACGATCACGACCATGACCATGACCACGACGAACATGAGCACCACCATGACCATGTGTGCTGCTGTCACGACCACGATCACGATCATGAACACGGACATCATCACCATCATGCAGACGATGTTTTCACAAGCTGGGGTACGGAAACAACGAAGAAATTCACTGCAGAGGATATCACAAACGCACTGAACGCACTCTCAGACGAGGCAAAATACGGCACGATCCTTCGTGCAAAGGGTATTGTAGAGGGCACGGACGGCAAGTGGATCCACTTCGACTATGTGCCGGGCGAACCCGATGTAAGATACGGCAGCGCAGGCACGATTGGCAGACTCTGCGTTATCGGCGCAAAGATCTCCGAAAACGCTATTGCAGAGCTTTTCACTGCATAAACTGCATAAGTATAAAAGGCGGAGGTAAAACATGGAAATTCCCGTATATTTATTTGTGGGATTTTTGGAGAGCGGAAAGACAAAATTCATTCAGGAAACTCTCGAGGACAAAAGATTCCACAAGAAAGAACGCACTCTCGTTCTTATGTGCGAGGAGGGTGAAGAAGAGTACGAGCCGTCAAAGATACCGTGTGACGAAGTATTCTTCAAGACAATAGACGATGAGGACGAGTTGACGGAGGAAGCACTCGCAGACTTTGCAAAGGAAACAAAATGCACAAGGGTTCTCATCGAATACAACGGTATGTGGCAGCTTCAGAAGCTGTATGACGCAATGCCCGAGGAGTGGATCATCTATCAGCAGATGACATTCTTTGACGCAAAGACATTCACGGTATATAATCAGAACATGAGAAGTCTTGTAGTTGATAAGATAAAAGACACCGAGATGGTCGTATTCAACAGGCTTGCTCAGGGCGAAGATCAGATGCCGCTGCACACAATAGTGAGGGCAATCAGCCGCCGCTGCGAGATAGCATATGAATATGCAGACGGCAAGGTCGTATATGATGATATTATCGATCCTCTCCCCTTTGACGTTGACGCTCCCGTGATTGAGGTCAAAGACAACGATTACGGCTTGTGGTACAGAGACTGCGTCGAAGACATGATGAAGTACAACAAGAAGACGATCAGCTTTAAGGGACAGATCGCCCGCAACACAAGCTTTGACAAAAAAACCTTTGCAATAGGCAGGCACGTTATGACCTGCTGTGTTGAGGATATTCAATACTGCGCATTGGTCGGAAAGTATGACAAGGCTTCATCTCTGAAGCAGGGTGAATGGGTACAGATCGAGGCGAAGATCGCCATAGAATTCAGCCCTGTCTACGGCAAAAGAGGTCCGGTGCTTAAGGTGACTTCGATAACTCCCGCCGAAGAACCCGAACAGAGAGTTGTAACGTTTTGATTTATCAACACCGATGCTTACATAGTGTCGGTGTTAAATTTTATTATATGATCATGTGAGGGATCAAAATGTACCATTATTGACATTCCTCCCCTCACAGCATATAATAATAAATGACTGAATCAAATAAAAAACGACAGGAGGTCATATTATGGACTGCTCAAACACGGCATACACACAGCGTGAAACGGATAACCTGGTCGATATGCTTATGGAAAGCTACGACAAGCACAGCCTTACAAGCCGTATAGATAAATGCAATATTGTAAACAGAGATATCCTTATTGAGATACTAAACGAACTGCGAATGATACTATTCCCCGGATTTTTCGATAAGAAACGTGTCCGCTCGGAATATGCCCGCTATATAGTCGGCGAACGTCTTGAATTTGTACAGTATAATCTCAAAAAGCAGATCGCAAAGGCTCTCGACAATATCGAAACAGACGAAGAAAAATGCCACGACAAGATCATCGGAGAGGCAGACGAGATAACATATAAATTCCTTCACTCTCTCCCGAAAATCAGAGATTATTTAAGCACGGACGTTGAGGCGGCATACAACGGCGACCCTGCGGCATTCAGCACAGACGAGATCATTTTCTGCTACCCGGGTATGTTCGCAATAACAACCTACAGAATAGCTCACGAGCTGTATCTCTTGGGTGTGCCGCTCATTCCGAGAATAATCAGCGAACACGCACATAACGTCACGGGAATAGATATCCACCCGGGGGCAGCTATCGGCAAATACTTCTTCATCGATCACGGCACAGGCGTTGTTATCGGTGAAACTACTGTCATCGGCAACAATGTCAAGATATATCAGGGCGTGACTCTCGGAGCGCTCTCCACACGAAAGGGTCAGCAGCTAAAGGGCGTTAAGCGTCACCCCACGCTCGGTGACAATGTTACTATATATTCCGGTACGTCGGTTCTCGGCGGCGAGACCGTCATCGGCGACGGCACTACCATCGGCGGCAACGCTTTTGTTGTATCGAGCGTATCGCAGGGCATGAAGGTCAGCGTGAAAAATCCCGAGCTTGAATTTCAGAGATCGGCGCCCGCAGATGCTTCTTTAGGAGAATATTGGGATTGGATAATATGAAGATAAAAGGTGTTATTTTTGACGCAGACGGAACACTGCTTGATTCAATGGGCTTCTGGAGCAGCACGGTGTATGATATGCTCGCACGTTTCGGCATTTCGCCCGATAACGAGCTTCTGAAGATAATCAACCCGATGAGTATGTACGAAGGAGCTGTATACCTTAAAAACAGATACTCTCTCTCCTTTTCTCCCGAGGAGTTTATCGAAGAAGAAAACCGCATTGTCGAGCAGTTTTACACAAACAAAGTCAAGCTTAAGCCCGGTATTGCCGAGCTGCTCGATATGCTGTCACGCAAAAACATACCGCTGGCGGTCGCCAGCGCAACCGACAGATACCTGATCGAAAAGGCTCTTCGTACTAACGGGATACATGAGCATTTCAAAGCAGTTGTATCATGCAGCGATGTCGGTGAGGGCAAGAATTCCCCTAAGGTTTACAATAAGGCAAGGGAATATCTCGGTACGGAGATCTGTGAAACTGCCGTTGTCGAGGACTCCCCTAACGCACTCATTACTGCAGGAAATGCGGGGTATCTCACTGTCGGGGTCTATGACAAAGAGCATTTGTTAAGCGATTATTCGGGGTTGTATGATTTATGGTTCCCCAATAAAATAGATTACAGAACAATTGAAACTTATGTATAAAATACTACAAATTTGTTCTATCTATATTTTTGATATATTCTTGAAATGTTCTACAAAATATGATATTATTTATGTACCGCCTTTTATTATCCGGCGGTACATTTTTGTTGTATATTTTTAACTTTTACAGAAGGACAGAACAGATATGTCTATGAACGATGAATTTCCTAAAGCTTTGAAACCCGGAACCGTGCTTGCCGGGAAATATCTGATCGAACGTGTACTCGGACAGGGCGGTTTCGGTATCACATACAAGGCGCAGGATACCAAACTCGACGAATATTTTGCGGTTAAAGAATTCTTCCCCGACGGCCTTGTATACAGACAGGATAAATCGGTTATTCCCTACCACGGTGAACAAACCGAAAACTTTGAGTACGGCAAGAAAAGCTTCCTTGAGGAGGCAAAGACGCTCGCCCAGTTTATCGACAACAAAGGAGTTGTCCGCATTTACCGTTATTTCGAGGAAAACAACACGGCATATTTCGTAATGAACTATATCGAAGGCAAAAACTTAGACGCATACATAAAGGAACACGGAGGACGAATTACCGTCGAGGACGCACAGCGGATACTTGTTCCCGTGATGGACGCTCTCGCCGCTGTACACCGACAAGGAATAATCCACCGTGACGTGACCCCCGACAACATCTATATCCGCAAGGACGGCAGCATTATTCTGATAGATTTCGGAGCGGCAAGGTTCAGTCTCGGAGATAAGAACCGTAATCTTGACGTTATTCTGAAGCCGGGCTTCGCCCCGAAGGAGCAGTACTCGAAAAACGGTACACAGGGGGCTTACACCGATATATACAGCCTTGGCGCAACATTCTATTTTGCGGTAACGGGCGAACGTCCGCAGGATTCCTTTGAAAGGATTCTGGAAGACGAGGTCGTACCGCCGAGCGGCATGGGAGTGAGCATTTCGCCTTCCACAGAAGCGGCTGTCATGCGGGCTATGGCTGTTCGAGCCGAGGATCGTTTTCAGTCGATGGAGGATTTCAAAGCGGCTCTGCTTGCCGATTCACATCAAACAGACGAACTCATGGATTTAGCGGACAGACAGGAATATGATACGGTCGATGTAGATAATTTCCGGCTAAAACCAAACGAAGAGTCACAGAGTGCAAAGAAAACTAAAGACACAAAAGAAAAAACCAAGCGTCCAAAGGATAAAACTGATACTACAGTAATAACGTTATCAATTATCATAATAATTGTGGCAGCAGTCGCAGCGGCAGTTTATTTTCTTGACGTACTCGGTCTGTTCTCCGGGAATAAGACGACATTCGGCACGGACGACCCCGAAAGTACAGTGTCCGACAGTTATTATGCTGCAGATAAAGACTCGCCCTCGAAGGCTGTTAAACCGACCAGACCTGTATCCGATGCCGAACAAAGCTCTTCAGGCAGCTCATCTTCGGGAAAGACAATTTCAACGACAAGTAAAGCTGCATCAAGCACGACTTCGACAACAAGCAAAGCTGCATCAAGCACTGCTTCAACAACGAGTAAAGCTACAGCAAGTACGGCTTCGACAACGAGCAAAGCTACAGCAAGTACGGCATCTACCACAAGCAAATCAACGACGAGTAAATCGGCATCTACCACGACTTCTTCTGAGGCTTCCCCGGAAAGCGAATATGATGGCTACGGAGAATATTACTATGACAGCGAAGAGGAGCCTTACGATGATACAAACGACTATTACGAGGAAGAAAGTGATGAATCATGGTACATCGACAGAGGTTATAATGATAATTCCTCATATTTAAACATAATCGACAACTCCCGACCGAATACATACTTAGACAGACGATGATTATCGTAACCCCTTCTTATTTTTTCATATCAGACAAACAAAAGCGACAGCCGTTATGACTGCCGCTCTTGTTTTATTTTATATTTGAGGAAGTTATTATTTAATTACTTAAATCTTACTCTGTCGCTTACATACGTTGTGTGGAGAAGCTCGTGTGCCTTGTGTGAGTTAGGCTCGCCGAGATACTCTGCATAAAGCTGCTGGATCTGAGGATTGTTGTGTGACTGACGGAAAGTCTGTCTTTCATCCTCTGAATACAGAGCAGCCGCACGCTTTGCCATGTATGTGTCGAGAATGTCGAGATCTTCGTTCGGGAGAAGCGTCGGGCGTACATACGACTGACCGCCGCCGTTGATGCAGCCGCCGGGGCAGCACATGATCTCGATGAAGGTATAAGGTGACTTGCCTGCACGAATATCGTCCATGATAGGCTTAGCGTTCTTCATTCCGTGAGCAACAGCTATCTTAAGCTCCTTGCCTGCGAGAACAAATGTAGCCTCTTTAACGCCGTCAAAGCCTCTTACCTCTGTGAAGTTAACAGGACCGTACTCCTTGCCCTCAAGCGCAAAGTATGCTGTTCTGAGAGCTGCTTCCATAACACCGCCTGTTACACCGAAGATAACGCCTGCTCCTGTGTATGTGCCGACAAGATCCTGATCGAATTCTTCATCAGGGAGCTTCGCAAAGTTGATGCCCGAACGCTTGATGAGGTTTCCGAGCTCTCTTGTTGTGAGGACAACGTCAACGTCTTTGAGTCCGTTTGTTGTGAGTGCAGGACGTTCTTTTTCGTACTTCTTTGCAGTACAGGGCATGATGGATACAACAAAAATATCCTTCGGATCAATGCCGTTCTTCTCTGCATAGTATGACTTGAGGATAGCGCCCTCCATTTCGTGAGGTGACTTGCATGAAGACAGATGATCAACACAGTCACCATAGTAATACTCTGCATAATTTACCCAGCCCGGTGAGCATGATGTGATCATCGGGAGTGTGCCGCCGTTCTTGATTCTTGCAAGAAGCTCGTTAGCCTCTTCCATAATGGTAAGGTCTGCGCCAAAGTTTGTGTCATAAACCTTATCGAATCCAAGACGCTTCAGAGCTGCAACCATCTTGCCTGTTACGGGAGTGCCGACCTTCATGCCGAATTCCTCACCCAAAGACGCTCTTACTGCAGGAGCAGTCTGAACGATAACGTGCTTGCCTGCTGCCATAGCCTCGTCGATCTTTGTGATCTCCGACTTCTCCATCAATGCGCCTGTCGGACATACGCTAACGCACTGACCGCAGAGCAGACAGGGAGAATCTGCAAACGAACGATTGCCTGCAGGAGCAACGATCGTTGAGAAACCACGGTTCTCAAAGCCGAGAATACCGTTGCCGTGAGCTTCCTGACATCTTGCTACACATCTGCCGCAGAGAATACACTTTGAAGTATCTCTGATGATAGACGGTGTAACTTCATCATATGTTGTAGGTGTCTTTTCACCTGTAAATACGTTCTCTCTTGCGCCTGTAAGCTTCGCAACGTGGAGCAGCTCGCAGTTGCCGTTCTTAGCACACTGCTGGCAGTTCTTGTTGTGGTTGGAGAGAATAAGCTCAACAGATGTTCTTCTTGCCTTGACAGCCTTCGGAGAGGAGATCCTGATCTCCATTCCCTCTGCTACGGGATATACACAAGACGCTACAAGACCTCTTGCGCCTGTTGCTTCAACAAGACATACACGGCATGAACCCTGTGAGCACTGTCCGTGATTAAAAGTACATAATGACGGGATATCGTAACCGCACTGTCTTGCAGCCTCAAGAATAGTAAGACCCGACTCGACCTGATACGGTATTCCCTCTATTTTTATATTAATAAGTGACATTTATATCCCTCCAGATCATTTCTTAACAATAGCCTTAAACTTACAGGAAGCCATACACATACCGCACTTGATACACTTGTCGGCGTCGATCTTGAGAGCAGGCTTCTTCTTGCCCGGAGCGGTATAATCGGTAACGCTGATAGCGTCAACAGGACACTGACGCTTACAAAGTCCGCAGCCGAAGCAGTTATCCTTTACGATCTCATATCTCATAAGATTCTTACATATACCTGCAGGGCAGCGCTTCTCAACGATATGAGCGATGTACTCGTCCTTGAAGTGTGTGATAGTAGATACTATCGGGTTGGACGCTGTCTGACCCAATGCGCACAGGGAATTGCTCTTAACAGCCTCTGAAAGCTCTTCAAGCTCGTCAAGGTCTTCCATAGTACCCTTGCCGTCTGTGATCTTTGTGAGTATCTCAAGCATACGCTTTGTACCGATACGGCACGGTGAACACTTACCGCAGGACTCGTCGCAGATAAATTCCATATAGAACTTTGCGATGTTAACCATACAGTTGTCCTCGTCCATTACGATAGCGCCGCCCGAGCCCATCATCGAGCCCTTAGCTACGAGGTTATCGAAGTCGATTGGCTCGTCGAGGTACTCCTCTGTAAGACATCCGCCCGAAGGACCGCCTGTCTGAATAGCCTTGAACTTCTTGTTTCCGGGGATTCCTCCGCCGATATCATAAATAAGCTCACGAAGCGTTGTACCCATAGGAACTTCTACAAGTCCTACGTTATTTACCTTTCCGCCGAGAGCAAATACCTTTGTACCCTTTGATCTCTCCGTACCTGTCGATGCAAAATCTGCAGCGCCCTCACGGAGAATATACGGTACGCAAGCGAGTGTTTCTACGTTGTTAACAACAGTCGGCTTGCCCCACAGACCCTTAACAGCCGGGAACGGAGGACGAGGACGAGGCATACCTCTCTTACCCTCGATGGAGTTCAGAAGAGCTGTTTCCTCACCGCATACGAATGCGCCTGCTCCGAGTCTTATATTTGCACGGAACGAGAAATCTGTTCCGAGAATGTTGTCGCCGAGCATACCGATCTCTGTCATCTGATCGATAGCCTTCTGCAGACGGTTAACTGCGATAGGATACTCCGCACGAACATAGAAATAACCCTCGGAAGCTCCGATAGCGTAGCCTGCGATCATCATACCCTCGATTACTGCGAACGGGTTGCCCTCGAGTATGGAACGATCCATGAATGCGCCCGGGTCGCCCTCGTCACCATTACAGACAACATACTTCTGGTCTGCTTCGTTGGCATATGCGAACGACCACTTTCTGCCTGTTGGGAAGCCTGCGCCGCCGCGGCCTCTGAGTCCCGAAGCGAGAACCTCGTCAATAACCTCCTTCGGAGTCATTGTGAGAGCCTTCTGAATGCCCTTGAATGCGCCGTAGCCCATAGCCTCGTTGATATCCTCTGCGTTGATAAGTCCGCAGCCGTGGAGAGCGATTCTCTTCTGCTTCTTATAAAAGTTGATGTCGTCCTGCTTCTGAACCTTCTCATTCGACGAAGGATCTACATAGAGAAGTCTTTCTACTATATTATGTTCTACGAGGTCTGTCTTTACGATCTCTTCAACGTCCTCAACCTTTACAAGACGATAGAGCGTATCCTCGGGGAATATCTTTACAAACGGACCCTGTGAGCAGAATCCGAAGCAGCCTACCTGGTTGATAGTAACCTGATCTGCAATGCCGTACTGCTCTGTAAGCTCTCTGAACTTTGCCGTAATAGCGTCGGAATTTGACGAAAGACAGCCTGTACCGCCGCAGAGAACCACTGCGCGCTTGCCGTCGGAACCGTCTAATTTATTTTTAAAACACTCGGTACAGTTATGTGTAACCTGATCAAGCTGTTCACTGGTAGTAATCTTCATTATTATGCCTCCTTACTGCGGTACTCTGCGATAACCGTCGGAACCTGACTTACTTCCATCTTCGGATATACAGTGCCGTTGATGGTAACTGCCGGAGCAATACCGCAGGCACCGATACAACGAAGTGCGTCAATAGTAAACATACCGTCTTCGGTGGTTTCACCCGGAGCGATACCGAGCTCGTCACTGAACTTGTCAATGATCTGCTGAGCGCCCTTTACATAACAAGCCGTACCAAGACAGCAGCCTATGATGTACTTTCCCTTCGGCTTGAGTGAGAAGAACGAGTAGAATGTTACAACTCCGTAAATCTCTGCTACGCTGATACCTGTTTTCGCAGAAACGATCTCCTGTACGTCAACCGGTACATAACCGTACTCCTTCTGAATGTCACTGAGGATCATCATCAGCGGCGTTTTGTCGTTTGCGTGTCTGTCACAGATCTCATTGATCTGCTTAACAGCAGCTTCACTTAATCTTTGCATAGTAACCTCCTTTAAATATAAAACGGACAAATAATACTGATAGAATTTTATCCGGACTACAGCGAATCGTATCGCTGTAATAACATACAATAATACAATAATATAATTTAATAAAAAATAACTGTTGCAACCGCAACAAAAATGAGTTATAATAAACTAATGAACATCTTATGTGTTCAAAGCTTTTTTCAACTCATTCGTCAAAACACAATTTTTTATTATAAAGTATAATTATTTATTGCTATTCTATCACATTATTCGTCAAAAAACTGTTGCAACCGCAACACTGTTATATAAAATAAATAAAAATTTTATTGGCAAAAAATTATAACTTGAAGGATTTATGAATAAATATGGAAAATAAGAATAACGAAAAACAAGCTCGCATAAAGACGATAACCGACTGCGAGTCGAAAAAGTACGCAAGCTTTGTCAAAGGTGATATTATCCTGTCAATGAGCGCTCACTCGGGGCTTGTCGGGCTTTTGCTTGAGGGCAGCGCGTGTATCATGACAATCGACGAAGACGGCAGGGAGAGTATCTCGGACTTTCTGACAGTCGGCGACAGCTTCGGGGCATATATCATAATGCCGCTTGAATCAATGGAATACATTGTTGTAGCCGAATCGGACTGCAGGGTTTTGTTTGTCAATTTTGAGAATATTATGCACAACTGCCGTCACAACTGTACGAACCACGCCGATCTCATCAAGAAAATGCTGTTGTTCACCTCGCAGCGGGCGCAGTATCTGTCCCTGCACGTGGCGATATTGAGCAAGAAATCGCTAAGAGAGAAGATACTCGCCTATCTCGAATATCTTCATCAGATCAGCGGCGATACAAATGATATTACTATCCCGATAACCTTTGACCGTCTTGCAAGCTATCTCGGAGCAGACAGAAGCGCATTAATGCGTGAGATCAGGCGAATGAACAACGATGGGATCATTATCTCCGAAGGAAGAAAAGTGAAGGTCATTAACACTCGGCAAGGAGAGTAGCAATGAAGGGTCGGCGAGCGCCGACGGGCAAGTTCCGTCAAACTTTATTGTTAACGATAGACTTTTCCGCATAATAGCCTTCTCCCTCGGGAGAAGGTGGCGGCTTTAGCCGTCG
>OMYH01000105.1 GCA_900315255.1 uncultured Eubacteriales bacterium | reverse complement strand
AACTGTTATATCTCTCACAGCTATAAACGATATGCTTTTTGACAGCTTTGAAATACATAAAGTGTTAGTCATCGGACCGCTGCGTGTATGTCGTACAACATGGGGAGATGAAATCCGGAAATGGGATCATCTCAGGCACATAACTTACAAAGTCGCTGTAGGTAATGAAGCAGAGAGGCTCAATGCATTAAGTGCAAAAGCTGACATTTATATCATTAACCGAGAAAATCTACAGTGGCTTGTCGAGAAAAGCGGCATCAAATTTGACTTCGATATGGTCGTTATAGACGAGCTGTCGTCTTTCAAAAATCAGAAATCACAGCGATTCAAAGCATTGATGAAGGTAAGACCGAAGATCAAGAGGATAGTTGGACTAACGGGAACACCGAGCAGTAATGGATTGATGGACTTGTTCGCCGAGTTCAAGGTGCTTGATATGGGTGAGCGTTTGGGAAGATTTATAAGCAATTATCGAAGTCAATACTTTATCCCCGACAAGCGTAATGGTATGGTGATCTTCTCGTACAAGCCGATGCCGGGAGCAGAGGAGAAAATCTACAAGAAAATATCCGATGTGACCATATCGATGAAGGCGAAAGATCATCTCAATATGCCGGAGCTAATTTCAACGGAATATCCCGTGTATATGAGCGATGCAGAACGAAAAGCCTACGAAAAACTAAAGAACGAGCTTGTGTTGGAGGTCAGCGACACCGAGATCACCGCTGCCAATGCAGCAGCTCTTTCGGGAAAACTTTGTCAGCTATCGAATGGAGCAATATACGATGACGATGGAAATGTCATCAAAATACACGACAGAAAACTTGACGCTCTTGAAGACATCATCGAGAGCATGAACGGAAAACCGCTGCTTGTAGCGTATTGGTTCAAGCACGATTATGACCGCATTGCCGAGAGGCTTCACTCGCTGCATATTCCATTTTCAAAGCTCGATACGGAGAATAGCATACGCCGATGGAACAGAGGAGAGCTGCCGGTGGCATTAATACACCCTGCCTCTGCCGGACACGGATTGAATTTACAAGAAGGCAGCTCGACATTCGTATGGTTTGGTCTGACATGGTCGCTTGAATTGTATCAACAGGCAAATGCAAGATTATGGAGACAAGGGCAAAAGAACACCGTCGTTATTCAGCATATCGTAACAAAGGGTACAATTGACGAGCGAATTCTTAAGGCTTTGTCGGAGAAAGACAGTACGCAGCAGGCACTTATCGACGCCGTTAAGGCGATAATTTGAGGAGGCGATCATTATGGCACAGGTAGGGAAAATGAAGAGAGAACGTAGCGAGAATTTTGATTATGAAAGACTGGCTGAGATAATTATACTCAATTCTGCAAAGGATTATTGTTTCGCAATTAAAACTCTTTTGAGAAATCCGCACAGCCACATTGCTTTGCGTAACAAGATCGATATTGAAGAGTTTTTTCACTCAAACTGGTTTGAAGTGTTGTCGGGAGTTAAGCTTGATCCCGATGAGCTTATTGAGAGGCTTATCCAAAAGGCTAAGTCTGAAACTGATTACAAGCGTAAGAAAAGACCTAAGAGCGAGATTCGAGCCGAAAATGCAGCTTTCTTTGCTAAGCGTAAGGCAAGAATTGCTCGTGAAAAAGAGAAGGCACGAATTAAGGCAGAGGCAAAGGCTAAAAAGAAGGAGAGAAAAGCATGACAGCTATGGAGTTTTTGACCCAAGTGCAGGATATCAGAGAATACATAGATAGCCGTACTCGTGAGATGGAATGTTGGCGCAGTATGGCAAGGAGCATACCCGCAAGTAATTTTGAACCCCACTACAATGCGACGAGGAATACTTCGGCTGTGTATGTGAGCGCAGTTGAAAAAGCTGATGAGATTCAGCGTGATATCGACACAAAATACGCAACGATGATAGAGAAATGCAATGAAATAAACGCTGTGATCGACCTTCTTTCAGATGTTGATGAGAAAATATTGCTTCGTTATCGCTATATTGAAAATCGCAGTTGGGCAGATATTGGCAGCATTATGAGTGTTTCTTATAGCACTATAAAACGCATACACAAGAGCGCTATAAACAAGATTTCCGACATCTTGAAATAATACAGAGTATTTGGTAAAACATTAAGCGATAATAGCGAGGTCTGTGAGGTATGAAAAGCCTTGCAGACCTGCTTTTTTAGAAAAAAGTCAGATTTCAGAAATGTTTACAATTTGTTCATAAAATGGACTATCGTGAACCATAATGAACCATTGTGAAAAACTTGCAAATAATGGCTTGACGTGATATACTTAGAATTAGAAAAGTATGAGAAAAATCTCTGACATACACCTCCTAAGAAGGTCTGTAGGGCGAAAACCTTGCAGGCCTTTTCTCATACCAAAAACAAGCGTATTACTAAAACTTTGTTCTTTGTATACCTTCTCTCTCGAAAGGACTTGCATGACTAACGTTGTGCGAGTCCTTTCTCTTTCCCTAAAAATGACAACACATAGATTTTTAACAGCCGACAGCCGGAAGCTGGCTGAAATCGGCGATTCTTCGATAAATTTGATAGTGACATCACCGCCATATCCGATGATTGCAATGTGGGACGAGTTGTTTTCAAGCTTTGACCCACAAATTAGCGAGGATTTAATATACGGAGCAGGAATGGCTGCTTTTGAGAGAATGAACGATGTCCTTTTCGATGTTTGGCGTGAGTGCGACAGAGTGCTTTACGATGGAGGTTTTGTTTGTATAAATATCGGCGACGCAGTACGAACGATAAATGACCGCTTTTGTATGTATCCGAATCACGAAAAGGTAATCAGCTTTTTCTTATCACTCGGTTACACAATGCTGCCGGATATCCATTGGTGTAAGCCTTCAAATGCACCAAACAAGTTTATGGGTTCGGGTATGTATCCGGCAGGAGCGTATGTCACCTATGAACACGAGTATATCCTTATTTTTCGCAAAGAAAATAAGCGTGTGTTTTCTGAAGCCGAAAAGGTCAGGAGAAAACATAGTGCCTATTTTTGGGAGGAACGAAACGTATGGTTCTCCGATTTATGGGAGATAAAAGGAACTTCACAAAAGGCAAGTATTAAAGGCTCAAGATCGAGAAATGCTTCATTTCCGTTTGATGTTCCATATCGTTTGGTTAATATGTACTCCATTGAAGGCGATACCGTTCTCGATCCGTTTGGTGGGCTTGGAACAACAAGCCTTGCGTGTATGGGGGCAAATAGAAACAGCATAAGCGTTGATATTGATGAAGGTTTTACCGAGCAAGCATATAAGCGAGTCAGTGAATCTGTAGATGTGTTGAATGACATCATTGAACAACGATTATGCAAGCATCTGCAATACATAGCGTCATTGCCGCAGGAAAAACAAAAGGATTTATATTTTAACAGATATCATAACTGCTTTGTCCGAACAAGACAAGAGACAGAGCTTTATTTGCGAACAATACAGAGCATTCAGAATAAGGGCAATATTCTGACGTGTCTATACAACGATGAATTTGAGAGGTGATTTACGATGCCAAGACGACCAAAGAAACCATGTGCTTACCCCGGTTGTCCTAAGTTGACAGACAGCCGGTATTGCGAGGAGCACCAACGAACCGAGAACAAGCGTTACGAACGCTACTACAGACAGCCCGAAACGAAACAACGCTACGGAACTAAGTGGCAGCGTATCCGTAAGCAATACGCACTGGCACACCCGTTCTGTGAGCAGTGCTTTGACAACGGGATCTACGTTCCTGTTGAAGAAGTACATCACATCAAGCCGCTGGCAGAAGGTGGTACGCACGATGCAGAGAACCTCATTTCGCTTTGTAAGTATCATCACAGTAAGATTCACGCACAGCGTGGCGACCGA
>OMYH01000039.1 GCA_900315255.1 uncultured Eubacteriales bacterium | reverse complement strand
GGCGATTTTTGCAACTTACCGCAAAATCTTTTTTCAAAAAATCAATAAAGCTATACTATGCCCACAAAAAGCCCGATTTTATCGGGCTTTTTGCTATTTAGGGCACAAAAAATGTTGGCAGACGCATAAGGTATGTTCGTGAGTTTGTTGGTAGTTTCCGACAAATTCAGAACAGTGGATTTGGCTACAATAGCTAAATCTTAAGTTGATAACCTTATGCGTCTGCCAATTCTAAATAACGTAATAAAACTGCAGTTTTAGGAAATTACATCAAAACTTCGGTTTTTATATTACTTACAATAATCTTTTGTCATTTCATCAATGATTTCTTTCGCGGGTTTGATTTCGTGAATGTCGCTGATACCGTTGCCGACGGATACATAGCCGTTCTCCATATCGCCGTCGAGCATACCTTTTCTCAGGCTGGCAAAGCCGCCCATCATTTTGCCGAGCTCCTCGTTGGTTGCTCCGGCTTTATCCATTTCTACCAGCTTATTTGCGAGCGCTCCGCTTCTTTTGCCTCCTCGGGATCGGGATTTAAGGAACGGAAAATAATTTTGATGTCGTGCTCTTTCAGCTCCCCAAACAGAGCTTCACGGATTCCGCCGACATAGGTGACTATGGGAACCTTTTCCTCATAGATTGCCTTCAGCATAGGCGGCGTAAAAACATCTTCCGCATTCTCATCATAAGGCGGCAGAATATTGACAGAGAAGGGCTTGTCGGTAAGTTCACGAACCTTGCAGATTTCCGCGCACATACGCTCTGCTGTTTCAACAGGATCATGCGTGACGGTTGTTTGTCCTGCGTTCGGACCGAGACTGCCAAGACCGCCTGCGTTACTAACCGCAGCAACAAGCTTTGCGTCCGTAAGCCATACCATAGGACCTTGCACAACAGGCTTTTCAATTCCGAGTATTTCACAAATTCGATTTTTCATTACAAATACCTCCGATGATTTATTTCACTTATAGTATACCAACGGAGAATGAAAAATTACAGTACGCAGAAATAAATGAGTAAGGCAGAAAAAACTGCCTGTCGCATATTAATATTTTTAAATGAATGAACAACAGTTGATATATGACACAACTTTAAATTGTACCTATCACAAGTTTTCGATCATTTTCAAACCTGCTGATATGAGCTATACTGTAATCACAGCAAGAGAAACGCTGTATTAAACAAAACTGATTTCAGGAGGAAATAAAAATGACTAACATCGAAAAGGCTTTGGCATTAATCAACACATTCGCAACAACCGATACCGAGAAAGCAGCTTCATTACTCGCAGAGGGCTATATCCAGCATAACCTCGCATTTGGTACAGGCAGAGATGCTTTTGTCGGTGCGGTTAAGGCTCTCGGAGCCGCTCCCGTAAAGACCACCGTCGAGAATATCCGCGCATTCGAGGACGGCGATAAGGTTTTCCTGCAAACTGTTTACAACTTTGCCGGCGCGGGCGAGCAGGTTGCATTTGACATCTTCCGTTTTGATGAGGACGGCAAAATTGCAGAGCATTGGGACAATCTCGCTGATAAAGCAGAACCTAATCCCTCTCGTCATACTCAGATTGACGGCACTCTCGAGAAAAAAGATGTTGACAAGGAAGCTACCCGCAAGGTGGTAGCCGCTTTCGTCGGCGATGTTCTCCGCGGTGAGAATCCCGACAATCTGACAAGCTTCTTTGACGGTGATAATTACATTCAGCACAACACAGCAATCGCCGATGGTCTCTCCGGTCTCGGCAACGCGCTGGCTGCTATGGCAGAGCAGGGAATCGCTATGGTTTACGACAAAACCTACATGGTGCTTGCGGATGGCAACTATGCTTTGGCTGTTTCCGAAGGTAGCTTCGGCGGCGCTCCCACCTCTTACTATGATTTGTTCCGTGTTGAGAGCGGCAAGATTGCGGAGCACTGGGATGTAATGGAAACCATTGCCGACAAAGAAACTTGGGCAAACGACAACGGCAAATTCTGATTTTGGTTCTTATATGACGAAAGCGTGAGGCTCAACTCCTCACGCTTTTGTGTTATCTATGATATGCTGCATAAATTTCTTCACAGTAGGGCTCAATCTGTCATAATCCTTGAAGATGAAGGCGATCGAATAGGTCAGCGTTTCATCATCAAAGGGAATCACACGAATGTTTTGGAACAACATTTTTGCACCGCTGTTCTCGGGTGAGATAAACACACCCTTGCCTCGGTTGACCAAATCATAGATCTGCATCACATCGGATGACTCAAACGATTTTTTCAGCGTTACACCGTATCTGCTGCTGAAGTCCTCGATCATATGATGATAGTATGATTTCTTTTCGACCATCAGCAGGCTTTTGCGGTGCAACTGCGCAAAGTTGACTTTTTCAAGCTGTGCTAAAGGATCGTCCTTGTGAACATATAAGCAAAGCGGAACAGTGAGCACGGGCAGGTGCTTGAATCGCATACCGTGACGGTTTTCGGGAAGCGCCAGCAACGCAAAGTGTTTAGAATCCTCTTTGACATAGTCATCAATGTCCATATCCGGCATTTCCATACGATTCAGCGTAATGTTGGGATACTGTTCCTCGAATTCAAACAGCAGCTCGGTATCCAGAATACGAAAGATAAACGGAGCACAGGCAAAGCTGAGCGTCTGCGGACGGTTGGATAACACAGCAAAGACCTCGTCCTCTGTATGGCGGAATCGCTCTACAATAGGGCTGAATTTGTGATACAGCAATTTGCCCTCCTCCGTCAGCACACTACCCTTCACTGTACGTTCAAACAGCTTGCAGTTCAGTTCCGTTTCCAGATTATTCATACAGCGGCTGAGTGCCTGCTGAGAGATAAACAGGGCTTCGGCGGCTTTGGAAATGCTTTTGTGGTTTGCTGTTTCGACAAAGTATTCAATATGCTTGAATTCCATATAACCACCTCTGCTTTACTATATCTTCTCCATATGCGCTTCGCCCCATTTATACAGCTCGTTGAGCGTAGGCAGGAGCGCAAGTCCTTCTTCTGTCAGGGAGTATTCGACCTTCGGCGGAATCGTGTCGTACTGAACACGCTTTACTAAACCGTTATCCTCTAACTCTCTCAGGGACTTAGTCAACATCATATTGGTAATACCCGGTATGCGGCGTTTTAGCTCGTTGTACCGGGTGTTTTCTTTTTCGTGCAGATACCACAGAATCGGCAGCTTCCACTTTTGTCCGATAATCTCCAGCGCGTGGAGAATAGGGCATTTCTTCTCGGTGACGTCGGTCATTGTTTCGTCAATGGAATAGGTTATTTCTTTTTTGTCAGACATAAAGTCAGCCCTTTCAAAGTAAGGCAGTTTTTTCTGCGTACTTGTATTTTTCTTACTAAAGTTCTATGATAAGTATAGCAACAGAAATCCGAAAGGTCAAGGTGATTGTATGAAAAAGTTATTTGATGAAATTAAGATGAATCATTTAAAGGTTAAGAACAGGCTTGTCCGTTCTGCGACTTGGGAAGGGATCGCTGCGCTCGACGGCAGCATAGACAAGCGAAGTTATGAGATTTATGAGGAACTCGCCAAGGGCGGCGTTGGGCTGATTATCGGCGGATTTACGAGCGTTGCCGATAATGGCTATTACTTTGACGGAATGATGCGCCTGTCGCGCGACAGTTTGATTGCGCAATATAAAAAGCTGACCGATTTGGTTCACAAAGAGAATTGCAAAATCATCGCACAGCTTGCACTCGGCGCATTTTACCGCAGCGGCGCGCAGATTGAGCCCGATTATATGACGGCGGACGAAATCAAGACGGTTATTCAGCAGTTTGTTGAAGCCGCAAAAAAAGCCGGGAAAGCCGGCTTTGACGGTGTGCAGATTCACGCTGCGCATTTCTTTTTTCTCAGCCGCTTTATCAGCCCGAGAGTGAATCACAGGACGGACATCTATGGCGGAAGCACCGACAACCGTATGCGGATTTTGCTTGAAATATTATTCGGAATCCGCGCTGCCTGTCCGTCGCTTCACATCACGATTAAGATAAATTCAAGCGACTTTACCTACGGCGGCTTGGAGCAGGACGAGAGCCTGTATATATGCAAAAAATCAGCGAAAAACGGTATCGACTCAATCGAAGTCAGCGAAAACGGAACGTCGGTTGCAGGAATTAAGGCACATGTTAATGAAGCGTATTTCCTCGATTTTGCCGCAAAGCTCGCTGACGAGGTTGATGTTCCGGTTATTATTGTAGGCGGTTTGAGAGCGAAGGACACAATGGAGGAAGTATTAAATAAAACCAACATTGAACTGCTGTCCTTGTCCCGTCCTCTGCTTCGTGAGCCGGATTTTCCGAACAGATTACAGAACGAAAGCAACGCGGTTTCAAAGTGTATTTCCTGCAACCGCTGTTATTCCTCCGACTGTCACAAGTGCGTATTCAGGAGGTAACTATGCCTAAAGAAATAAAAGTACCAACCGAGCGCGGCGTACTGCTCGACGGCGTGTTGTTCCATAAAACGCATACCGATACCGTGCTGATTGCGATAAAGGGAATCCACGGCAACTTCTATTCCAGTCCGTTTTATTACAACATCGGCGATACGCTGAATGATAACGGTTTTGACTTCATTTACGCCCAGACAAACGACGCTTTCGGGCAAATTAAAACCTACAATTATAAAACCAAACAGAGTGACACTATCGGCAGTTGGAACGAGCGATTTGCCTACACCGACGAAGATATAAACGCCTATATCGAATTTGCTCAAAGACAGGGCTACAAGCATATCTACCTTGCAGGTCACTCGCTCGGGGCAAATAAAGTGATTTATTATTTGTCACGTCATCACGACAAAAGGGTTGAAAAGTTTCTTTTATTAAGCCCTGCCAATTTGGAGCATATGATGAGCGGCGTTACTGACTTTGAACGCGAATTTATCCGCAATCAGGTGGATAGCAGCGACGGCGAAAAAATGCTGCCGTTCTACTTTATGGGCTGAGTGGCGTGTATCGCTAACACCGCCTATGACTGGGCGTGTACTGATATACTCAACAACGTCCACGTTGAAGCTGACCGCGACTTGTCACAGGTTGCAAGCATAACGCACACAGGTGCGTTACTGATCGGCACGCTCGACACCTTCACCTACGGCGATCCGTCTGGATTTCTTACGAACATCAATAATCATATGCAGTGCCCCGAAGATAATAAATTGATCTTTATTGAGGGTACAGGGCACACCTATCAGAAAAAGCATCAGGAGGTCGCCGACAAAATCACGGCTTTGGTAAAGGGGTGGAGAGAATGCCGTTCATCATAGCAAAAGTAAGCACACCGATAATAAAGGAACAGGAAACAGACCTCAAATCCCGTCTCGGTAAAGTGATTGAGCTTGTACCCGGCAAGAGCGAGGAATTTCTGTTGTTAGGCTTTGAGGATAATTATCATCTTTATCTGCGCGGCGACAACAGAAAGCCGACAGCGTATATCGAAGCGAGTGTTTTCGGCGACGAAAATCACTTCGGCTACAAGGAATTCACCTCCGAGGTGACAAGAATTTTTAATGAAGTCTTAGGTATCGCTCCCGACAGAATATATATCAAATTCAGCGACATCACCGCTTGGGGTGCAGGCGGCGTATATATCGACAGGAGAATGGTGTGATGAAGGTGAAAATTACAACCTTTACCGATCCGATGATGGGGCTATCATACGAATACGAGCCGATGTTCCGTAAGCTCGAAACGCATTTTGAGAATCAGATTGAGTTCAAATATGTAATGAGCGGCTTGGTGCGTGACGTTTATCAATTTGTTAACAGCGCTGACTTGCGTTTTGGCGAAAAGGAAGCGATTGAACGCTACAACAAACGCCTTGCCAAAATATATGAGGGTGAGGAAAGTATCAGCGGTATGCCGATAAATATGAACGGCTTCTGTCTGTTTGACACGGAGCATACTTCATCTATACCGCTGAATCTTGCGTACAAGGCGGTACAGCTGATTGCTCCCGAAAAGGCTGATTTGTTCCTCTATAACCTCCGCTACGCTACGATTGTCGATTGCAGACCGACAACGCATACCGAAGAAATCCTTGAAGTTGTCCGCAAAACAGGAATCAAAGTTGACCGCTTTATGACCACCTATAACGACGGTTCGGTGCAGGCTGAACTCGACGAGGATTTTGCACTTTTCAAAAG
The DNA here is from genome assembly GCA_900315255.1 of uncultured Eubacteriales bacterium. Taxonomy (GTDB): domain Bacteria; phylum Bacillota; class Clostridia; order Oscillospirales; family Acutalibacteraceae; genus RUG592. The sequence goes on along the minus strand of OMYH01000039.1, from coordinate 35,363 downwards.
ACTTGGATTACATTCTCTGCCTGCTTACCTCATTCAATACGGAGAAAAGGGATATTTGATACAGACATTTTCATACACTGACTTTGTATCGGTCATCGACAAAATGGAATTGTTCGAGGCGCTCAGTCACGGGCATTACCTTTGGCAGTGCGGCATTTGCGGAAAATACTTCTTGATGACAACCGCACACCGGCAACTGTATTGCGAGGAGAAGAATCCAAAATATGATGTGCCTTGTAAATATGTTGCCAAGCACCCGGAACTTACAGAGGAGAAAAAGGAGTCTCAAAAGAAATCCGATACGCCGATTCGCATTCTGCTGATTCATCAAGAAAAACTTTGGAATGCTCTTTCTCAACTCAACAAGAAAGACATACTTCTGATTGAGTACGTCTACGGAATCTGCCCGCAGTGTCTGAAAAACAAAGAAAAGAAATCAATCCGTCAAGAATCGTTCTAAACCAGTTCATGATTGAAACTCTCCTTTACCATTCAGCCAAGGCTTTTTTCAGCCTTCTATCAATGTCGATTCGGGTTTCCCTGCATTCTTTTTTGTGTTCTTTTCCAGCCTTGAACATAAAGGAAACCAACAGCCCGGAGCCCACCGGCAGCATCATTTTCAGCAGGGATTCCGGAAAAGCGAAGTGCGTTCCGTTTTTATACAGCCAGCTTTCAAAGGTGCTGTCATGGGGCAGTTCGGCAAGGCGCTCCTCCATCCTTCGGATATATTTGCAGGTGTCCCAAAGCACGTCATCCTCCGTGCCGATGAAGATGATCTTTCCGTGGACGTTCTCCACCTTGATCCGCTCTTCCTCCTGTATGGGGTGCCTGCGCTCGGATTCGTCAAACATTTTCCGTGAAGCAACCTTGTCACCTCCCGTCTTTGATTCCTCCTGAATCTTTTTCCAGTACTCCGGATGCCGATAAGCATAAGGCAGATAGGGAAGCGGCTTGTTTTGCCATGACACAGAGGATTCATTGTCGCCGGGCCGCTCACGCATGCCGTCCTTTCCGTCCTGATAAAAGCCTTCCATCACAAAGTCCGGGGGCGAGATTGCGATCGTCAGCGACAACTCCGGATAGTAGGACGCCGCCAACAGCGCCATCATCCCGGTGGTGGAAGCGCCTACAACGCCGAGCTTGTCACATCCCTGCGCCTTCATAAACGCGATTGCCTTACCAAACCTCTCCAGCGGATAATTATGGTGACCGTAATCCTTCTTATCCGGCGACATTGCCTTCACATCAACGCCCTGTTGATTCAGCCATTTCGCTGCGGTCTTGGCCATGTGATCCTCCGCGCTGTCGCCCAGCATGAGAATGACCCCCTTTTTACTCTCGGCAGACGATGGATACCACGCTCCGTTGTATCCATCAGAGTCAACTCTGAATACGTGTTTTTTCATAAGAACCTCCATCAAAACACCTGAAAAGAATTTCTTATCCTTCCGCCTTTCTGTAGCCCTTATAGAGGAGTCCTGCGAACACAGCGCAGAGAACAGAACCCAGAAGCATCCAATAATTACAGTAAACCGTGATAACTCCAATCACAGAGATTACTGCTCCAAGAATGCCGCCAAGCGTCAGGCTACCAAAACCTCTGAGAAGCCGTTTTCTCGGAAGAATACTGTCAAGTTTAGCAATCCTCTCGCTGATCAGTTCAATGATGCCAATTAGCATCAGAAGCTCCGGAACAAGCACCGCTACTGTGAGCAGGTTGAACCCTTGTCTCACCAGCCGAACAAAGCACACAAAATATATCATTCACCCGATATTGCCAGGGATATCGTACATCCACCATCGGGTATCTGAAATCTTTGATTCGTACAGTTCATTCCTATTCAAGTTAGTATCCTCCTTACCGTGTTAGTTCCAGCTAACCTATTACCAAAAAAACATACCGTTTTCACGGCACGAAATAGTCGCTATGCAATTATTTAAAATTATCTACTCGCTCCACAATATCTCCAAAATCACATCCAAGCACACGGCATATCCGATCCAGTATCGCAAGATTCACAGGCTGATCCCTGCGTATCTTTGTCATCGTGTTCGGCACAACCTCCGCTGCCCTTTGCAACTCTATATGGCTCCTTTTCTGATCTATCAGCATTTTCCATAACTTGTTATAGGATACCGACATCCGACTCCTCTCTTTCCTCCTGTAATTCCTGTTAGTTATCTATAACTAGTTTAGCACGAGCAATCTCAAATGTCAATGATTTGTCGCAAATTTTGCGAAGATTTACTGTAGGTTTACAATTGATATGTTACAGTTAGCAAAAAAAGATAGCAAATAGGAAGAACTTGTGTTACAGTTAATTTGCGACAAAAAACAATAACAAAGGAGAATCCTATTTGCTATGAATACTGTAACACAAAAGATGATGTTTCGTCAATCCCTGATTAAATATTCAATGAAATATGGTGTAACAAAGGCTGCCATCAAATACGATGTTACTCGTCAGTACATTTACTTCTGGAAAAGGAGATATGACGGGACACTTCAATCTCTGGCGGATCGATCACACAGACCAAAACATCATCCGAATGAACACACAGAGGAAGAAATAAAGCTGATAAAGGACATGAGGAGAAGAAACCCTAACGCCGGACTTGTAGTGTTCTGGGTGAAGCTGCGATTAAGAGGGTATAAAAGAAGCATAACAGGACTTTACCGTATGCTCCGGAAGCTCGGAGAACCTCGTCAGACACCTCCGAATCCTAAATACATTCCAAAGCCTTATGAGAAAATGCTCTATCCCGGTCAGCGTGTTCAGATAGATGTTAAGGTTGTTCCTACAGCCTGCATTGTAGGTGATGCTAAGGGAGAGAAGTTCTATCAATATACTGCTATTGATGAATACTCGCGGTTCAGGTACGTTGAGGCTTTCAGAGAACAAAGCACCTATTCATCAAAAGTTTTTCTTGAGCATATGCTGGGGGCATTTCCTTTCAATGTAGAGTGTGTACAAACTGACAACGGATTTGAGTTTACCAAGAAGTTTGGCGGCAGCAAGAAGCTAAAAGATATGACGCTCTTTGAGGCTAGCCTCAAAGAGAAAGGAATAAGACACAAGCTGATCAAACCATATACTCCAAGACACAACGGCAAGGTAGAGCGGTCACACAGAAAAGATAATGAATACTTCTATGCAACACACTCTTTCTACTCGTTTGAAGATTTTGAAAAGCAATTAGCTGTTCACAGCAGAAAATATAATAACTTCCCTATGCGCCCTTTGAATTGGAAATCTCCTCGTGAGATTATTAATCACTTCTTACAAACTGGCGAAATTGATGCTATTTAAAAAATGTGTAACACATCATTGACAAACCAACACAAGTTGTTATCACTATTTTACCCGATTTTATTGACAATTTCCACTTACAGAAATATAATTATGATAGGTTATATTACAGAATTAAGTTTTTGTAAGAAAAGAGGATAAAATGGCTGAGATTACAAAGCTTTGGATAGCAGACAAAACGAAGGCGTTGATGAAGCAAAAGCCGATTGACAAAATCCGTGTGACGGAAATTTGCAAGGCGGCTGAGATTGAACGCCCGACATTTTACTATCATTTTAAGGATAAATACGATTTGGTCGCTTGGATATTCTTCCAATCGGCTAACCAAACGGATGTGGTGTCGCTCGAATCGGCGGCAGCCGGTATGAAACGGATGAAGCAAGACTTTATCTTCTATAAGCGTGCGTATGAGGATTCTTCCCAAAATGCGCTGTGGGCGTATATGCTCGAATATTTCGTTCAGCGTTATGAAAAGATTGCAAAAGAAAAGCTGCGTACCGAGGTGCTTGATACACAGCTGAGATTCAGTATCCGCCACTACTGCTACGGATCAGTCGGTATGACAAAGGAGTGGCTGTTATACGACAACACCACTTCTGCAGAAGTGGTGGTTGAAATGATGTTCAATTCCATGCCGCAGAAACTTTATTCTGCCTTGATGTATTCATCCTCAGAAGAAATTTTTGATTAAAGGACATAATTATTGTTAGTATGGTAGACCGCAGTTTTGGGCTTCACCCCTAAAACTGCGGTTCATTATTATATCTCGATTTTTCCGTGTTTATCCTCGTACTTTTCAATTGCGTCACGAATCAGAATCAATATCTGACTGTTTGCCGAGCGACCTTCGTAGTCTGCTACAACGTGCAGCTTGTTCAGCATTTCTTCATCAATTCGTATAGATAAACTCTTAACAGCCATAAATAAACCTCATTTCATATTTATTACGACTTTATTTTATGCCTACAATGTGCTATAACATTTGATGCAGGCACATAATATATCTAAAGTGTATCTAATAAGGCGGGTATGAAAGCGTGTTGCGGGTTCGGTCACAGGAATATATTTGAAAATATAAGCAGTAAGCTTGATAACGTTATTGAGGAAGCAATAGCACAAGGCTGTGAGATATTTTACACGGGAGCAATGGGTGAATTTGACAGCCTGTTTTGGTCTGCTGTACGGAGTGCAAAGAAAGCCTATCCGAATATAAAGCTGATTTGCGTAAAACCGTATTTTATTAATGATATAAACACAAAAGGGGAGTATTATGCTGCACTCTATAACGATATAATCATTCCCGATGAATTAGCGGATATTCACCCAAAAGTCGCTATAAAAGCCCTATTTTATCGGGCTGTTTTTTTATGAAAAAACCATTTTGGAAAACGTTTGACTCCTTTTCCGAAATGGGTTCCTTTTTTATAACAGTACCCCACAAAGACCATTCGTGATCCTTGTGGGGTGTCGTTACCGAAATTATTCAAGCTCAAATGCGCCTGTGTAAAGCTGATAGTATTTGCCCTTCTGAGCGATCAGCTGTTCATGGCTGCCTCTTTCAATTATCCTTCCCGCTTCAAGAACCATAATAACATCAGAGTTCTTTACGGTGGAGAGCCTGTGAGCTATTACAAATACCGTTCTGCCGTGCATGAGCGAATCCATGCCTCGAGTCACAAGCATCTCTGTTCTTGTATCAATCGAAGACGTTGCCTCGTCGAGGATCATTACAGGGGGATCGGCAACTGCAGCCCTCGCAATAGACAAAAGCTGTCGCTGACCCTGCGAAAGGCTTCCGCCGGTTCCGTCTATCATGGTATCATAGCCGTCGGGCAATCTCGTGATAAAATCATGAGCATTCGCAAGCTTTGCCGCAGCTATGCATTCTTCGTCTGTTGCGTCGAGCTTTCCGTAGCGGATATTATCCATAATACTGCCCGTGAAAAGGTTCGTTTCCTGCAGCACCACTCCGAGCGAGCGTCTGAGGTCTGCTTTCTTAATTTTGTTTATATTGATCCCGTCATAGCGGATCTTTCCGTCAGCTATATCGTAGAATCTATTGATGAGGTTCGTTATGGTCGTCTTTCCGGCTCCCGTAGCTCCGACAAATGCGATCTTATGACCCGGCTCGGCATAGATAGACACATTATGCAGAACTATCTTCTCGGGAACATAGCCGAAGTCCACATCACACAGCCGTACATCACCCTTCAGCTCGGTGTATGTGGTTGTTCCGTCGCCGTGGGGGTGTTTCCATGCCCATAGACCCGTTCTCTCGTCACATTCCTTAAGCTCGCCGTTCTCACGCTTAGCATTAACAAGGGTAACATATCCGTCATCTGCTTCGCTTTCTTCATCAAGCAGAGAGAAGATTCTCTGTGCGCCCGCAAGAGCCATGACTATGGAATTTATCTGCTGAGATACGTTGCCTATCGGACCCGAAAAACTCTTCGACAGCTGCAGGAATGAAACAATAGCGCCGACAGTGAATACTCCGCCGCCCGACAGCGAAATGAACGCTCCGACGATCGCAAGAACAGCATACTGCAGATTACCGATGTTCATCATAATAGGCATGAGCATATTTGCGTACTTATTTGCGTTGTATGCAGAGTCAAACAGCTCGTCGTTGAGCTTGTCAAAATCCTCTTTTGTCTTCTCTTCATGGCAGAAAACCTTGATTACCTTCTGGCCCGTTATCATCTCTTCAATATAACCGTTTACCTTTCCGAGAGTCTTTTGCTGGGCGATAAAGTATTTTCCGCTGTTGCCGCCTACCGTCTTTACTACCAGGAACTGTACTACACAAAACAGCAGCACCACTCCAGTAAGATACGGACTTGTATAGACCATTCCGCAGAAAACGGCAATTATGGTGATAATAGAGTTGAATACCTGCGGAACACTCTGAGAGATCATCTGTCTGAGAGTATCGGTATCGTTTGTATAGTAACTCATTATATCGCCGTGCGTATGCGTATCAAAATAGCGTATCGGCAGTGTCTGCATATGCTCGAACATATCGTCACGAACACGTTTAAGAACTCCCTGAGATATAGTGATCATTATTCGGTTGTATAGATAAGATGCGCTAACACCTGTCAGATACAGAACTCCCATTATGCACAGCGCTCTTATCAGCGGTGCAAAATCAGGGTGCAGCTGCGTCAGGAGGGGTGTAATATAGTTGTCTATCAGGATCTTGATGAACATCGATCCCGCAACATTAACTATCGCACTTACAAGTATACATATCAGCACTACAAAGAATCTCGCCTTATAGCGTGAGAATACGTAGTTCAGCAGTCGTTTTACCGTACTCTTCTCAACCTTCGGCATTGGCGGATTTCCGCCCTTAGGCGGCATTTTTGCCTGATTTTTTTCATCGGGCGTTTTATTGTTTTCCCTATACGGTTTTGTCGAAGTCTTTACTGCCTCAGTGGTTTCGGGCTTCTTCTTTAACTCAGGGACAGCAGCCTTTATCTCTCTGCCGACGGATTCAGGGGTAGTTTGCGGTTTCTTATTTCTATTTTTCTTCTTACTCATCATCGCCGCCCCCTTTCACCTGTGATTCGTATACTTCACGGTAAATTGCATTTGTCTTGAGCAATTCTTCATGAGTACCGAAGCCGTTGAGCTTACCGCCGTCAAGAACTATGATCTTATCTGCGTCCTCAACAGAGGAAATTCTCTGAGCAATAATAAACTTTGTCGTATCGGGAATTTCTTCCGCAAACGCCTTTCTGATCAAGGAATCGGTCTTCGTATCGACTGCACTGGTGGAATCGTCAAGTATAAGTATCTTCGGCTTTTTGAGCAATGCTCTTGCTATACACAAACGCTGCTTCTGTCCGCCCGACACATTGGTGCCGCCCTGCTCAATGTATGTATCATATTTATCGGGGAATTTCTCGATAAACTCATCTGCACAAGCAAGCTTACATACTCTCTTTATCTCTTCGTCTGTTGCGTTCGGATCGCCCCATCTGAGGTTATCCTTTATTGTGCCTGAGAACAGGACGTTTTTCTGGAGAACCATCGCTACATTATCTCTCAGCGTTTCAAGATCATAGTCACGCACATCTGCCCCTCCGACAAGGACTCTTCCTTTTGTGGCGTCATACAATCTCGGTATAAGCTGTACAAAACTTGATTTTGAAGAACCCGTACCGCCGATAACTCCGATGACCTCGCCCGATCTGATGTCCAGGTCAATATCGCTCAGACAGTATTTATCGCTGCCGTTATAGCTGAACGATACTCCCTCGAATTTAACAGAACCGTCCTTTACCTCGGTTATCGGATCGTCGCCGTTTGTAAGGTCTGACTTCTCGTCAAGCACCTCGCATATTCTCTCGGCAGACGCCTTGGAAATAACGATCATCATGAAAATCATCGAAAGCATCATCAGACTTATGAGCATCTGCATAAGATAAGAATAAAGGCTCGTCAGCTGACCAGTTGTCAGTCCGACTTCGGGATTGTTGCCCGAAGCCACAATGAATTTTGCCGACAGCCAGCTAAGACAGATCATACTTGCATAGATAACAAGCTGCATAACAGGCATATTGAAGATGATTATCCTTTCGGCTTTCATGAACAGCTTATATATCTCTCCGGATATGTCCTTGAATTTTTTATCCTCGTGTTCTTCTCTGACGAACGTCTTGACCACTCTTATACCGTGAAGGTTTTCTCCTACAATATTGTTAAGCTTGTCGTATGTCTTGAACACCTTTTCAAATATAGGGTGAGCATTAGAAAATATCACCAGGAACGCTATCGCCAGTATCGGTATCGCAAGCAGATACATAAGCGAAATCGTCTTGTTTATCCTGAATGCGCTTATCATACAGAATACTATCATTGCCGGACTTCTGAATGCCGTCCTGACTATCATCATGTAAGCATTCTGAACATTCGATACATCGGTAGTAAGTCTTGTGACCAGGCTTGATGTCGAGAATTTGTCGATATTTGAGAAAGAAAAGCTCTGTACATTATAGAACATATCCTTTCTCAGATTTTTTGCAAAGCCTGCAGCAGCCTTCGCCGCAAACGCTCCTGCCAAAGCACCGCACAATAACGAGAACAGACACGCTGTCACAAGCTTTGCCCCCGTCAGCCAGATATATGACATATCGCCTGCGTTAATTCCAAAGTCGATAAGATCTGCCATCAGCTTTGGAATAATAACCTCAAGTACGACCTCTCCGATAACGGTGATCGGCGCAAGCAGCGATACAAGCCAGTATTCACGAATGCAGCCTGCAAGTTTTTTGATCATACACATCACTCCTTTTAATTCTTTGCCGTGTCAATGACCTTCGGCATTTTTCTGTATTTCGGCGAGAACCTCGTAGAATATATCGAGCTTCTCTTCGGGTATTCCATCGGTCAGGCTTTCTTCAAAATCTATCGTGCGTTTATTGACCTCATCGCATATTTCAAGCGCCTTTTCCGTCAGAACGAGCTTTTTAAGCCTTGCATCTCGTTCAACAGAAGCCCTCTCGATATAACCCTTTTTCTCAAGCAATGATATTATACTTGATGAAGTGGAGCGTCGGATATTAAACTTTTCTTCAATATCCTTCTGGAATACATCTTCGCCGCCATGGTCGAACAGATACATCAGCAGCCAGCAGTTTGACGTTGTTATCTCTTCGCCGTAAACGTCTTTGCATATGCCCGAAAAGGCGCGCCTTATGCAGTTTGAAACACACTTCATATCACGACCAACATATCTGTCACTATCCACAAAAGCACCTCCTTTTTTTCGAAAAAAATGTCAGCACACTGATTGTTCGTGTGCTAACATTATAAACCTTTACTATAAATGATGTCAATTCTTATATATGAAGAGCCTTGCTTTTCGGCATACAGCTGTAATCCACACTTGATCAGCGTAATTATTCGTGCAATATCACAGATATCACTCGCCAAACCCACAAGCAAGTATCTGATGAGCATGAACATCACGATATTCGGCTTTCCAATAATGGCGGTCGTTTATCTCACAATAGATCAATCCTTCAAGCTCTTTTATTTCCGTTTTAAACGGATATTTCAAAAAAACAAAGAATAGCTCCTCCGTCACGCCCGTAAATCTGCCAAGGTACGTTTCGGTAATTATATTTCCTGCGTCAAGCTCTTTTTCTAAGATAAGAGAGAGGGGCGCAGATAGTTCCCTTGGAAAAAGTGAAATACGTCAGTATTCCTGCGGATTTTTCGCACAATTTGCCTAAAAATCTGACGGCGCAACTTCGGCACTCGATTTAATCAGTGTCTCCTTAAAATATTCCGAAAGATCTCCTGCGCTGTTAAGAACGGTTACGCCGTATTTTCTCAGTACCTCTGCCCCCTGATGTCCCTTTGCTATCAGAACGCAGTCAGCTCCGACCTTTTGTGCGGTTTCATAGTCATGATACATATCGCCTACAAACAAGGTTTCGCTCGGTGAAAAACCGTTTTTTCGGCATACGGCAACCGCACGATCGCTTTTGTCGCCGCAGTCTATATCATCTGAGCCTGACATGAATTCAAAATACCCGTCAAGTCCGAAGCCCTTCAGACTGTCCCTCAGTCTGCCGCTTTCAAATCCTGATATCACACCCTGCCGTATACCGCTGCAGCTCAGCTTGCTTATCATATCCGTAACCTCGGGAAACACCTTGGCTGTCGGGAACAGCTTATCATAATTATGCAGAAAACGCTTTGCTATCTCGGAAAAGTCGAAGCTGTCAAAATCGGGAAAAATCTTCCTGTAAAAATTTATTATCGGCATTTCGCATTCTCTCATATAAAAATCAATGTCGATCTCGGGCAGTCCATAGGAACTTAGCACAACATTCTCTGCGTCAACCGCAAGCTGTGCGTCGTCTATTATAGTGCCGTTATAATCCCAGATTATATTTTTGTATCTCATGATGCGCTCTGCTCCTCGTTATTATCGCTGCTCTCTTTGCTATCTTCGTTTTCTTCGCACGGCAGGAGTCTTTTCTTGATAGACATACCGTTGTAGTTTATCTTAAAGCGCACCTTTCCCGTCATCTTTCTGCGGCATCTATCGCAGAAAAGCGTTGCGATAAAGCCTCTGTTCCTCAATGCCCAATCCTTCTCTGTTCTCATCGGACCGCCGCATTTATCGCATACAAAATTAAACTCTCCCTTATTTACAAGCGGATGGTTCATATCGGTAAGGTAGTACGGCTTGAAGGTCAGACGATAATATAATTCGCTGCCTGTTTCGATAAAGTCCTCCAGCTTCTTTTTGTCATACAGCTTTGCGAATATGTCCATAGACATCATCGAATCCTGCAGCGCTCTGTGACGAACAACATCTGTGAGGTCAATTCCCACCTGCTGAGCCGCAGGGAGCAGACCGAGCTGCTGTCCTGCGTTATATACGCCGAGCATTTCGGCACAGTACCGCTGAATATCAACATATTTCTCAATGAACTCTATGTCGGCAGTCTTGTTGTAATACTCGTTGTTTTCCATTATCGCAAGAATATCGCAAGTACCCCATGTCATGAGAATATCATCGGACGACAGGAATTTCTTGAACTTGCTGAGAACATGAGTATATGTATTGCCGTCTGCCGCAAGCTCTTCGTTGCTGATGTTTGTCAGCTCCTTGACCTTGCCTGAGAGCTTCTTCCCTACCTGGGGAGATACAAGCCTGGAAAACGTACCGGTAATATTAAAATCCTCGTCAAACTTTACTGCGCCGAATTCGATTATCTCGCTTATAAATCCCTTTGATTTTTTGCTGTATGAACTGTTCCACTCCAAATCAAGAATTACAAAGTTCATGATTTATTTTTTACTCCTCGTTCATAATTCATCAGGAGTCCGGAACAGCACATCAATAATCATTCTCGACTCCTAACTTCTCATTCCTAATTTATTTCTTAAACTGCTTCTTCATTCTCTGTTCCTTGCTGAGAATAGTTTTTCTGATCCTTATATTTTTCGGCGTTACCTCGACAAGCTCATCTTCTGCGATAAACTCCAGACACTGGTCAAGGCTCATTATTGTCGGCGGAGTAAGCTTAAGTGCTTCGTCCGAGCCGGACGCACGTGTGTTTGTGATATGCTTCTTCTTGCATACATTTACCGTGATATCCTCACTCTTCGGACTGACGCCTACTACCATTCCCTCGTATACGGGTACACCGGGTCCGATAAACAACCTGCCTCTGTCCTGCACCTGGAAAAGTCCGTAGCCTGTGGAATCGCCTGTTTCGTGAGCGATGAGCGAGCCCTGGTGACGTGTGGCAATATCGCCCTTGTACGGCTCGTATCCGTCGAACACATGGTTCATAATGCCGTTGCCGTTGGTATCCGTCAAGAACTCCGAACGATAGCCCATAAGTCCTCTTGCGGGTATTCTGTACTCGATATGAGTTGTGCCGCCGTCTCTCGTACCCATATCGATAAGCTCGGCTTTCCTCGAACCTAACTTCTCCATAACAGCGCCAACATAAGCCTCGGGTACTTCGATAATAAGATATTCGATTGGCTCGCTCATAACGCCGTCTATGTTTTTGTAGATAACGGTCGGGCGTGACACCTGGAACTCATATCCCTGACGTCTCATCTGCTCTATAAGGATCGACAAATGCAGCTCGCCTCTGCCCGACACTCTGAACGTATCGGCGGAATCTGTCTCTTCAACACGCATAGCAACGTTAGTTTCTACCTCTTTGAAAAGCCTGTCACGGATATTTCTTGACGTAACGAATTTACCGTCTTTACCTGCAAACGGGCTGTTATTCACTAAAAACATCATAGATACCGTAGGTTCGTCAATTTTTATGAAAGGCAGCGGCTCAATACAATCAACGGAGCACGCTGTTTCTCCGATATTGAGATCAGCAATACCGCTCACGGCTACTATATCTCCGACCGTGGCGCTCTCGGCTTCAACTCTCTTGAGTCCCTCGAACTGATACAGCTTAACGATTTTTGCGTTCCTGACGCTGCCGTCCTTCTGGCAAAGTGCGACCTGCTGACCGATCTTTACAGTACCTCTCTCTACTCTTCCGATACCTATTCTGCCGATATAATCATCATAGTCTATATTAGAAAACAGCAGCTGTAATCCTGCGTCAAAATCACCCTCAGGTGCGGGGATCTCCTCGATGATCTTATCAAACAGCGGCTTCATATCCGTACCCGGTTCATCGGGATCGAGGGTTGCGTAACCATCTCTGCCCGACGCATACACAACGGGGAATTCAAGCTGATCGTCATCTGCACCAAGCTCGATGAAAAGGTCAAGAACCTCGTCTATGATTTCGGCAGGACGTGCGCCGGGGCGGTCGATCTTATTGATGACAACAAGCGGCTTTTTGCCCAGACCGAGAGCCTTTTTCAGTACAAATCTTGTCTGCGGCATACAGCCCTCGAATGCGTCGACAAGCAGCAGAACGCCGTCAACCGTCATAAGGATACGCTCCACCTCACCGCCGAAATCAGCGTGTCCGGGAGTGTCAACTATATTTATTTTTGTTCCGTTATACATTACGGATGTGTTTTTTGAAAGTATCGTAATGCCTCTCTCACGTTCAAGATCGCCGTTATCCATAACTCTTTCGGCAACAGCTTCGTTCTCCCGAAATGTACCGCTCTGCAGCAAAAGCTGATCCACAAGCGTAGTCTTTCCGTGGTCAACGTGCGCAATTATAGCAACATTCCTAAGATTTTCTCTCTTACTCACATTCCTTACCTCTTTTTCTTTATTATATAATTCAACCTATAAATTATAGCATATAAGCCGATCGTTTTCAACGGAAAATACGGTATGATAATATTTTTGTCAAATAGTACAAAACCAAAAAATATTGGTACAATTTTTTTGCAAAAGCACAGGCGGCCTGCATTACACAGACCACCTGTACTGATATATTATTAATGAGGGAATACTGTAATTATTCTTCAATAAGCATACCGTAAAAGCTCATGAAGCAATTGGTATGATCATCACTCGGCTCACAGAACAGCTGTATTGTCTGTGTCTGAGATGTTCCGTCGGTGAAGTTTACCGTGACATAAATCTTCATCTCGTCCTTATGTTTCTCAAATAGCTCAAGAAACGAATCTGTAAAGAAATTATGAGGATCGGGATTAGCATAGTTGTTTTCGTAAATCTCTTCAAAGCTTTTATAAGACGCACCGCCTAACGACTCACGCTCATCATTAAATGCTATTGATAACGAAACGGGTACCTCTCCTCTATAGTATCCGTCAATCAAATCGAATTCTTCCAATTCGGGCTGATCTTCATAAGCTACATTGTATTCTGTCGCTACATAGACCGGTTTGTACCGTTCTTCATAGGTATGACCCTTGTCTCTGTGTGGAGCCATGTGCCAGGAATCATATCGAATGTTTTCAAAGGACAATTTTTCTGCGTAATCCGTTCCTAACAAAAAGCATAATACTGCCGGATCTTCTTCGCAGTAGTCCTTTACCGCATACGTTACGCTTTCAATATCAGTGCCCTCGCATTTTATGGGCATCTGTAATCCCAGCGCAATATTAACAACGCCATGGTAGATATTTGCAAGTTCGCTTAAAGAATTCCCATCAAAACCTCGTAGTTCTATTTTGTTGTCATACGACAGCTCCTGTGCATTCGCCGTGAGCATAAATGTGTTCTTTTTTGGCTGTGTTCCCGCATTAATGATATTTCCTGCAAAAACTGCGCCTACACCTACCGCAAGAACAAGCATTGCCGCCACCGCTGTTTTTATACTTATAAACCTGCTTTTCATATGTACCACCTTCCCTTTATCTTCGTAGTTTTTCATGCGTTCAATACCCTTTGCCAGAGCCTCGTCCGATAATTTAAGCCTGCCGATAGTTTCTGCGTATCTGTTTTCATTCATAATAAACACCTCATTCCATAAGTATAGCCTTTAGTTTTTTTCTTGCCCGTGTAAGCCACGAGCTGACTGTATTAGGGCTTTTTTTGAGTATCTGCCCTATCTCCTGTATTGTGTAGCCCTCGTAGTAATAGAGATATATCACGTTTCTGTACTTCTCGGGGAGCTGCCACAGTTCTTCGAAAATATCGCTGTTTTCTTCATATACAGGCTCTTTCAACTCGTCTATCCGCTCGGTTTTTGTGTGCCACGAAGATTTTTGGATATTGTGACATTTGTTTATTGTCACACGTATTATCCAGTGCTTCAGATGAGGCTCTTCCTCCGGCACATCCTTTGACAACAGCGCTACACAGACTTCTCCGAAGACGTCCTCTGCGTCCGCTCTGTTTTTAAGATTCTGAAATGCGATCCGATATATCATATCTGCATACTGTCTGATGATTTTCTCTGTCTGTTCTTTGACGTCTGAAGAAGTAGACATATTCTATCACCCCCCGTTTTAGTTATAGGATTAAAGTTTATAGTTGTGGGAATCACGCTGTGTTCTTTCATAAGTAATACAATTCAAAAGGGCTTTTTCGTGCATTAGATAAATATTTTTTAAGTAAATTTAAAGTGAAAATTAAGGTTGATTTTAGCTTGACGGTATACAATATAAACATAGAACAAAACAAAACACATTCAGACCATATGGAGGTATTAATTATGGACGAAAGATTTAATGGTTCTAATAACGATAACTTTATGGACAGTATGACAGGCAGAGATGATACGCAGTATACAGCAATGCCGACAGATGATCGTGAGATATTCTCGCAGAGCGACATCGGGAATGATCACATTATGCCGAGTGAAAATTCTCCTGTTGAGGATAATGTACACAGCAAAGAAACCACAGGCTCAGACAGCGCATACAGCTTTGACATAAACAACAGTGTGTCACGCTACAACCCGTATTCTTACAGTGATTCCCCGAGGGCAAAGCCTTCGCATACAGAGTATAACTCCCTTTCGCAGCAGCAGCAGCCGGCTGTCGCTCCTGCAGTTATCACTCCGAAGAAAAAGAAAAACCGCCGACCGCTTTTTGCAGTCCTTGCGATATGCGCTTCTCTCATAATTTCGGGCGGCTCGTTCTATGCAGGCGTGCGTTATGTAGACGATCACAGTACGGCCGCTGTTACTGCCACAACTGCATCAGACTCCAAGAGCAGCACACCTGTCATTGGAAACACAACAACCGTATCGGTATCTTCTGACAGCGAAGAGGTCCCAAGCACAATTACTGATGTTGTTGACAATGCTATGCCGTCAATGGTTGCCATCAACACCATTGTAGAACAGACTATGGACGATTACGGTTATTTCAACTATTTCTTCGGCGGCGGTTACGGCGGTCAGACATATGAGTCAAGCGCCAGCGGTTCGGGTATCATAATAGGTCAGAATGAAGATGAGCTGCTGATCGTCACAAACTACCATGTTATCGAAGACGCCAAGGAGATAGCTATTGAATTCATAGACGGTCAGTCTTACTCCGCAGAGGTCAAGGGTACTGCTTCGGAGAACGATCTTGCAGTAGTATCCGTAAAGCTTTCCGATATCAGCGCAGACACGTTAGAACAGATAAAGGTTGCAACACTCGGCGACTCAACAACGCTCAAGCTCGGCGAACCTGCGATAGCTATCGGCAACTCGCTCGGTTACGGTCAGTCGGTAACTGTCGGCTACATCAGCGCAACGGAGAGAACGATCCAGATCTCAGACAAAACAATGACTCTAATCCAGACAGACGCAGCTATCAACCCCGGCAACAGCGGCGGAGCACTGCTTAACATCAAGGGTGAGGTTATCGGCATTAACTCCGCAAAGCTCTCCGACACAAGCGTTGAGGGAACAGGCTATGCTATCCCGATCTCCGACGCCGCTCCAATCATCAACGATCTGATGAGCTCGACTTATGTTTCGGATGAAGAAAAGCCGTACCTTGGAATATACGGTTCAAGCGTACCCGAAACATATCAGACACGCTTTAACTGGCCTGCAGGAGCTTATGTATCCAGAGTATTGAGCAACTCCCCTGCCGAGCTTGCAGGAATTCAGTCGGGCGATATTATAACCGCTATTGACGACAGCGAAATAACAGGAATGGAGGATCTTGAGAAAATTCTTGCAGATCATAAAGTCGGCGATAAAATCAGCATTACCGTAGCACGAACAGACTCCAAAGGAAATGTAAAGACAGGAACTCTCACGGCTACACTTATTGCAAAAAGTGAAAGCGACGATATGACAGTGGGTTAATGGATAAAAAACTGTACAGATAACGAGCGAGCCTGTTCACAGATTCCCCCGAAGCAATAAATATGCTAAAATCATAAAAAAGGTTCTTAATAATTAAAAACCCTCTCCGACCTGTTCAGTTCAGATACGGAGAGGGTAAATTTTTTATCTTCTTTTGAATAATGTTTCCTGCAAAGCGCAAATTTTGTCGGCTGTGCAAACTATCCATGCTTCACGGCACATCGGAGGAACGGGAACAAGCGGGAACATATGGTGCTTGATTATATCGCACTCCCTCTTTGTCAGTTCAAAGTCCTCCAGGGCATTCCTCAAAGCCTTTGACGGATGTGTGAATCCGTGGAGATTATGTCTCCCGTCCGGATTGTCATGCCAGTCATACAAAAAATAATCATGAAGCAGCGCGCCTCTGATCAGCGACTCATAGTCAGCTTTTATATGAAGCATCTTTGCTATTCGCACACTCATGATTGCAACAGACAAACAGTGAGAATATACGCTTATCCGTCCGTGCTGAATGAACTCCCGTGTCATATGGAATCTTGAACTGTACAGCAGCTCCGTCGCGGTAGCATGAACTAACTCGTAGTGATCAATAACCATAGCTTCTGTTTCCATTGGCATACACCCCTTTCAAGGCAACTGTTTTTATTAAACTAAGTATACATCATGCCGATACAAAATACAATAGCTTTTTTTAAATTTCCAAAAAATTTATTATTCGTTTTCATCAAAATGGAATAATGATCATAAGCGTAATCATATGCAAAAAATCATTTCTTCGAAACTAACGGCACTTTACAAAAAGACGATCTGTTGATATAATTATGACAAAACGAAAAGGAGAACAAGCCCATGGAACAGCTTATCTTTGACGCTCATGCGCACTATGATGACGAAAAATTCGATACCGACAGAGATGAGATCATCTCGTCACTTCCCGGGAAAGGCGTTTTCGCAGTGGTAAACAACGGTGTGGATCACGAAACATCTTTAAGATCTATAGCCTTTGCCGAAAAGTACCCCTTCTTTTATGCCGCTGTCGGAATTCATCCTGAGAGTGTGACCGGGATGGATATTTCGTATGCAGATACGTATATAGAAAAAATTGCATCGCTTCTTGCACACGAAAAGGTCGTTGCGATCGGTGAAACGGGACTTGATTATTACTGGGATATTCCAAAGTCCGAACAGCACATTGTTTTTGAGAAACAGCTGAAGCTGTCACTTGACACGGGAATGCCCATAATCATCCATGACAGAGAGGCTCACGGCGACACTCTCGGATACATAAAAAAATACTGTCCGAAGGGACTCCTGCACTGTTACAGCGGATCATGTGAGATGCTTAAAGAGGTTTTCAGATACGGTAATATGTATATTTCCCTTGGCGGTACGGTAACATTCAAAAATGCAAGGGTACCGGTTGAGGTAGCAAGAGAAGTTCCTCTCGACAGAATGCTGCTCGAAACAGACGCTCCCTACCTCTCCCCCGTGCCAAACAGAGGAAAACGCAACGACAGCTCAAACATAATATATACAGCGAAAAAAATTGCGGAAATAAGAGGTATGTCTGTTGAAGAGGTTCTTCAAATCACAAAAGAGAATGCGTGCAGGTTGTATTTTTAACCATATATAATAACAAACGCTCATCTGTTTTGTAGAATACGGAATTTTATCGGGCTATGCTCAAAATCCTTTGACTGCATTATTTCTTTGTGATACAATGTATAAAGGACATATATATTGTTATTATGTTCGGGGATAAAATATGCAACTAAAGAAAGGAATCACAACAGGTGCGTAAATATGGATATATATTCAATACTTACCCTGCTTGGAGGATTTGCGTTTTTTCTGTTCGGCATGAATCTCATGTCGGGAAGTCTGGAAAAAATGTGGGGCGGCAAACTCGAATCTCTCCTTAAAAAGACACGCTCCAACAAAACACGCGGTCTGCTGCTCGGCGGCGCTATCACTATGGCGCTTCAGTCGTCATCGGCTGTCACGGTCATGCTCGTCGGACTTGTAAACTCGGGTGTGATGAACATCGGGCAAAGCAGTACCATAGTCATGGGTTCAAACATAGGTACAACGGTTACGGCATGGATACTCGCATTGTCGGGTACACAAAGCGACCTGCCGTTTTTGAGGATCTTCCGTCCCGAGCTGTTCTATGCACTTCCTGCGGTGTTCGGCATGATCATAACCATGATCACAAAATCGGACAGAAAAAAGACAGTCGGCTCGGCGCTCATCGGATTTTCGATAATAATGACAGGAATGAATATGATGACGGTATCTTTGAATCCGTTGTCGCAGAGTGCCACATTTCTGAAAATTCTCGGACTGCTGAAGAATCCCTTCATAGCAGTATTGATAGGTACTCTTGTTACCGCAATTGCACGAAGCTCCGTTGCTTCAATAGCAGGGCTGCAGTGTCTTGCCGCAAACGGTGTGATCTCATTTTCGATGGCGATACCGACAATTATGGGACAAAACATCGGCACCTGTATCAGGGCGCTCATATCAAGCCGTGACGCAAACAAAAACGCTAAACAAGTATCGCTTATACATCTGCTTTTCAATCTTATCGGAACGATCGTATTCTTAACGGTATACTGTCTGACGAGTCACTTTATGACATTATCTTTTGAAAATATGCCGACAACGCTTTTTGAGATAGCTCTTGCTCACACCATATTCAATGTTGCGACAGCTATCATTCTCTTTCCGTTCAGCAAGCAGCTTGAAAAGCTTTCAGGATTAATTCTTAAAGAGAGAACCGATGGTAAGGAGCATGAGAACAATTACAGCTTTATCGACCTGCGTCTTCTCTCTACTCCGTCAGTCGCTATACGCGAAAGCAACAGCAAGTGCAAGCAAATGGCAAACATCACCCGTGAGATGATCCTTGCGTCATTCGGACTTATCGCTAAATACGAAGAGTCCACAGCAAAAGAGATTGCAAAAAGCGAAGATTTACTCGATATGTACGAGGATAAGCTCGGGTCTTTCTTAGTCAAGCTTGCCACGAAGGAAGTCTCCGAGGCAGACAGCCAGAGCGTGTCACGACAGCTTCATTCCATCGTTGACTTTGAACGTATAGGCGATCACGCTATGAATATTCTGGGTCTTGCGCAGGAGTTGCACACAAAGAAAATGCAGTTCTCCGATATTGCAAAAGAAGAGACAAATGTCCTTATCAGTGCATTGACAGAGATCATCAACTCGACTATCGAAGCGTATGTTTCAAACAATGTCGCTCTGGCGAAGCATATAGAACCGCTTGAAGAAGCGATCGACAGACTGATAAACGACATCAAAGAGCAGCATATTGCAAGGCTGAAATCGGGCGAGTGTCAGATAGAACCCGGGTTCATTATGTCCGACCTGCTGACAAACTGCGAGAGAGTATCCGACCACTGCTCTAACATCGCTATTGCGATAATCGAAACACCGCAGCTGAGCTTCGACGCTCACGAATACATAATCGAACTGAAGAAGAACTCTAACTCGGATTTTCAGCATGATTTTGAGATGTTCAAGGCAAAATATTCAATTTCGGAGTGACAATTCAGGGTTCAAAGCTATAAGCTCAAAGAACTGATCATACACTTACTATGAATAAAACAAGCAAAAGCAGAAACCGCCGAAAGCGACTTCTGCTTTATTTTTTTATATTACGCCTTTGGTTATACTGTAAACCCTGAAATACGGACACCAATCATCTGTTGCGGTGACGGCAAATGTGCTGCCGTTTTTATCCTTGTATACTCTTGTGGAGCCGAGCCTGTCGGTATATTCATACCCAAGCATGATCTCGGGTTCAAACAGAAACGATCTCGACAGAACAATGTCCGATTTTTCTGTTTCCCCGATTTTTACATATCTGCAAAGATGGAGATTAGCCTTTACAACATCGGCTGACGTTACGTTATCTATATCGTATTCGTCAAGGTAATAATTAAGGAACCACTGATTAAATCACGTCCTTCGGACTGAGTACCAAATTTGCTTGCATCTTTTTGTCAAATTGCACTCAAACTTGAAATACGTCAGTATTCCTGCGGCTTTTTCGCACAATTTGCCTAAAAATCTGACGGCGCAACTTCGGCACTCAATTTAATCAGTGTCTCCTTAATCTTATCTGCTGAGGCTGCAAGAAATACCGCAAAAGCTATCCATATCACAGCGATCACAGACGCAGTGATTACCAAGCCCTTAAGACAACACTGTAAAAAAGACCTAACAGCTTTATGCTTCATTTTTCTCTTAGCTTCTCAGCTCTGCTCCGAGATTTTTCAGCGATTTAAGTGCCTTATTCACAGCAGAGGTTGCCTGCTCGTCTGTAAGAGTACCCTCGGAACTTCTCAGAACAAGGCTGAAAGCCACGCTCTTCATTCCGGGAAGGATAGGCTTTCCCTTGTATACATCGAACAGCTTCACGGATTCGAGATACTTGCCTGCTCCCTCTGTGATAGCCTTTTCAAGCTCCAGCACAGGTATGTTGTCCGAGCAGATAACAGCGAGGTCACGAGTTACAGCAGGGTACTTCGGCAGCGGAGTATAATGCTTCTCAAGCTCTGCATACTCAAACATCGTATCAACATTCAGGCTGAAGCAATAAACTCTTGTTCCGATACCATAATTGTCACGTACCTTCGGGTGGATCTCACCTATCACGCCAAGAGGCTCGCCGTTTATCGTAAGAGATGCACATCTGCCAGGGTGATAGCCGAACTGTGAGCTGTCTGCCTTGATATCATAATTCTTCACACCTGCACGAGAGAGTACCTGTTCGGCAATACCCTTTACCTTGAAGAAATCCACACCCTCGCCGTAGAATCCTGCCGTGAGAACATTCTTCTCAACGGGGAGCTTGTCGGGCGTTGTGGGAATATACTCCTTTGCGATCTCAAAGAGATATGCGTACTCGTTACGGTTATTGTAGTTCCTTGCAAGAGTTTCAAGCATAGACGGCAAAGCGGTTGTTCTCATGATTGATGTATCCTCACCGAGCGGATTGGATATAACAACGCTGTTCCTTAAAGCATGATTCTCCGGCATCATAACTTTATTATAATACTTGGGGCTGATGAAAGAATAAGTCATAATCTCGCTTACACCGCAGGCAATAAGCGTATCTGTTATCGTCATGTCGAACTTCTGTCTTGTGCTGTACTTGCCCTGAGCGCCACCCTTAATTGCCGTTGAGGGGATAACATTATATCCGTAGAAACGAGCGATCTCCTCTGCAATATCTGCCTTATGCTGTAAATCGGGGCGGAATGTAGGCACTACTATATCATCACCGTCGATACGGCATTCTATCTTCTCGAGAATAGCCTTCATCTCGTCTGCGGTAAGCGTAGTGTTGAGGAAGTGATTTATCCAATCGGGGTTGAACCTGATTCTGACAGGCTCACTCTTTGAGTTGTCGTCCATGATGACACCGTCGAGAACATCACCTGCGTCAAGCAGCTGTACCAGCTCGCACGCTCTGTCAAGAGCAGGCAGGCAGGCATTCGGGTCAAGACCCTTCTCATATCTTGAAGAGGCGTCTGTGCGCATACCATGCTCCTTAGCCGTAAGACGAACGGAAGAACCCATAAAGTTAGCACTTTCAAAAACGATAGTCGTTGTATCGTCCATGATACCGCTGTATTCGCCGCCCATAACACCTGCAATAGCAACGGGCTTTTCTGCGTCTGCAATAACAAGATTCTTAGAACTGAGTTTTCTTTCAATACCGTCAAGAGTTGTTATCTCCTCGCCGTCCTTTGCAAGACGAACGTTAATTTTTCCGTCCTTTATAAAACGCAGATCGAATGCGTGCATAGGCTGACCGTATTCAAGCATAACATAGTTTGTGATATCTACTATGTTATTTATCGGGCGAACGCCCATAGCACGAAGTCTTTCTCTGAGCCACAGCGGAGATGGCTTTACCCTTACATTTTCAATAATTCTTGCACTGTAAAGCGGACAAAGCTGAGGTTCGTGAACCTTTACTTCTAGCATACCTTCGCTCGATTTTCCCGTTGACTTCACCTCGGGAGTATGGAGCTTCAGCGGCTTGTCAAAGGTTGCTGCAGCTTCTCTTGCAAGACCTATTACCGAGAAACAGTCGGGGCGGTTTGACGTTATCTCAAACTCAACCTTTGTATCTGTAAGACCGACAGCCTCTTTGATATCCATACCCGAAACAGGTGTAAGGTCGGGATCGTCCTGCAATACGAATATGCCGTCCTGTATAGCATACGGGAAATCATGCGTAGTAAGACCAAGCTCGGCAACAGAACAGAACATACCCTCGCTGACAACTCCTCTGAGCTTGCCCTTTTTGATAGGTGTTCCGTCAAACAGCTTTGACTTATCCATACAAACGGGAACATAATCACCCACCTTGAGGTTCGTTGCGGCAGTAACTATCTGTACGTTCTTATCCCCTACGTTCACCTGACAAACAACTAACTTATCTGCGTCGGGGTGCTTTTGTATATCGAGAACTCTGCCGACAAGAATATTGTCTACCTGACCGCCCTCGATCTCAAACAGCTCCACCTTTGATCCGCTCATTGTCATAGCCTCCGAGAAATCACGGGGAGCTATATTTCCAATATCAACAAATTCCTTTAACCATCTTAACGATAAATTCATAGCCGAAAATCTCCCTTCTCAATCAGAACTGTGACAAAAATCTTGTATCATTCTCATAGAACAATCTCATATCGTCTACGCCGTATCTTCTCATAGCAACTCTTTCAAGTCCGAGTCCGAGAGCAAAGCCCGAATACTCCTCGGGGTCGATACCGCAGTTTTCGAGAACCTTCGGGTGAACCATGCCGCAGCCAAGGATCTCGATCCAGCCCTCATTCTTGCACACACGGCAGCCCTTGCCCTTACAGCTGAAGCACTGAACGTCTACCTCAGCGCTTGGCTCGGTAAACGGAAAGTGGTGCGGGCGGAAGCGTACCACGCTGTCCTCGCCGTACAGACGCTTGATGAATGTTTCAAGCGTACCCTTGAGGTCTGCGAATGTAATATCCTTATCGACAACAAGTCCCTCTATCTGATGGAAAAGCGGTGAATGCGTTGCGTCTACGGCGTCGCTTCTGAACACTCTTCCGGGAGAGATGATCCTTATCGGGGGCTTCTTCTTCTCCATTACACGCACCTGTACCGGAGATGTCTGAGTTCTGAGTACGATATTGTCTGTGATATAGAATGTATCCTGTGTATCTCTTGCCGGGTGATCCTTAGGAATGTTGAGTGCCTCAAAGTTATAGTAATCGTATTCCACCTCAGGACCCTCTACTATCTCAAAGCCCATGCCTACAAAAATTTCCTTGATCTCATCAAGAACTACCGACAACGGGTGCTTGTGACCCAAGGGCGACTTATCCGAGGGGAGTGTTACGTCTATCTTCTCCTCTTCAAGCTGTCTGTTGAGCTTTGCCTCGGCAAGCTCGGCTTTCTTTGTTTCAACCTCGTTCTCGATGAAGGCTCTGACCTCATTTGCAAGCTGACCTATTACGGGACGCTCCTCGGGAGAGAGCTTTCCCATTTGTTTGAGTATTGCAGTCAGCTCGCCCTTTTTGCCCGCATACTTTACTCTCAGTTCCTCGATAGCTTCAACGGCATTCGCCTTTGACAGCTCTTCTTTTGCTTTTGCACGAATTTCTTCAAGCTTGGCTTTCATAATTTTCTGTCCTTTCTTATATAATTATTTCAGTGATTGCTTATATCAAAAAAGCCCCTACGGATATTACTCCATAGGGACGACTTCTGCCGTGGTACCACCCATATTCTGTTCACAAAGCAAACACTCTGTCCGCATATAACGGTGCGTACCGTCAAAACCTACTGTTATTTCAGCCCTGCCGCTCAAAAGCGAACTTCACACCGGCTATGCACAAAGCAGATCTCAGCCTTTTGTCTGCTCTCTCTGTATCGCATTTGTCCGACGCTACTTTCTTCGTCACTGCGTTTTTTAATATACGGTCTTATCGACTTATATCAGTATATCATTTTCATCGGGGTTTTGCAAGCATATTTTGAAAAAATTTTTCCGCCGGATTTATGTGAATTTGTAAACTTTTATAAATATCATTGAAAAAAAGCTCGGATTATGGTATAGTATTGTTATATAAATTTTTGAATTATTTCTAAAGCATTGGAGAGAATAAATTTATGATGGACACATTTACAGAACAGCTTGAGGTCAGGAAAAATTCCGCAAAGGATACGATGAAAACGATAATATATCTGCTGCTGATATTTTTGGCGCCGGGACTTTGCCTGCTTTTGGGAGTTGTATTCAATCAGTACTTCTTTGTCGTAGCGGTATGCGCATTTTTCTTTGCGATCTACGGATCGTATTATGTGGTAACAGGTCTTTACACTGAATACGAATATGCAGTGACAAACAGCAACATTACTATTGACAAAATCATCGGCAAACGCTCGCGCAAGCGTATCATCAGCATAGACATTAAGAGATTCAACACGCTTAATAAGCTCAAGAACTGCGACCTCACAAAGAAAAGCTACCGCAAGATTTTCAGAGCAAGCATTACACAGAGCGGAGATGATGTTTTTGCGGCTGAAATGCACCTTGACAAATTTGGAGGAGAATGCCTGCTGCTTTTCTCCCCCAATCAAAAAACCCTGGAGGCTATGTTCCCTAATCTTAGGAACAGCATCAGACTCGAACTGAGAAAAAGCGGTCTTGTAAAAGGTGCAAGCGAAAAGCCCGCTGCTAAAGCTCCGTCTGCCACCAAGCCTGTTCCTGCAAAGCCTGCCGTAGAGGCTGACAAAGACACTATCCCGGAAGGAAAAAGCGATACGTTCAAGAAAAACGACACTCCTGCGGAAAAGAAACCTGAGGATAACTCCATTAAACCTTCGGATAATAAAAATACCGGAAAAAACTCAGGCAATAATGGCAGGAAGAACAAAAAATCGAAGAAAAAGTAGCTAAAGGGGAGATTTTGATCTCCCTCTTTTTAACCGCTAAAGAGATGTCCATATGCCTAGAAAAGGACACATCTCACATTCTTACGGCTTATCTCTGCTTGCCCTAAGAAGAGCTTTTAAGGAGGACACATATGTCTATAATAAATCTTTTTGACAGAGAACAGATAAACAGAATCAAACAAGGCTTTCAAAACACCAAAGGCCGCAAAAAAAGCGACATAGAAAGAATCGATGAATTCAGGGGAATTGTTTCGGCAGACAAGATGTACGCTTTCCTTGCGGATAAGATTTATGAGGACGTTACTGCAAAGCTTGAAGAAATGCGTCTCGGCGACTGCAACAAAGGCACATTCGGCACGCTCGGATGTATATGCGGCTCTTATGGTATGACAGGCGCGGCAATGCTTTGTTCCTCTGCGGCATATGCAAGCGGGGCGGGAATCGTAAAATGTATTATCCCCGACAGTATTTATCCAATTATGGCAGGTCAGGTATGGGAGGCGGTATATGCTCCCCTGCCCGCCTCGGATAACGGAACTCTGCGGTACAGCGATATGGATAAAATTCTCGGTCACGCCGACGGGTGTGCTTCTCTTGTTGTCGGCTGCGGGATAAAGGTTACCGACGATACAGAGAAAATTGTCTGTGAGCTTCTGCAAAAATACGAGAAGCCTGTTATCCTTGACGCAGACGGCATAAACTGCATTTCAAAGCATATAGATGTATTAAAGGAACGCAGACACCCCACGATCCTGACACCGCACCCCAAGGAGATGTCACGGCTATTGGGAGGAGTCCCCTTATCGGATATACAAAATACTCGTGAAAAGACGGCGAAGGACTTTGCAAAAGAGTTCGGCTGTGTTCTTGCGCTGAAAGGACACGGAACGGTCATATCCGACGGCAGCAAGACGATAGTAAATCCCACAGGGAACGGCGCACTTGCAAAGGGAGGTACAGGGGACGTTCTTGCGGGAATAACCGGGGCGTATGTATGCCAGGGTATAGAGAACTTTGACGCCTGCGCAGCGGCGGTGTATGCGCACGGTTACGCAGCGGATATAATTTGTCATGAAGTTTCTCCTGTGGGAATTACTGCCTCGGACATTATATCCATTCTGAAGCTTTTGTGAGCAAGGTGATGTTTTATCAGAAAAATTAACATTATTTTATGTATAATTATCCTTATACCGATATCATGCATTTCAGGCTGTGATCCTGCAAAAAGCGCTTTGCCGCCTGACGGAGAAAAGATGAATGAGCTTTGTACGGTGACATACAATAATAAAACGTACACTCTCACCATAACAAATATTGAACAGGGAATGTTTTCGGAGAGCTTCATGCTTCCTGCAAATATTTCGGATACGGTGTACACCTTCAGCGGAGAAGGCTGCGACATAAAACGGGGCAGCCTAACCGTACATACCGACAAGTCTTACCTTGCGGACAATTCCCTGCCGAAACGCATATATGATACCTTCCGAAAAATACAAAACACCGATGAACCGCAATACGCAGGTGAGGACAAAGACGGTGGGAATAATCTTTATGTTATAGACAATTATCGTATTTTATCAGACAAAACAAACGGGGCTATCAAAAGGATCGAAAGCACCGACAGAAAATTTGTTATGCAATTCTAAGGCAAAAGAACATTCCGGATATTTTTTTATATTATATTAGCAGAAGTGTATAAACACTTCATTATATGGCTAAAATAATAGCAAGGCACAGAACACTGTGCTGACATAAAATATCGGAGTGTGAAAGACGTGAATATTAAACGGGGAGATATTTTTTATGCCGATCTCAGCCCTGTTGTAGGGTCTGAACAAGGCGGCGTGAGACCTGTGCTGATAGTTCAAAACGATGTCGGCAACCGATACAGTCCGACAGTCATAGCGGCTGCTATCACCAGCA
The DNA here is from genome assembly GCA_900315255.1 of uncultured Eubacteriales bacterium. Taxonomy (GTDB): domain Bacteria; phylum Bacillota; class Clostridia; order Oscillospirales; family Acutalibacteraceae; genus RUG592. Next base: position 7,954 of record OMYH01000039.1, on the reverse strand, counting down.
AGCAAGACAAAGCAAGCATGCCCACACATATCAGAGTCAACGCAGTATCGGGAGGGCTTGCAAAGGACAGCGTGGTTCTGCTCGAGCAGATACGCACCATAGATAAGCAACGATTAAAAGAAAAAATGGGCTGCCTTGACAATAATTCGATGGGCAGGATTAATGAGGCGATCTCTATCAGCTTTGGTTTAACATAAGAATAATAATGAACCGCACTCACAAAAAAAGCCTTCAGAGTGCGGTTTATTTGTATTATACAACATCTTTTCATTACTTATATTATTAACCGTTTTTAAAGACTCAGAAGAAATTTTTAACGTTTGAAAAGATACTCTTATTATTTTTTTTAGTATTGCTATCTGTTAATCTTTGAGAAAAACCGAGAAAATAATATTAGGGTGATTTTATGGTAATTGATTATAAGATTATTGGTGAGCGAATTAAAAAAGCCCGCAAGGAAAACCGCATGACACAGGAGGTACTTGCCGAAAAAGCAGACGTGACCGTAGGATATATCAGTCAGATCGAACGTGGAATATGTAAAGTCAACCTCGATACACTCGCTGTAATAGCGAGCATTCTTGACTGCGAGGTAAACACTCTCATTGACGGAACATCACATCTGAACGATTCTTATCTTAGAAACGAAATTACAGAAAAAATTATGCTCTGCAATGACAAACAAAAAAAGCTGATACTTGAATTTGTAGATTTACTGCTTGAATATGACAAGTAAACTCAACGACAAAATTACTGATTCCGAGAACACTTCCGATCATATTCGGGAGTGTTTTCGTCTATTTATTGACAATACCTGAGTTGTGTACTATAATAAGGTCCAAGGAGATGATAGTATGATACGTTTAAGACCATACAAAAACTGCGATGCACAGACCATTGTATCATGGATCGGAGATGAAACCTCCTTCCGAAAATGGTGCGCAGACAGATATGACAAATACCCCATCACCGCAGCTGATATGAACGAGCATTATGACATGACGGCTTTTTCCGACAGCTTTTTCCCGTGGACGGCATTTGACGAATCAGGTGTGGTCGGACATATGATAATGCGGTTCACTGACGATGAGAAAAAAACGCTGCGTTTCGGGTTCATAATAGTAGATAATAAAATGCGTGGGCAGGGTTTGGGAAAACAAATGCTTGAATTGGCAATTAGGTATGCATTTGATATTCTGAAGGTTGAAAAAGTCACGCTTGGTGTCTTTGAAAATAACAAAGCTGCTTACAGATGTTATAAGTCTGTCGGATTCACCGAAGTCACATCCTGCCAAAATGAATCTTTTCATATATTTGGTGAGGAGTGGAAATGCATTGAATTGGAATTAAATAACAATTAATATATTGATAAAAAAGCCCGAAGGTGACTCAACATCACTTTCGGGCTGTGTTTTACATAGTTACAATGTATTCACACTGAATCAAATCAGAACAATCCGCTGATCACGCCGTTTTCGTCAACGTCGATCCTCTCTGCTGCGGGAGATTTCGGAAGTCCCGGCATTGTCATGATCGTTCCTGTCAAGGCTACAACAAAGCCTGCGCCTGCGGATACCTTGAGGTTTCTCACTGTTACGGTGAAGTTCTCCGGGGCTCCGAGCTTTGTCGGGTCATCGGAGAAGCTGTACTGTGTTTTAGCCATACAGACAGGGAGTTTATCGTAACCAAGCGACTTTATCTGAGCAAGCTGCTTTTTTGCATTTGCCTCAAACACTACGCCGTCACCGCCGTATATCTTCTTGACAATAGCTTCTATCTTGTTTTCAAGACTATCGTCAAGCTCATAGCTGAATGTGAAATCGCCCTTCTCTTCTTCGCAAAGACGAACAACCTCTTTTGCAAGCTCCTCGCCGCCGTTTCCGCCGTCTGCCCATACTGTGGAAAGCGCAACATTAACGCCAAGTTCCTTACACTTCTCTATGACAAGCTGTACTTCTGCGTCTGTGTCTGTCGGGAAACGGTTCACCGCAACAACACAGGGCAGCTTGTAGACATTCTTAATGTTTGAAACGTGCCTGAGCAGATTCGGCAAGCCCTTTGCGAGTGCGTCCAGGTTCTCATTTGCAAGCTCTGTTTTGAGCATACCGCCGTGCATTTTAAGCGCTCTCACAGTTGCAACAACAACCACTGCCGAAGGGGTAAGTCCTGCGTATCTGCACTTGATGTCGAGGAACTTCTCTGCACCGAGATCAGCTCCGAAGCCGGCTTCTGTTATTGCATAATCAGACAGCTTCAATGCCATTTTTGTTGCTATTACGGAGTTGCAGCCGTGGGCAATATTTGCAAAAGGACCGCCGTGCACAAGGGCAGGCGTACCCTCCAATGTCTGAACAAGGTTCGGCTTTAATGCGTCTTTAAGCAATGCGGTCATTGCGCCTGCGGCTTTAAGCTGTCCTGCTGTGACCGGCTCTTCGTTATATGTGTAGCCAACAATAAGACGTGACAATCTCTCTTTGAGGTCTGTTATAGATGTTGCAAGACACAGCACTGCCATTATCTCGGATGCAACGGTAATATCATAGCCGTCCTCACGGGGAACACCGTTTACCCTGCCGCCAAGACCGTCGGTCACAAAACGCAGCTGTCTGTCGTTCATATCAACGCACCTTCTCCAGGTGATCCTGCGGGGGTCGATATTGAGTGCGTTGCCCTGATAGATATGATTATCGAGCATAGCCGCAAGCAGATTGTTAGCCGCACCTATTGCGTGGAAATCTCCCGTAAAGTGCAGATTGATGTCCTCCATGGGAACTACCTGTGCATATCCGCCGCCTGCAGCGCCGCCCTTTATACCGAACACGGGTCCCAAAGACGGCTCTCTGAGAGCAACAACGCTGTTCTTGCCTATCTTCCTCAGACCGTCTGCAAGACCTATCGTAGTTGTTGTCTTTCCCTCACCTGCAGGTGTGGGTGTAATTGCCGTTACAAGAACAAGCTTGCCGTTGTCTTTCTTGCAATCCTTTAGATACGACAGGTCGATTTTTGCTTTATGATTGCCGTACTGCTCGATATATTCCAACGGTATACCCGCAGTATCTGCGATCTCGGTAATGTTTTTCATTTTGACCGACTGTGCGATCTCTATATCACTCTTGTACATTAGTCTTACTCCTTTATATCAAGAATATCCAATATATTTCAGCTTTATAAGATACAAAACAAAAATATGCATCGGGTATGCTGCGTAAAACAGATATTTAAGCGTCTTACCCTTTATAAATCCACGCTCGCCGTTATATAAGCTCATCAGCAGAAACGAAAACAAGATCACAGGCTGCAGAGAAAAAAAGCAGCTTCCCACAATCGATCTGACGATCTTCTCGGTACGAAAAGTATACATAAAAAGAATAAACGCATATCCTATCACACCATAATCGGCTTTGAAGATATAAGCAATTATAAACAATCCTGACAGCGACAAAAGCTGTTTAATTCTGTCATCTTTGAACCTTTCATAACAGCACAGACCGACATATCCGAAAAGCAGAGTAAAAAACACATTTTGTTCCTTATAGAACATCGTTCCCGTATGCTCGAGGTTCCAGGGCACCTCGGATATTACGGCAAAGATCAGCAGATTTATGCCGTATTTTTTTCTGTCATGAGTATGAATGAAGCCCTCGACAAGCAAAAACACATACAGTGGAAATGCGATCCTTCCGACTATGCGAAACGTAGAATAAACGCTTATGTTAATTCTGCCGAAAGTAAAAACCGTATCATGTGCATACGGGATACTATTAATAATTACCACACCGATATGGTCGATGATCATCGTTATCAAAGCTATCAGCTTTATCATACTGCCTGATAAAACTCTTGTTTTTTTCAGCTTATCTATAATGCTTCAGCTCCTGCGTTTCCGAAAGGCCGAGATATACCCGACCTTTCGTCATTTTGATTTACTTAAAATACTTAACAGTCGTATCTGCCGTCAACATTCTTGTAAAGTCCGTCGCCGATACGCTCGGAGTGACCCATTTTACCGAATACTCTTCCGTCGGGTGAAGTAATTCCCTCTATCGCAAATGCAGAATCATTCGGGTTGAAGCGTACATCATTTGTGGGCGTACCGCTCAGATCTACATACTGTGTAGCGATCTGTCCGTTCTCGGCAAGCTTTGCGATCATTTCATCGCTTGCAAGGAACCGTCCCTCACCGTGCGAGATCGGCACTGTGTATACATCGCCGACCTTCGTTTCCATAAGCCAGGGCGATTTGTTCGACGCAATTCTTGTTCTGACAAGTCTTGACTGGTGACGGCTTATCGTGTTGAATGTGAGCGTCGGGCAGTTCTCGTCTGTGTCGATTATCTTGCCAAACGGCACAAGTCCAAGCTTGATAAGTGCCTGGAAACCGTTGCAGATACCTGCCATAAGTCCGTCACGGTTCTCCAGAAGCTCGGTGATCTCATTTTTGATAACAGCATTTCTGAAGAATGCAGTAATAAACTTACCTGAACCGTCCGGTTCGTCACCACCCGAGAATCCTCCGGGGATAAACACCATCTGTGATTCCCTGATCTTCTTTGCGGTATACTCTACAGACTCGGCAATATCATTTGCTGTGAGGTTCTTTATAACGATAATCTCCGGCTCTGCTCCTGCGTCACGAAGCACCTTTGCGGTATCGAACTCGCAGTTTGTGCCGGGGAATACAGGGATAATTACTCTCGGTTTTGCCGTTCTGACCGCAGGCGATACTCTCTCTTTAGCTTCATACGAGAAAGCCGGTATATCCTTTCTCTCCATAGGAATATTACAGGAATAAACAGGTTCGAGCTTGTTCTCGTAGATGTCGAGCAGCTCGGGGAGATTCAGTATCTCGCCCTTATAGCTGATTATCTTCTCGTCCGTTGTCGAACCGAGCAGAATGCCTGTATCTGTATTTTCTGTCAGCTCAAGAACAAATGCGCCGTAATTATAACCGAATATATCGTCAAGCGATACACCGTCTGCAAACTTAAATCCGATATCGTTGCCGAAAGCCATCTTCATTACAGCCTCTGCGACGCCGCCGTATGCAGGCGTATAAGCCGCTGCGACCTTGCCCTCACGCATGAGCTTTGTAACCTGTGCGAAAACCGATTTGAGCGAATTTGCCCTCGGAAGGTTGTTTTCGTCATATTCCGGCTTGATAAGAACAACGCTGTGTCCCGATGCTTTGAAATCATTCGTAATTATATTGTCCGTCTTATCCATTGTTACGGCAAACGATACCAATGTCGGCGGAACGTCCAGGTCTTCAAACGAACCCGACATAGAGTCCTTGCCGCCTATAGAAGCACATTCAAGGTCAAGCTGTGCTTTGAGCGAACCCAGAAGCGCTGCCAAAGGCTTGCCCCAGCGCCTTCCGTCACGATTTGGTCTTTCAAAATACTCCTGGAAGGTCAGGTATACGTCCTCGAACGAAGCGCCTGTTGCGATAAGCTTAGACACCGATTCTACAACGGCAAGATATGCGCCGTGATACGGGCTTTTCTCAGTAATAAACGGATTGTAGCCCCATGCCATAACAGAGCATGATTTTGTATGCTTTTCCTCCATGGAGACCTTCTGTACCATAGCCTGATTCGGTGTGAGCTGATTCTTGCCGCCGAAAGGCATGATAACAGTACCTGCACCGATGGTCGAGTCGAATCTCTCCGAAAGACCCCTCTTTGAGCATACATTCAGATCGCCTGCAAGCGCCTTGTACTGCTTTTTGAAATCTCCGCCGACTTTACGTCTGTAATCCTGCGGTGCATCGGGAGTAATAACTATATGCTTCTCTGCGCCGTTCGAATTGAGAAATTCTCTTGAAATATTAACTATATCTCTGCCGTTCCACTTCATGACAAGTCTCGGTTCGGCTTTGACTTCTGCCACTACAGTTGCCTCTAAGTTCTCGCTTGCGGCAAGCTCCATGAATTTCTCAACATCCTTCGGCTCTACCACAACAGCCATTCTCTCCTGAGATTCGCTGATAGCAAGCTCTGTTCCGTCAAGTCCGTCATACTTCTTCGGTACTTTATTCAGGTCGATCTCCAGACCGTCGGCAAGCTCGCCTATTGCAACGGATACACCGCCTGCACCAAAGTCGTTGCAGCGTTTGATAAGCAATGAAGCTTCTTTATTTCTGAACAGCCTCTGGAGCTTTCTCTCCTCGGGAGCGTTACCCTTTTGCACCTCTGCGCCGCAGCTTTCAAGAGATTCAAGCGTATGCGACTTTGACGAACCTGTAGCACCGCCGCAGCCGTCACGTCCTGTTCTGCCGCCCAACAGAATAACAATATCTCCCTCTTCGGGGCGTTCGCGTCTAACATTCTCCGCAGGAGCGGCAGCCACAACTGCGCCTATCTCCATTCTCTTTGCGGCATATCCGTCATGATAGATCTCGTCTACCTGTCCTGTTGCAAGGCCGATCTGGTTGCCGTATGAGCTGTAGCCTGCTGCAGCAGTCGTTACGATCTTTCGCTGCGGGAGCTTGCCCTTCATTGTCTCGCTAACAGGCTTGAGCGGATCTGCAGCGCCAGTAACACGCATAGCGCCGTAAACATAAGAACGACCCGACAGCGGATCTCTAATCGCACCGCCGATACACGTTGCAGCACCGCCGAACGGCTCTATCTCCGTCGGGTGGTTATGTGTTTCGTTTTTGAACAACAACAGCCAATCCTCTTCTTCGCCGTCTGCGTCAACCTTTATCTTAACTGTGCAGGCGTTTATCTCCTCGCTCTCATCGAGCTTGTCGAGCTTGCCCTGCTGTCTGAGATACTTTGCACCTATCGTGCCGAGATCCATAAGGTTGATCGGCTTTGTTCTGCCTATTGCCTTTCTTGTTTCAAGATACTCTTCAAACGCTTTCTGCAAAAGCGGATCGGTGAAATGCGCCTCATCAATCGTGGTGAGGAATGTTGTATGACGACAGTGATCCGACCAGTAGGTATCAATCATCTTAATTTCTGTGATAGTGGGATCTCTGTATTCGCTGCGGAAATAATTCTGGCAGAATTTTATATCGTCAAAATCCATCGCCAGACCCTTTTCGGTCATAAAAGTTTTCAGACCGTCATCGTCAAGCCTGTTGAAGCCGATCAGCGTTTCTACCTGTGTGGGGATATCGTATTCCGACACAAGTGTTTCGTACTTTTCCAGAGACGCTTCTCTTGATTCAACAGGGTTGATAACATATTTCTTTATCTGCTCAATATCCTCTTCGGTAAGCTCGCCGGAAAGGATATATATCTTTGCGGTACGGATAAGCGGTCTGTCCTTCTGCGAAATTATCTGTATGCACTGTGCTGCGGAATCTGCTCTCTGATCAAACTGACCCGGCAGGAACTCTACCGCAAATACCGTATCATTGATGCCGCTCCTTATCTCATCTGTAACAATATCAAGCTGCGGCTCGGAAAAAACCGTACCCTTACAGTAATCAAAAAGCTCTTTGTCGATATTATCTGCGTCATACCTATTGAGAATCCGAACATTCTCCAGTCTTTCTATACCTAAAAGATTCTTCAGATCGCTGCAAAGTGCCTTCGCCTCATGCGCAAGTCCTGCTCTTTTTTCTACATAAACTCTATAAACCATTGTTGGATTCCTCCCGGTTGGTTATGTTCTATATTTATAAATTCTCCGCTCTCGTTACCCTGCGTCCTGCTTCTTTTGCAAGAAGAATTATGTCCTGAGCTTTTTCGTGTGTTGTAAGCATTACAGGATAACTGTCGGAATCGATATCAAATCCAATTAGAATTAAGTCATATTTATTTAGCCGCTCATTAACAAGCTCTAACCATCTTCCCACGCTGTCTATGCCGCATAATTCAACGTCGTTTATATCAGGCATATCCTTAAGGAACCACTGATTAAATCACGTCCTTCGGACTGAGCACCAAATTTGCTTGCATCTTTAGTCTCGCCTGCCGGCTCGATCGGTGCTTCTGCTGCG
>OMYH01000020.1 GCA_900315255.1 uncultured Eubacteriales bacterium | reverse complement strand
CGGTGTGCGTTTCTTTCTTGCCATTTGTAAAACCTCCAATTCGGTGTTTCTATTTTACACCTTATTGGAGGTTTACACAAGATATGGGATGGTCTCTAGTTGTGCCTGAGATATAGGTTTATAATCTATAGAAAGGCTCATATTCCGCAAATACATCTGCTCAAAATTGAGCACATCTCCTCAATTTTGTGGTGATCTAACATATCAGTATTTGAAAACATCTCCCCAATATTGGGGGCATCATACAGAATTGCTGTGTTTTATAAAGAATTCGATAAACCTTAACCGTACAATTTGCTATCTAACAGCTATATCACATTGATTCATACACTTAAATTATTCATATAATTCTATTCTCCTCAATGACATATACTGTTTTGCCTTTCTCGTTTTCGATGCGCCATGCAAGTCTACATCAGCAATTAAAAGGATTTCATCTCTTCCGGCAAATGAAATTGTTTGTCCGTTATAATCACAAACAATATATTCACCTGCAAACATCATCTCCCCCTCTGTACCGGTTCGGTTGCACATCACAATATTTACGCTATTCTGAAACGCCTGAACTTTAATTTCCCACTGAAACATTTCCGATGGTTCTATTGTTGTGTTGGCTGTCGGTATCAGAATCAATTCCGCACCTCTCAATGTCTCGGTACGAATGCTTTCAGTATAATGGCGATCAAAACACACCACAATACCAATTTTTCCAAACTTCGTATCAAATACAGCGAATCCATCCTCCGATGTTGAATAGTAATCCTGTTCATAAAAGTGTTCGCTTTGAGAAATATGAACCATTTTCTGTGTACCTATAATACTTCCGGCATCATCAATAAGCAAGCTCATATCATACCGTTTTCCATTTTCCTCTATATAGAGATTTGGCGACGCATAGATTCCGTTGTCTCTGCACGCTTGACAAAAGCCATGAATATATGCGTTGTTCGGCTTAAGCACATATTGACTTACGTCTTTTTTGGGATATTTGGGGAAAAACGGTGAAAGTTGTATTTCGGGAAAGACGATTAAGTCTGCTTTATGGGACGCTGCTGTTTCTAACAAATGAATTGAATTATGATAATTCGCCTTAATATCCGCTGTTATCTTCATTTGAGCCAGAGCTACTTTCATTGCCTTCCTCCTATATAATGCTACAAACCAACTGCCCGTAACGCTTGATCAAAGTCATTTATCAAATCCTCCGGCTCTTCCAATCCTACGCTGAAACGGATAAATCCGTTTCTGAATTGCTCAGGGTACAGATGAATACGTTCATCATAGCTTGGCTGCGGAAATATCAGGCTTTCATCGTGTCCGAGTGATACTGCAAAAGTTATCACTTTCAATGCCGCACAAAAACACTCCACCGTCTTATCATCGGAAGAAACACCAAAGGAAATCACACCACCATACCCATTATTCATTTGCTTTTTTGCGATCTCATGACCTTTATTGCTTTTAAGCCCCGGGTATGATACAAAAGTCACATTATCACGATTTTCCAACCACTCTGCAATTTGCTGTGCAGATTCATTGATACGTTTCATTCTGAGAGGAAATGTGACCGAACCTCTGAAAATCTGCCACGCATTGAACGGACTGATTACAGAGCCTACATTCACCTGTGCTTCGTAACGTATTCTGTCCATTGTTTCAAGATCATTGGAAATAATTGCACCGCCCTGTGCGTCTCCATGACCATTTATGTATTTCGTTAATGCTTCCACAACAAAATCCGCACCATACTCCAGTGGCTTTTGGTTAAAAGGAGATGCAAAAGTATTGTCAACAGATACAAGTGCGCCATGTTGGTGTGCGATTTTCACTATTTCCTCAATATCAGTCACACCGTTAGTAGGATTATCCGGAGTTTCTATATGAATGAGTTTTGTTCCGGAAGTTATCGCTCTTTTTACAGCGTTCAGATCAGTCATATCGACCATAACTGTTTCAACTCCGAATTTGTGGTTAAACAGCTCGTGAAACAGTCTGTAAACAGCCATATAGCTGACAGCGGGATATACTACTCTGTCTCCTGTTTTTAGGAGTGTCCAGAACAGCGCATGCAGTGCTGCGACTCCGCTTGCGAGAACAATTGCGTCATCAGCATTATGCAGTGCTGCTATTTTTTCTTCAAGCCAGTGCTGATTGGGATTTCCGTTTCTTGAATACATCAAAAGATCTGTAGAAGAATAATTGACTTGAGAAAGATCATCAGGCAGCTTATAGCTGTTTGCCATATGAAGAGGTCTTCTGACTGCACCTGTTTCTTCATCATAATCTGTTCCGGTATGTATTGCTTGCGTAGCAATACCGTATTTTTTATACTTGTTTTCTTTTTTAGCCATTTTTTTATTTCCCCACTACTTCAGATACTGTAAAACCAGTTTTCGTCAATATCTATCTCTTTACGCTCAACAGGGCGTGACGAATCGTAATTATACATTAGTTCCTGATTTCTTATGCTGACTTTAGCGCCTTCCGGAATTGATGTCGTAATAAATGCGTTGCCGCCTACTACGACATTTTTTCCTACGACAGTATCGCCGCCAAGTATGGAAGCACCGGAATAAATAGTAACATTATCCATAATCGTGGGGTGACGTTTTTTATTCTTCAACTGCTGTCCTCCTCTTGTAGAAAGAGCGCCGAGAGTCACACCTTGATATATTTTTACATGATCGCCGATTATAGTTGTTTCACCGATAACAATACCTGTACCGTGGTCAATGAAGAAATACTTTCCGATCGTTGTTCCGGGGTGAATATCGATCCCGGTCTGACTATGTGCATACTCTGTCATGATCCTTGGAATAAGAGGAATATTCAGAAGATAAAGCTCATGTGCTATCCGGGCTGTCAGTGTTGCAAACAAGCCGGGATATGTAAAGATGATCTCATCTTTGTTGTATGCGGCAGGATCGCCGTCAAAGGCTGCCTGAACGTCCGTTTCGATATATTCTCTTATCTTAGGGATCTTTTCAAGGAATGCAAATGTCAGATCCTCAGCTGCACGCGAGATATTCTCCTGATCCGCATTTTCATAATCAGGAGAATACTTCAAAACAATCGAAATCTGCTTGATCAGGTTGTAGATCACATCTTCAAGCAGCATGGATATATTGTTTTTCACTGTATACACTCTATACGATTTATTCCGGTAATACCCGGGATATACGATTTTCCTCAGCTTCTCCAGTATATCGATGATCGCATCTTTTTCCGGGTGTTCGTGGAGTTTTACTTCATCGATCGTTTTTCCTCCATTAAAATCGATCATCAGTAGATCAACAAGGTTATTGATCTTATTTCCGATATCCATAACAGTATCCACTCCATTATTTCACTTTATAGCAACGGTTCTGTAGGTGTCAAAGCGCAGCTTTTCTGCAAGCAGTTTATCCCTTTCACTGCCGTCAGTTTCTGAATACAAACGCAAAAATTCGTCAAGCTCATTCCGATTATTTATAAGCAGTTCAAAGCCTCTGCCGTTGAGAAGCGGAACAGGCTCGTAATTGTAATCATGTGTTCGAGTGATCTGAGTTATCTTCCCCTGACGAACCTTTACGGCTGCAGAGTCTCGAAGCACAATAATATCGAAACTTTTGGGGTAGCTATAGCTTTTGCCCGCAAGCGGGATCTCGTCTCCCACCGTGTAGGTTTGATCAATGGGCTGATATTTCGTCACGCCGAAGATCGAATTATCATACACGAACTCTTCGAAAATATCGCCTCTTGCTTCAATGTCTCCCGATTTGAACGATGCCTTATAAAATGCTGTGCCGCCTTTTTCTTCAATATCTTCAACAACACCGCATGCCGATGTCATAAAGCTGACTCTGTCTATGAGTATAAGCGCACCGAGCGTTTTATAATCTGCAAAACGATCGGCAGGTATATGGTCTGCAAGAGTGATCTCGCAAAGGGCTATACCGTTTTTGGAAAGACTATCGGCAGCTATATGCTCGCCGGTGTTTATATCCACCGCATAGCGCAGCTTTGTCACAACGCCGGGAATAGTTTTTGTTCCGAGCTTTACGAAGAACTCACGTCCTTCCGAAAGCGGCTCGTCGTCCATCCACAAGATCGACGCTATCAGCTTTTTATATACTCCGATAGTGGTATTGCTAGTAATGACGCTGCCCCTTGATACATCGACCTCTCTGTCGAGAGTGAGCGTTACAGGCTGACCTTTAAACGCTTCATCTGCCGATCTGTCGCCGACAAGTATGGTCTTGATCTTAGCTTTTTCACTACCGGGCAGAATCGTGATTTCATCATCTATATGAATACTGCCCGATTCGATCTGCCCCTGAAATCCGCGGAAAGTATGATCGGGGCGGCACACTCTTTGAACAGGAAGGTAAAATCCTTTTTCGTCACTCTTTGACTCCGTATCAACCTTTTCAAGATACGGCAAAAGAGCTTCTCCCTTGTACCAAAAAATATTGTCTGATTTTGCGGTAACGTTGTCTCCCTCCGTTGCTGACAGGGGAATAGTTCTTATATTTTCAAGCTTAAGCTCTTTACTTAATTCTTCGATTTCTTTTTCGATCTCGTTAAAGCGAGCCTCGCTGTATTGTACGAGATCCATTTTATTTACAGCGAACACAAAGTGGCGTATCCCCATAAGCTTACAGATACGAGCGTGACGCTTCGTCTGGATAAGCACGCCCTGAGAAGCGTCTACAAGTATTACGGCAAGATCTGCAAACGACGCGCCGACTGACATATTTCTTGTATACTCCTCGTGTCCGGGTGTATCGGCAACGATAAAGCTCCTTTTTTCGGTCGTGAAATATCTGTATGCAACGTCGATAGTTATCCCTTGCTCACGCTCCGCCATAAGTCCGTCAAGCAGCAGGGAATAATCTATATGACCGTTGCGGCTGCCGACCTTGCTGTCAAGCTCCAGCGCGCGTTCCTGATCTGCGTAGATCAGCTTTGAATCATAGAGTATATGCCCGATAAGCGTAGACTTACCGTCGTCTACGCTTCCGCAGGTTATGAATTTCAGAAGTCCCTTGCTCAAAAATAGCCCTCCCTTTTTCTTCTCTCCATGCTGCCGGCTTCTTCCTTGTCGATCACACGCGACGTTCTTTCGGAGGATACCGCGCTTAGCGTTTCTTCTATTATCTCGTCAAGCGTCGCCGCAGTCGATCCGATACCGCCGGTAAGCGGATAGCAGCCGAGCGTTCTGAAACGGATAGATTTATATTCTATACGTTCGCCCTCGTAGATCGGCAGGCGGTCGTCATCAACCATAATGATATTTCCGTCACGGTAAACAACGGGTCTGACCGCCGCAAAGTAAAGCGGAACGATATCTATTTTTTCACGGCGTATATACTGCCAGATATCCTTTTCCGTCCAGTTTGATATTGGGAAAACACGAATGCTTTCACCCTTATGGAGCTTCGTATTGTAAAGCTTCCACATTTCGGGGCGCTGATTTTTCGGATCCCACGCCTGCGCTGTATTTCTGAAAGAGAAAATACGTTCCTTAGCGCGTGATTTTTCCTCGTCGCGTCTGCCGCCGCCAAATGCTGCGGTGAATCCGTACTTTGAAAGCGCCTGCTTGAGTGCCTGCGTCTTCATTATATCTGTGTATGAGGAACCGTGATCGAAAGGGTTTATACCCTGCTTAATGCCGTCCTCGTTTGTATATACGAGCATTTCTATGCCGTACTTTTTCGCAGTGTCGTCACGGAATTTTATCATATCCTTAAACTTCCATGTGGTGTCGATATGCAGAAACGGAAAAGGCGGCTTTTCGGGATAAAAAGCCTTCATTGCAAGATGAAGCATGACGGAGCTGTCCTTGCCGATAGAGTAAAGCATTACCGGCTTCTCGCACTCCGCTGCGACCTCGCGTATTATATAAATAGCCTCCGCCTCAAGCTCGTCAAGGTGTGATGATCTGCTCATGTGTGCCTCCTAATACTTGTTTGATTCCCTTTGATCTATGTCAATTTTTCTTATCTCGCCGTCAGTTCGCTCGAATATCCAGCTGAGGATATCGCCGTTTTTTTCGGTATGAACTAAGTTTCCGCTGCCGCCGATATCTGCGCCGAGATAAAAGCGTATCGCATAAACCGGGCACTCCTTTACGCACGACGTACAGCCCCAGCAATCCTTCGGATATTTTATGTACGCTTTTTTATCCTCGCCGAGCTTTATCAACGAGCCGGGACATACGACGCTGCATCTGCCGCAGCCTATGCACTTGCTTTTATTTATCGCTATGCTCATATATTTCGCCCCCTTTTGTAAGCTCTCGGAATATTATCCTGATCTCGCCGTTTTCATAACGTGAATTGACAAATTTCAGAAAATTCTCGTTATCCTTTGCCGAATAGTCGAGATTTTCCGCAAAGCTATGCCAGCGTGTTTCCTTTCGCGCTTTCAGATGTGCGATAACGCTTCGGCACACGGTGAGCCTTTCACGAAGCTCGTATATATACATAAGCTCCTGAAAATCATTTGCAGAAAGCTCATTGGCGAGAATTTCAAGCTGTTTAATTCTGTCAATGGCAATGTCGAGCTGCTTTTCGGTGTAGCCGTAATTAGTCTTTATGCCGCCGGCGTATGAGTCCATGACCGTCTGCATTGCTTCTTCAAGCTGTTCTGTTGTAAAACGGCTGTTATTTTTAGTGAGAAATTTTTCAATTTCGGTTCGCTTTTCGTCAATCTCTTTTTCGTCAATATCATCACTTTCTTGATTTCGAGATATAAACTCGACTGCCGATAATGCTGCGATCTCGCCCTCTGCAAGAGCACCTGTCACGTATTTCTGTGGACAGCCTCCTGCAACGTCTCCGGCAGCAAATAATCCGCTGATAGTTGTTGCACGCTTGGTGTCTACCCAGTAGCCGCTCGCGGTGTGACCGCCTACAATATACGGCTCTGTGCCCTCGATCTCGACATTTTGCTGAGAAGGAAGCTTGTCGCTCTCTATCCATTTTATCGTCTGAGATGGCGCCATATTAAGATACGCTTTTAAAAGCGATTCGTCTTGTTCTGGCGTAATGCCGACTGTTCTGAGATAGCACGGTCCTCTGCCCTCGCGGTTCTCGTTTACTGTACCGTATACTCTTTCGGACGTTGTAATTCCGTATTTTGATTCGTATACATCACCGTGAGAATTTATCTGCTTTGCGCCTACGCCCTGAGCAAGCGTTCCTGTGGGGGCGATAGTATCCTTACAGCGAAGAGCGATAAATCGCATTTCAAATGTAGTCATCTCGGCACCTGCCCTGATGCCCATTGCGTAGCCTGCGCCCGTATTGAACGGCGAGTACCACATTTTATGACGAGAAAAACCGGGATTATTCGGCTTGTAAAGCCCAGACGCACCGCCTGTCGCAATTATTACCGCCGCCGACTCAATAACATAAAAAATGCCGTTTTCAACGCCTATTCCGAACGCGCCATGTATTCTGTTATTTTTAACGATATAATCTATAATGTTCACTCTGTTCAGCACAGTAACATTTTTCAGATTCGCAACTGCGTCTGCAAGTATAGGCTTGATATTCTCACCGTTTATTTTTATATTTCTGTTGCCGCGAGTGACGTATTTACCGTCTTTATCCTTAAGAATAACGAGTCCGAGCTGCTCCAGCCGCGCCGTTACGGAATTTAGTCTTTCCGACATCGTGAGCAAAAGATCTTCTCTCACGATATTGTCTGCGTCATGCTTTGCGTAATCAACATAATCCTGCGGAGTTCTGCCCTCGGGGATATAAGCATTGAGCGCGTTCACACCTGCCGCCAAGCAGCCGCTGCGCTTGATATGCGCCTTTTCGCAGATAAGCACGCTTGCGTTCGAGTTTTCGGAAATAGTCAGTGCGGCATAACAGCCTGACGTGCCGCCGCCGATTATGAGAATATCGGTCTTAATTCGTTCTGTCTTTATCATAGCTTTGTTTCTCTCTTAAATTACAACGGATTCCTCGCGGATCGCAAGGTTCGGGAGTAGATACGCCTTTTCGCCCTCGGTGACGAAAATTCTGTATATAAATACATCGACCTTTTCGCCGATCCCGACCAGCTCTTCGTCAAGACCTCTGCGTGCGGTAATAAGCGTGTTGTTGACATTGATAAGCAGCTCAAGCGTATCACCGCGGAAAAATATTTGCTCAACTGTGCCTTCGACGGCAGAGTTTTTGTACACCTGAACCTCCGACTTTTTCGTCACCTTTACAAACTCAGGGCGAACGAACGCCTTGTCGATGTTTTCCCGCTGCTCGAATGTACGAAAAGCGTTATAGTTTGGAAGCTCCGACGGCTGACCAAAGAACGAGGCAGAGAAGGCAGTTTTCGGATTGCGGTATACCTCTATCGGCGTCCCCTTCTGCTCTATCCTGCCCTTGTTTGTGATAATTATCTCGTCGGCTACTTCTATCGCCTCGTCCTGATCGTGCGTTACGAAAATGCTTGTGATACCGAGCTTTTCAATTGTGTTTTTAAGCCAGCTTCTCAGCTCCTGCCGTACCTTTGCGTCGATAGCAGCAAACGGCTCATCGAGCAAAAGCAGCTTCGGATTCGGTGCGAGCGCTCTTGCGAACGCAACTCTCTGCCGCTGACCGCCCGAAAGCTGATTCGGGTAACGCTTCTCCATACCCTTTAGTCCAACAAGCTCGATAAGCTCAAGCACCCGCTTTTTTATCTCTTCTTTCGGGGCTTTTTGAAGCTCCAGACCAAACGCTACATTTTCATATACTGTCATATATCTGAACAGAGCATAGCTCTGGAATACAAATCCGATGCCTCTTTGCGACGCAGGGATATTGTTTACTACCTTGCCGTCGATAAGTATCTCTCCGTCATCGGGGTGTTCAAGTCCTGCGATCATGCGAAGAATCGTAGTTTTTCCGCTGCCGCTCGGGCCTAAGAGGGCAACAAGCTTTCCCTGCTCTATACCGAAGCTGACGTTATCGCTTGCTTTGAAATCGCCGTAATATTTATTGATATTTCTAAGCTCTACATACATTTCCTTCACCTCGTTACTCCTTTTCAGGCTTGTTCTTTGCTCTGTATTCGAGAACATTTCTCAGTATCAACACAGCAACGGCAATGAGCACGAGCAGTGACGACGCTGCAAATGCAGATGTGATCGAATCTGCCGAACCCGACATATAAAGTGCGTCTATTTCAAGCGGCAGCGTGAATGTCTCACCGCGAGTCTTTGAAAGCGCATGAACCGCACCGAATTCTCCGAGTGCTCTTGCTGTGCAGAGAATAATTCCATATACGAGTGCCCACTTGATATGCGGAAACGTTATTTTTCTGAATATATGAAAGCCGCCTGCGCCCATCAGAGCTGCCGCCTCTTCCTCGTCCTTGCCGATGGTATTGAGCACCGGTATTATCTCACGGGAAACGAACGGAAACGTTACGAATATCGTTGCAAGTACAACGCCGGGAATTGCAAATACAATTTTTATATTTGTTCCAAGCGCATTGTTTATCGAATCAATAATACCGCTCGCCCAACCGAGACGTCCAAACGTCATAATGAACGCAAGACCCGCAATGACGGGCGATATCGAAAACGGAATATCGATCAGCGTTGAAAGCACGTTCTTTCCCTTGAACGAAAATTTTGTGAGCAGATAAGACGCGATAATGCCGAAAACCGTATTCACAAGCACGGCAAGCACCGTTGCGATCAATGTCACGATGAGTGCCGAAAGGACATATTTCGTCGAAAGCGCTTTGAAATAAAATGACACGCCCTCCCGCAATGAATTAACGATCACCGCAGCAAGAGGAATGATCAGCATTGTAACGGCAAAAAAAACGCTCACCGCTATAAGGATATACTTTGTAATGCGCTTAGAGCGCTGCTCCTTCTTGTCGAGTATTTCCATATTTTCCACCGCCTTATCGTGCGCTTATACGCTTTGCTCTGCGAATCTGAATTATATTTATCACAAACAGCAGAGTGAAAGAAATGATAAGAAGCACCAGCGCGATCGCCGTTGCGCTTGCGTAGTCCATTCTTTCAAGCTTCTGCATAATTACATAAGAAACCACCTGTGTGCCGTCCTTAGCACTGTTTCCCGAGATGTAAATAACGCTGCCGTACTCGCCTATCCCTCTTGCAAGCGCAAGCCCGAAGCCTGTGAGAAGCGACGGAAAAAGCTCTGGGAAAATAACCTTAAAGAAGGTCGTTTTGCTGTTTGCACCGAGTATGTAGGCAGCCTCCTCATACTGCGGGTCGAGCTTTTCAAGCACGGGCTGCACCGCCCTCACCGTAAACGGGATACCAATAAAAACGAGTGCAACGACAATGCCTATCTTTGTATATGAAACGTCTATCCCGACGCTTGAGAAATATTTGCCCGGAAAGCCCGTGTTTGAATACATCTTTGAGAGAGTAATTCCGGCAACTGCAGTGGGAAGCGCGAACGGCAGCTCAATAAGCCCGTCGAGAATTCTTTTTCCCGGGAATTCATATTTCACAAGAACCCATGCAAGTATAAGTCCGAAAATACTGTTAATTAATGCTGCGATAAGCGAGCAAATTATACTCGTTTTAAATGCACTCACCACGTTTTTGGCAGTAATTAGCTTTACAAATTCCGCAGGTGATAGTCTGAACGAAAACACAAGCACCGACGCAAGCGGTATCAATATCAGAAGCGATACCATCAGTATCGTTATCCCTAAAGTTAGTTTAAAGCCGGGTATAACGTTTGTCGTTCTTCCTCTTCTTTTTAGCTTCAATTCTCTCACCTCTTTCGGTAGAATGAGCACCGTATTCCGCATTCGGAATACGGCACATCACTTTAATAATCGTAGATCTCGTCAAAGATCGCACCATCGTCGAAGAATGTCTCATAGGCTGCGTCCCAGCCGCCGAAATCGTCGATTGTGCAGAGATTTACATTGAGATCAAATTTGTCGGAGAAGCTGTTGAGTATCTCCTCGTTCGTCGGTCTGTAGCCGTTTTCTCCGATGATCTTCTGAGCTTCGTCGGAATAGAGATATTCAAGGTATATCTTGGCAGCATCTGCAGTACCGTTTTTCTCGGCGTTAGCATCAACGATTGCAACGCTTGGCTGGGCAAGAATAGAAACACTCGGCGTCACGATCTCATAATCGTCGGGGTACTCCTTGACGCTGTTGATAGCTTCGTTCTCCCATGCGATAAGCACATCGCCCTGACCGTTCTCAACAAATGTTGTCGTCGCGCCTCTTGCGCCCGAATCCATTACGGTAACATTTGCATAAAGCTTTCTAACGAATTCTTTTGCCTTTTCCTCATCATTGCCGTTTTTATCGAGCGCATATTTCCACGCCGCAAGGAAATTCCAGCAAGCGCCGCCGCTGCTCTTGGGGTCGGGATTGATTATCTCAACACCGTCCTTTGTGAGATCGTCCCAGTCCTTAAGCTGCTTGGGGTTTCCCTTTCTGACGAGGAAAACGATCGTAGATGTGTACGGAGAACTCGACAGATCGAATTCGTCGAGCCAGCCGCTGTCGATAAGCCCCGACTGCTCGATCAGCGTGATATCGTGTGCAAGCGCAAGCGTTACGACGTCGGCCTCCGAGCCTTCGATAACGGAACGTGCCTGACTTCCCGAGCCGCCGTGCGACTGGATTACCTCAATATCGCCGCCGTAGGTGGTTTTGTAGTAATCGACAAAAAGCTCGTTGTAGTTCTGATAAAGCTCTCGTGTCGGATCGTAAGATACGTTTGTGAGCGTGATCTTTTCTGCCTGCGCCGCACCTTCGGATGCTGCTGCGGATTTCTCGGAGGAGCTATCCGCGGTAGTATCGGAGCAAGCGGAAAGCACCGTCGCGGCTGCCGCTGCTGCTAAAATAAGGCTGATCATTCTTTTCTTTATCATGATTATTTCTCCTTCACTATGTTATAATGATGTCTGTATTATCTCTTTCAACATCGGCACATTCGCCAATTGTGTCCGTGCAATTTTGTAGAATACTGCATAACGAACGCCCTTCCTCTCCACGTCTATTACCGTAAGCATATGTATTTAGTAGGTTTATATCTTAAATAATTACGCACCCTTATTTTTAAGGATGCGTTTTCTGTCACCCACTGTCATAATTATACGCAGATGACGTCTGTTTGTAAATCGGAATAAAATCTAATTTTTTTCGGAGGTTTACGACTTACCGACCCGAAAATATTCTCAGTCAGTATTCCTTTGAGTATTTTCTCACTCTAAGCGGAATTCCTAAGCTTTCTGCGATCCTGCGGCACTCTGCGATTTCCTCCTCACCGATAACGTCAACGACAGTAAAAGCGACATTTTCGGTGTATTTTCTGCATGATCTTCCGAAATCGAGCATGGTGTCAAATGATTTTATCCCGAAAACGGGGTGAACGATCGCGTCATATTTTTTCGCGTCAGATTCGTTCATACTGATCGAAATGAAGTCGATATTATCGCAAATTTCCTTTGTAATATCACGCTTATGAATGAGATTCCCAAGACCGTTTGTGTTTAGCCTTGTTTTTATGCCCATCTGGCGCAGATATTTTGCTGTTTTTATCAACACATCAAACGACGCAGTCGGTTCGCCATAGCCGCAGAATACGGCTTCGGTATAATCTGTGAAATCAAAGCTGTCTATCGCCGCTTTCACGTCCTCAAAGGAGGGGTTGTGCGACAGCCACAGGCTGCTCGATTCGCCGACTGTATCGGTCGTTCTGCGGATACAAAATTCACAATTGCACGGACAGGCGTTTGTGATGTTCAGATAAACATTCGATTTGTACGTGTACACTATTTCGTCCTTCTTTTCGCTCATAACATTTTCTCCTTTGCTTTTCCTCCGGCAAGCATAATTCCGGGGTATATTTTTGATTTGAAGCCGATACCGTCCAAAGCGCCGCCGACAAGAATAAATACCGCTGCTCCTGCTGTCGGCTGAAGCCAACCTGTTATAAGCGTCGTTACAAGTGACGCTTCAAAGCCGAACATCAAGCCCTCTGCTATATAATATCCGACTATAGTCACGAGGCTTGTCGGTATAAGCATTGCGATAGAATAAGGCGATATTATTCTGTTGACTCTGCCGAGCTTTTTCAGGTAATACCGCACTGCTATAAACGGCAAAGTATTTATTGCCTTGATGATCGCCGTAGCAAAAGCCCACTCGGGCGCACCTGCAAGAATGTCTGCCATAAAACCACCCACCGAAGACGCTGCAGCTGCGAAAGGTGCTGGCAGCACCATTGCCGCAAGGTATATCATTGAGTCGCCTGCGTGTGTGTACCCATTGTGGGACGCGGGTATTCTGATGAACGTCGTCATTACCGTTATCATAGCCGCAAACATTCCCGACAATGCAATTAGTCTGATTCGTTCGCTGTTCTTTTCATTCATTTGGATTATCTCCTTTCACAAGATAAATAAGATTTTTCTCAAATTCAACACCGTCATTCGGGTCGAAGCTTTGACAAGTTATTGTGTCGGCAACCGAGTTCTCTATAAATTCGGAAGCCGTTTTCAGCGCCGATCCGCTGCCAAAGCCGCACAGCAGCTTTGCAAAAAGTGCAGAAGCGAAAAGGTCGCCCGTTCCCGAGAAGCTCGCTTTATAATATCGCGAACGAATGACAAGCTCCTCATTTTCCGAAAACAAATAATTGTACACATACTTCCCATTGATTATCCCTGTAACAACAACCGCACGACAGCCTTGCTGTATCAGCCTGTTTGCCATTTCTTTAATAGCTTTGATCCTCTCTCTTATCGGGAGCCGTGAAATCATATCGTGATCTTTGTTAGACAGAATACAAAGCTCTGTCAGATTCGGCGTGATCATATCAGCTTTTTTTACAAGAGAACCCATTTTCCTGCACATTTCGGAGTTATAGCTTTTGTAAATTTTTCCGTTGTCACCCATCACGGGGTCTACGAGAACAAGTGTATCTTTGGTTTTGAAGGTGTGTATGAAATCAATGATAAAATCTATCTGCGCCTCATTTGCGATATATCCGCTGTAAATTCCATCGAACCGCACATTGTCGTTTTTCCATATCTCTGTATAAGCACCGAGATGCTCTGTAAAATCTACACAGCGATATTTTGGATACCCGGTTTGATTTGTAAAAATCGCAGTCGGAACGGCACACGGCTGTATTCCGCACACCGATAAAACTGCCGTTGCAGCGCTCAATGAACATTTCCCAAATCCTGACAGATCGTTAATGACGGCAGCTTTCTTCGCCATATCAACTGCCTCCTCATGATAAGATATTACCATTATACATCATATCTGTCACCTTTGAAACAGCCAGTTTATTATTTTTTCAAGGGTACAGTTACAATAAAAAAGAGAGCATTTCCAAAACCATATGATCGGTAGTTTCAGAAATGCTCCGATTATCTATTTATTCATTTTCCTTCGTATAGATTCCAATCTGTTGAGAGCTTCATACAGGGTTTCGTCCTTTTTAGCGAAATGCAGCCTGATCAGATGATTTACTTTTTCACGGAAAAAGCTTGATCCGGGAACTGCGCCGACTCCGACCTTTTCAGCAAGCTCACAGCAGAATTCAAGATCGCTTTCATATCCGAACTCGGAAATATCAAGAAGTACGTAATATGCACCCTGAGGTACAGTATGAGATATTCCGATCTCGTCAAGACCGCTTAGAAAAAGCTTTCGTTTTTTAGTGTAGACAGAGCGCAGATCATTATAATAACCATCAGTGAAATTCAGCCCCGTTACAGCAGCCTCC
The DNA here is from genome assembly GCA_900315255.1 of uncultured Eubacteriales bacterium. Lineage (GTDB taxonomy): Bacteria > Bacillota > Clostridia > Oscillospirales > Acutalibacteraceae > RUG592. The sequence goes on along the minus strand of OMYH01000020.1, from coordinate 9,113 downwards.
TGAAGAGGCGCTGCCGCACCAACCGTTAAAAAGTCATGCACCTTTTTAGCTGTCTCGACAATATGAGCCGGAGCAATAATATAACCCAAACGCCACCCCGTGATCGAGTAGGTCTTTGAAAGAGACGAGCAGGAAATTGTCCTCTCCCACATTCCCGGAAGTGAAGCAAAGTATGTATGCTTGTTCGGTTCATATACGATATGCTCATATACCTCATCCGTTATGACAAATACATCGTATTTTTCAGCAAGATCAGCGATTATTTTCAATTCATCGTATGTAAACACTTTTCCGCTGGGATTGGAGGGATTACAGAGAATGAGTGCCTTGGGATTCTGCTTGAACGCAGCCTCGAGCTCATCCGTATTGATATTGAACTCCGGTGGATACAGGGGCACATAGATCGGCTCTGCTCCCGAAAGTATAGTATCGGCACAGTAGTTTTCATAGAACGGTGAAAAGACAATCACATTATCACCCGGATTTGTAACAGTCAGCATCGCTGCCATCATAGCCTCGGTACTTCCGCAGGTAACGACTATCTCGTTGTTCGGATCAATATTTCTTCCCATGAAGCGAGTCTGTTTTCGTGCAAGTGCTTCACGAAAATTCTGTGCTCCCCATGTGATGGAATACTGATGAAAATCCTTGTTTGCGATCTCGGCAAGCCTATGTCTGAGTTCCTTCGGAGGCTCAAAATCAGGAAATCCCTGTGAGAGATTTACGGCGTTATTCTCAATAGAAATTCTCGTCATTCGTCTGATAACCGAGTCGGTAAAGCTTTCTGTTCGTTTTGACAGTTCGGGCATGGTTATTGTCTCCTTCCATAGTCGATCATATCGTAGTGTATCAGTAAGATTTATTACACTACATTGATTTTACCATTTTTGAAGCGAAAGTCAAGTATCGGAAGCCTAAGGTAAAACATTTCGTTTTTCCACTTGAGTACCGACAGTTGACCGCCGATACAACACGTGATATAATATTTGTGCATTTATAAACATTAACAGGAGATCTGAAATGACACTGAATCAGCTTAAATACATCATAGAAATAGCAGAAACAGGATCGATATCAATGGCGGCGGCTCGGCTGTTTATTGCTCAGCCGAGCTTGTCAAAGTCAGTTGCGGAACTTGAAAAAGAGATGGGCATAACTATATTCAACCGCAGCAACAGAGGTGTGTATCTTTCGGAGGACGGCACAAGATTTTTGTCTTACGCGCGTCAGATAGTCGAACAAACCGAGCTTCTTGAAAGCGAATACAAAGCTGCCCCACCTCCACGCAGAGCCTTTGCGGTATCGTCTCAGCATTATGCATTTGTGGTGAATGCATTCGTGGAGCTTGTGCGCGAGTACGGAAAAAATAAGTATGAGTTTACACTTCGCGAGCTGAAAACGGCTGAGATAATCGAGGATATCCGCACTCACCGCAGCGATATCGGTATACTTTTTCTGAGCAAGTTCAACCGTGAGGTAATATTGCGTATCCTGCAAAATGAGGAAATGAAGTTTGTGAAGCTGTTTACAGCAAAGCCCCATGTCTTCGTCAGCAAGCAGAATCCGCTTGTAGGAAAGGAAAGTGTTACTCTTGATGAGCTTCGTGAATATCCACGGCTCAGCTACGATCAGGGGATCAAAAACTCATTCTATTTCGCAGAGGAGCTTCATATAACCGCCGACAGTCCCAAAAATATTATCGTTTCCGACAGGGCAACGCTGTTCAATCTTCTTATCGGGCTTGACGGCTACACCATCTCATCGGGTATTCTGAGCTCCGATCTTAACGGTGACAACATCGTTGCAATACCTCTGGAGAGCGATGAATATATGGAGATCGGGTATATCATCACCACAGACAGACCCATGAATAAAATGACCCATCGCTATCTTGATCACCTGAATAAATATATTGAGAGCGTTTCTTTCTGATGCCTGATATAGCTTTTAGCTATGGTACGGTATGATTTTTTGATATTAACACATTTCCGCGGAATGTGTTAATATGAGTATACCGACAAAACATACCGGAGGAATAGGAAATGAAAACATCAATAATTGGTTACCCGAGAATTGGCAGACTTCGTGAATTGAAATTTGCCTCAGAGAAATATTTCAGAGGCGAGATAACTGCGTCCGATCTGGAAAAGACTGCAAAAGAGATACGCTTGTACAATTTGGAATTACAGAAAAAAAGCGGACTCGACTACATACCGTCTAACGACTTCTCTTTCTACGACGGAGTACTCGACACAGCCTTCCTGCTGAACGCCATTCCCGAGCGGTACACGGCGCTTGGTCTGTCAGCGCTCGATACATACTTTGCCGCTGCAAGGGGCTATCAGGGCGAGAAGGGCGACGTCAAGGCGCTCGCAATGAAAAAGTGGTACAACACAAACTACCACTACATGGTGCCCGAGATAGACGACAGCACAGTTATTAAGCTTGCAGGGACAAAGCCGTTTGAGCTGTTCAAAGAGGCTCTTGAAAGCGGCGTTGTAACAAAGCCCGTCGTTATCGGAGCATACACCTTTCTTAAGCTTGCGAGATATACAGGCAAAAAACGTGCTGTTGATTTCGTGGAAGCTGCCGCCGCTGCATATTCCGAATTGCTGAACAGATTCAGCGAGCTTGGCGCAGAGTGGGTGCAGTTTGACGAACCGTCGCTTGTTATGGACATGACGGACGAGGATATCAAGCTGTTTGACGCATTGTACAAAAAAATTCTTGCCGACAAACAGGGCGTGAAGGTACTCGTTCAGACGTATTTTGGCGATATACGCGACTGCTATAACGATATATGCAAATCAGATCTTGACGGCATCGGGCTTGACTTTACAGAGGGCAAAAGAACGCTTGAGCTTATAAAAGCAGACGGCTTCCCGAAGGATAAGGTGCTTTTTGCAGGCATTGTGAACGGCAAAAACATCTGGAGAAACAATTATGCTGACACTGTTTCCGTTATTAATGAAATAAAAAAATACGCTGAAAACATTGTGCTGAACACATCCTGCTCACTTCTGCACGTTCCCTGCGCGCTTTCAAACGAGGTAAAGCTGCCCGAGAGCTATAAAAAGCACTTTGCTTTTGCCGAGGAAAAGCTCGAAGAGCTTGCACAGCTCAGAACTATCCTCAGTTCCCATTCTCCGAATGAGACAGCCGAATACAAAGATAATGCTGCTCTTCACAGCGAACCGAGAATAGGCAGCGACTCTGCCGTCAAAGAAAGAACAACGGCGCTTACAGACAGAGACTTCATCAGACTGCCGTCATTTGAAGAGCGTGAGAAAATACAAAAGGCGCGCTTTAAGCTTCCTCTCTTACCCACAACAACTATCGGCTCTTTCCCTCAGACCGCAGATGTTAAGGCAGCACGAACTGCGCTTCGTAAAGGCGAGCTTTCCGTCGAGGATTATGAGAAGTTTATCTCAAAGAAGATCGCTGACTGCGTCGTGCTGCAAGAGGAAATTGGTCTTGACGTTCTTGTTCACGGCGAATTTGAGCGTAATGATATGGTCGAGTACTTCGGTGAATGCCTTGATGGTTTCATCTTCACAGATAAAGCATGGGTACAGTCATACGGAACTCGCTGCGTAAAGCCGCCTGTTGTTTGGGGAGATATTTCAAGAAACAAGCCCATAACTGTAAAATGGTCTACATACGCTCAGAGTTTGACAAGTAAACCTATGAAAGGTATGCTGACAGGTCCTGTCACTATTCTCAACTGGTCGTTCCCCCGCGAGGATATTTCGCTCAAGGAGAGCACTCTCCAGATTGCCCTTGCAATCCGTGAAGAAGTGCTTGACCTTGAAGCGAACGGAATTAGTATTATTCAGGTTGACGAAGCGGCTTTGCGTGAAAAACTCCCGCTGCGCAGATCCGATTGGAAAGAAGATTATCTCGATTGGGCGATACCTGCTTTCAGGCTCGTTCACAGCGGCGTAAAACCCGAAACTCAGATTCATACGCATATGTGCTACAGTGAATTTGCGGATATTATTAAGGAGATCGACGACATGGACGCAGACGTTATCACATTTGAAGCGTCACGCTCCGATCTGACGATCCTTGATGTACTGAAAGAAAACGACTTCCGAACAGAAGTAGGTCCCGGCGTTTATGATATACATTCTCCGAGAGTCCCCTCCCAAGCTGAGATCAAGGAGACGATCAAAAAGATGACGGAGCGTATTCCCGTTTCAAAGCTGTGGATAAACCCCGACTGCGGTCTGAAAACAAGAGGAACTGAGGAAACTGTAACGAGCCTTAAAAATCTCGTTGCGGCAGCTAAAGAGGCAAGATATGAAAACAGCTGATATTTTTAAGAAAAAGACCGTATTCTCACTGGAGATATTCCCTCCAAAACCAGACTCGGACGAAAGTGTTATATACGACACACTTGAGCAGTTATCGGATATCCGCCCCGACTTCATCAGCGTGACCTACGGTGCCGGCGGCGGCAAAAACGGCTGCAAAACAATAAAGATCGCCTCCGACATCGTAACAAAATACGGTGTGAGCTCCGTTGCACATCTGCCATGTATCAACCATACGAAAGAGCAAATAACACAGATACTTGACAGTATAACAGCAAACGGAATAGACAATGTACTTGCTCTGCGAGGAGATATTCCCGAAGGCAGTGTTTTAACCGGCGATTTTAGCCATGCAAACGAACTGGTAACATTTATTCATGAAAACTATGATCTGAACATCATCGCAGCCTGCTACCCCGAAACACACCCCGAAAGCAAAAATGCTGTTGAAGATATTAAATGCCTAAAGCATAAGGTCGATTGCGGAGTAGATCATCTTATAACTCAGCTTTTTCTTGACAATGATGATTTCTACGCATTTCGTGAAAAAACGCAGCTTGCCGGTGTTGATATACCGATTGAAGCAGGCATAATGCCTGTCACAAATAAAAGGCAGATTGAGCGAATGGTGAAGCTTTGCGGAATAAAGTTACCGACTAAATTTGTGCGTATTCTTGAACGCTATGAGGATAACCCGATCGCACTGCGTGACGCAGGTATTGCATACGCTGTTGATCAGATAACGGATCTTGTTGCAGAGGGCGTTGACGGGATACATCTTTACACGATGAACAATTCATTTACAGCGCATAAAATCTACGATGCGGTACAGAGTCTATTATAAAAATGCAAGAAGATCCTCCGTACTCTTGATCGGGTACGGAGGATTATTCATTGCTTTGGTTCAGGGCTTGCCGGTCTGTTTTAATCAGACAGCAGAAAACGCTGAGGTCGAAAGGTATCGCTCTCCCGTATCGGGCAGAAGAACAACTATTCTTTTGCCTAAATTTTCGGGCTGTAACGCAAGCTGTTTTGCAGCCGCAGCGGCAGCACCCGAGGAAATGCCTACAAGCAAGCCTTCTGTTTTCGCAATATCCTTTGCCGTTTCAAATGCTTCTTCGTTTGTAATTCGGATAACACCGTCATAGATATCGGTATCGAGCGTATCGGGAATGAACCCCGCTCCGATTCCCTGTATCTTATGGGGTCCTGCTTTTCCGTTTGACAGGACAGGCGAGGTGTCAGGCTCCACGGCATATACCTTGACGGCTGCATTCTGCTTTTTCAGATATTGCCCTACGCCCGAGATCGTGCCGCCGGTACCGACTCCGGCAACGAAAATATCGACCTTGCCATCAGTGTCTCTCCAGATCTCGGCTCCTGTATTTTTTCTGTGTGTTTCGGGATTTGCGGGGTTGGTAAACTGACTCGGTACAAAGCTGCCCGGGATTTCCTGAGAGATTTGATAAGCTTTGCTTATAGATCCCTTCATTCCCTGAGATCCAGGTGTAAGCACAAGCTCTGCGCCGTACGCTTTAAGAAGCTTTCTTCTCTCGATACTCATAGTGTCGGGCATTGTAATTATTATTCGGTATCCCTTAGCCGCAGCAACGGCAGCAAGCCCTATTCCCGTATTGCCGGAGGTCGGTTCGATAATGACAGAACCTTCTCTAAGATCTCCGTCACGCTCTGCCTTTTCGATCATTGCCCATGCGATACGATCTTTGACTGAACCGGCAGGATTGAAATATTCAAGCTTGGCGACTATCTCCGCTTTAAGCCCGTACTTTTTTCGGAAATTTCCGAACCTATAAAGAGGCGTATTACCGATAAGCTCACCAAAGCTCTCTTTAATGTCAGACATAAGTAAACTCCTTTACTGTGAATTTATTAAGCGAAGAAGGCGCTCTCTGTATTTGTAAAATTCCGGAGAGAACTTGACGTCCGCCACCCCCTCTTCAACGACCTGACGTGAGAAATTGACGCTGATATCCTCGATGACCTTGCCGGGGTGACGGCTTAGCACGATTATTCTCGAAGCAAGTAAAAGTGCTTCCTCGACATCGTGAGTGATAAAGAAAATAGTTTTTCCCGTTTCCCACCATATTTTTCTCGTCAAGTCCTGTACGCTCTCCCTTGTCAGCGCGTCAAGCGCACCGAATGGTTCGTCCATGAGCAGTATCTCGGGGTCGTTTATCAGCGCACGGGCAATGGAAACTCTCTGCTTCATACCGCCCGAAAGCTCATATATTTTCTTATCGGCGAACTCGCCGAGATTAACCTTTTCAAGATATTCCTCGACCTGCGGCTCGTATTCTTCTTTTGGCACTCCCCTCATCTTCGGACCGAACGCAACATTAGAGCGAACGGAAAACCATTCATACAGGGGCGGATTTTGAAACACTACCCCTCTGTGCCAATCCGTACCGTTGATCTCCTCACCGTCAAGCTTTACGGAGCCGTCTGTCGGACGGATAAAGCCTGCAAGGATTTTCAAAAGAGTGCTCTTGCCGCAGCCGGAAGGACCCAAAGCACAGATGAATTCCCCGGGGAAAATATTGAAACTGATATCCTCGAGCGCCTTTATTGCGCCAGTTGTGCCGCCATAGCTGAGATCGACATGATCGATTGAAATAAGCTCCTCGCGTTCCTCGTCGGTCTGCGGCTCTGCGCCGTTATAGTTGACATTGTTCACCGAAAGCAGCTCGTCGGACGGTTCGTATAGCTTTTCTTTCCATGTATCTGACATAGCGCACCTCCGTTATTTCTCGGCTGCCGCTGCCTTTACGTATTCCGACGTTACTCTGCTTTCAAATTCGGAAATGTCGGGTGCTTCTGTGATACTCTTCTGTTCAACGAGGAAATCCGCAGTATCCTTAAGCGTTGCCACCAAAGATTTGTCAAGATAGTTTATCTGCTCGTCGGCAGTAAGATATGTGAACTGAGTGATCTGCTCGGCAGCATCCTCCTTTGATATCTCCAGAACAGAAGCGATTTCTTCGGCAGCCTTGTCGCTGTCATTGAGAATGATATCATTAGCCTTAAGCTGGAGCTTTACAAATTTAGTAACTATCTCGGGATTTTCCTGCGCAAACTTTCTGCTTACAACATTAGTGTCACCCGTGACCACACCCTTGTCGGCCAGCTGCTTGGAATCGGTGATGGGAGTGCCGTCCTTCAAAAGCTCTCCAAGCACGGGATACCATACATAAGCTGCGTCAATATCACCCGTATGCCATGCGGCATTGATCTTGTCGGTCTGCATATCAATGATCTCCACCTTAGATGCGTCTATACCTTCCAATTTCAGCGCATTGAGCAGACTGTAATGTGCCGTCGACGCAAACGGTGTGGCAACCTTTTTTCCTTCAAGATCCTTGAGGCTTGTAATACCCGAACCGTTCTTTGCAACGAGCGTCTCGGCAGCACCGATAATATCGCCTATCCAGAACACCTCAATGTCTATCCCGCTCGCGATCGCAAGAGCGGCAGGAGAGGTGCCCTCCTGACCGATGTCAATGCTTCCCGACGCAAGCGCGGAGTTGATATCCTTGCCCGAATCGAATTTGACGATCTTAACGTCAACGCCGAGCTCCGTTTCGTACCACTTCTCATACTGAGCTATAAGATCGCCGTTTACAAGATCAAGCGTACCGATAGTGACTGTTGTCGCCTTGCCTTCCTCACTGCTTGACGATGTATTATTTCCGCAGCCCGCAAAAGCGGACAGTGCGATCACCGCTGATAAGATTCCTGCAATAATTTTTGATTTTTTCATGACAATTTCCCCTTTGTTATTTATTTTGCCTTTAGCTTCTGCCTTTCCAATGGATCGTCTTTTTCTCTATGATCTGAATGATCTTGTCGAGAAGTATTCCCGTGATCCCCATAATAATAACGCCCATGAACACGACGTCACTTCTCAGATAATTTGACGCGTCGAGAACCATCCAGCCTATTCCCGCCGTTGCGGCGACCATTTCCGCAGCTACAAGAGTTGTATATTCAACTCCGAGCGCTGTCCGCAGTCCTGTGAACACATCGGTGAGCGCCGCCGGAAAGATAACATAAAAGAATATTTGCCGCTTATTCGCTCCGAGCGTCTGCGCACCAAAAATATAGTCTTCTTTGATACGGATAACACCCGCTACACAGGCTATGTAAACAGGCGCAAAGCCTGCGAGGTAAAGCAGAGCAAGCTTTGAGCCTTCGTCGATGCCCATCCACAGAACGAGTATAGTGTAGTAAGCAAGCGGCGGAAGCGGTCTGTAGAATTCGATGATCGGTTCAAGTATCGCTCTGATCTTTGAATTGTAGCCGCTGAGAAGTCCGAGCGGAACAGCCGTTGCAACTACGAGCAGATATGCGATAACGAGACGTTTCATACTTGTTCCTATGTGTTGGAGCAGCGTGCTGCCCTTGTAGCCGTTTCTCGTTACTTCGATCAATGCAGTCAGAACGCTTTTGGGCGACGGAATAAACAGCTCCTTTACTCCTCCGACCGTTGAAGCAAGTATCCATGCGATAAATATCACAGCGACCGTACCTACCGTCAGGATACGTTCTATTTTCGGCTTTTTCATATTGTCCGTCCTTTCTCTACAGATTTAGAACTGTTCTATGGACATTATTATATTTTAATAACCGGTTTTCTGCAACGGGGAGAGCGGGGAATAAAATTTAATTCTTTTCCTACGGGTAACTATTCAGCACCCCCACACCAAATCTGATTGAACCGACCTGACAAAGCCATCTCAATCGCGTGATAAGAATCAAATCCGTTTTTTCGGGCGGTGC
>OMYH01000006.1 GCA_900315255.1 uncultured Eubacteriales bacterium | reverse complement strand
CGGTGTGCGTTTCTTTCTTGCCATTTGTAAAACCTCCAATTCGGTGTTTCTATTTTACACCTTATTGGAGGTTTACACAAGATATGGGATGGTCTCTTTTTGAATATAATCCCCCTCTCCAATTATACAAAATATTCATTTTGTATAATTACGCATTTTATTCTCACGCCCTCCTCATCTGCTAATTCTATATTCCTTTTTCATTGAATCCATTCAAGTAACTTTAATAATTATCTAAAAAAGGTGTTAAGGAAGCACCGCAAATGCCCGTCCGACGGATTTATGAAGTGTTGCCTTAAGATTAAGTAGTATTATTTGAAATTGTAATTATAACTGTACCCGAAATCGGTTTTTATTCGTAATAATAATCAAGATCAAATCTGCATTCATGAGCGATCTTGAGAAGCTCTTTTTCGTCTGCATTTTGAACTTGCGCTACCTCACATAATTGTTGATCCTCCTGTAATAAAATAGCTATGCCTTAAAACAAGCTATATGTATTGTCCTCTGCCTTTAACCTCTCGAATACTCTCGCTGTTGTTATAGCGTCGGCATAAGCTCTGTGTGCCGACGGATTTCTGATACTGTAGTATTCCGATAGATCACCCAGCGACGGCACTCTTTTTCCTTTCGGAGATACTTTAAGCTCTACTGCATATTTCATAACGTCAAAAACAGGATTTTGTATAATAATACCTGCATACCTCGCCGCACGTATAAGGAACTTTATATCGAACTTTGCGCTGTTGTATCCAAGCAACACATCGTCACCGGCAAAATCGAGAAAATCTGTAACTACCTCCCACATTTGCCGCTTGTTTTTCACGTCTTCATTGGTAATTCCCGTTATCTGTTCTACAATTTCCGGAATCCGCTTCTTATACGGCTTAACAAGTTCGCTGAAAATAAACCTCTCTGATTCATCTATAACACCGTTTACCACCCTGATAGCACCTATCTCTGTAAGACTGTCTTTTGACGGACTGAACCCTGTCGTTTCAACGTCAAACGAAATATAAGAATCGAATGTCGGTCTGGTAATGATCGGCACATCCGGATACTCGTCTGCAGGGATCGGAACAGGTACCGTACCTCTTGCATTTGACCTTGTACTTCTGTATGTCTTTTCCATAAATACAGTTGTCCTCCTTTTGTAGTCTGATTTTCTCTTCTGTTGTTTCACAATTATTATACCATATCATCTGTAGCGTGATATGTACTTAAAATGTTTCTGTAAAAATATTTTTCTTATTATTGTATGGTTTTATCAATAATTCAACCCATATGCTAAAGGAAAAGAGTGCGTTTTCAAACGTAAATGCACTCCATAAAAATATATCCGAGAAATATCATGTTTTCCCGGATATATTTTTATTATTCAACTCTGACTAACTTATTGCCGTTCAATGTTAATTCGTCATTTTCAAATGTGTAGTTATACGAGTAAGTCTGTTCGGTGTCCGAATAGTATTTCGTAAGCAGCAATCCGTCGTCAAAAACAGTATAAACACTATCTATGCTCAGTCGGTCTTCAATATTGATGATCATATGACCGTCATCGGTAAATGTATAATACTGATCGAATTCTGCGTCTTTCCACTTGCCTGTGAGTCTTTCGTCAAGCTTCTCCTCCTCGTATCTCTCCAGCGGATTTGCGCCTTCGCCCGGTTCCAGAACTATATCATACTCACTTTCCGAACCGTATATAGTGAGCTTTCTGCCGGTAAAAATATTGCCCGACAGATCATATTTATAGCTTCCGTAGAACAAAGGAAAGCTCTGATAGTAAACGTTCGCAGAGAGCACATTTCCTTCTTCGGTCTGATATGTTGAGTAGGTGCCTCTCACTGATAATGTACCCAGCGTTACCGAACAAACACCGTCATCTGTGAACTCATAAACTACTCTCTGCGAATAGTCGTTGACCTGTTCGATACTGTCATTGGATGCTATCGGGTCATCCAGTGTTTCCGAGGTCGTTCCGTTATGTATATAGAACCACTTGCCTGTGAGAGATTGGTTGAAAAACGATTTCCAGACAAATAACGAAGCCATTATCACAAGAACGATACAAAACGATACGGCTAACTGGTTATTCTTGATGATCTTCCTCTTTCTGGGCATCAGCGGTTTTTCGGCAGCGTCAGCAGCTTCGGATTCCTCGTCGGGAGCACCGATTTCGCTTGTGTCCGCCTTTTCTTCCTCTTTATTCTCTGTCAGGACGGTTTCATCTTCTTTTCCTTCTATATCCTTTGCGATCTCTTCGCCGTGCGTTTCTTCGGCTTTTCCCTGATCTTCTTCGGCTGCTTCAGGATCTGCTTCGCTTTCTCGTGAGATCTCATCTTCAACAGCTTTTATTGTTTCTGCAGGAGGTGTTGATCTCTCTTCACTCCCGGGAACAGCAGTGCTGTTTTCTGTTGAGCTTGCATCGGTATTATCATCAGTTAATGCTTTCTGAGCATTAACTTTCTCTTCTGATTGAACTTGTTTTACAGTGGAATTGTTGTTGTTCTTCTTTGCTTTTTTCTTGGACAAAAGAATTCCTCCCTTAGTTGAAATACTATATTACTATTTTACATCAAAACAATTAAATATACAAGTAGCAAAGTAAATATTTCTTAATTATTTATGCGATTGTGTATTTTAAACTCATTTTCTATGCATTGCACAATAAAACAAATGAATAAACTATGAAAAATATCATTAATATATAAAATCAGATGGTATAATTCACCTTAAACAATAAAACTAACAAATTTTAATTCTACATTCAAAATTAACATTTTAATAATAAAAAAAATTATCACAAATTGTTTGTAAATGCATAAAATTTATGATATAATAGGATACGATAGCGTAATATTCGAGATTTTGTTTTTTGTGCGTCTTAAATTATTACCAATCTATGTGTTAGGAGATGTGTTTATGGATTTAAAGGTCAAGGAGCTGTTTAATGAGTGGCTGAATAACGCATCGGACGACAGCAGTCTTATCGAGGAGCTTAAGAGTATTAAGGATGATGAAGATGCTGTTTATGATCGTTTTTACAGATCGCTTGAATTCGGTACAGCAGGATTAAGAGGTATACTGGGAGCAGGTACTAACAGAATGAATATTTACATTGTCAGAGTCGCAACGCAAGGTCTTGCAAATTACCTGACAAAAAAATATGAATCTTCTTCGGTATCTATTTCTTATGATTCAAGGATCAACTCTGATCTTTTTGCCGCCGAAGCTGCGAGAGTATTGGCAGCTAACGGGATCAAAGTATATCTTTCCACTGAGCTTCAGCCTACGCCTGTTGTGTCGTATGCCGTAAGATATCATAAGAGTAAGGCGGGCATCATGGTAACCGCAAGCCATAATCCGTCTAAATATAACGGATACAAATGCTACGGTGCAGACGGCTGTCAGATGACAGATCATGATGCAACGGCAGTATATAACGAGATAATCAAGCTTGATTGCTTTAAAGATGTCAAGCTCTGCGATTTTGATAAAGCTCTGAACGAGGGCATGATAGAATACATGAAAGATGAATTCTATGAGTCCTATCTTGAAAAGGTTGAAGAACAAGCCGTTAATAAAGGGATCTGCGTTGACTCAGGGCTGAGAGTTGTATATACACCTCTGAACGGTGCAGGCAATAAGCTTGTAAGAAAGATCCTCGACAGAACAGGAGTTAAGGATGTTCATATAGTTAAGTCACAGGAGATGCCGGACGGAAATTTCCCCACTTGTCCCTACCCTAACCCGGAGATCAAAGAAGCTCTTGAAGAGGGTCTTAAACTCTGCCGTGAGGTTAAAGCAGATCTGCTTCTTGCGACTGACCCCGACTCTGACAGAGTTGGTATAGCAGTGCCTGACGGCGATGATTATCGTCTTATCACCGGAAATGAAACAGGTATTATGCTTTCAAACTACATACTCAGCAACCGCAAGGCTCTCGGTACACTCCCGGAGAATCCCATTCTCGTAAAAACGGTAGTAACGAGTGTTCTTATGGAAAAGATCGCTGCAGAATACGGCTGTGAGCTGAAGAATGTTCTCACAGGCTTCAAATATATCGGCGAGCAGATCTTCGAGCTTGAGCAGAAAAATGAAGAGTATCGTTATGTGTTCGGATTTGAGGAGAGCTACGGTTATCTCGCAGGAACCTACGTCAGAGATAAAGACGCCGTTGTTGCCTCGATGCTTATTGCAGAGATGGCTGCATTTTACAAACGTCAGAACAAGACTCTCGCTAATGTTATTGATGAACTGTACAGCAAGTACGGTTTCTACAACAACACCACGCTCAGCTTTGAGTTTGACGGCGCTTCTGGAATGCAGACCATGAAGAATATCATGGAGAGTTTAAGAAACTCTAAGCTTACAGAAATGGCAGGCTTTGATATTGTTAAGTGTTCCGACTATCTCCTTTCTTTTGAAAAGGACTATGCAACAGGTGCAACTAAAGAAATCAACCTTCCTAAGTCGAATGTTATTGCTTTCTCGCTTAAGGGAGGCAACGCTATTATCGTCAGACCTTCGGGAACAGAGCCTAAGATTAAGATTTACTTTACAGGTGTAGGAACAGACAAAGACGACGCAGTAAGAGTTACAAATAATCTTATTGATTATGTAAAGAACTCCGAAGTCTTCTTCCCTGAAAGCTGATGCGGAGCAGGTATGAAAAAGTTAGTTATCTTTAGTTTTGTCGCTGCTTTACTTCTGTGTATCTCTGGCTGCGGTACGGACGCTACAGCTTCGGCATCGGGTGTTTCCGACAGCACTCCCCTATCATCATCTTCAGTATCACAAGAAACTGCGGGTCCTCAGTTTGCCCGTCCTGCAGATGTGTTTGACTTTGAAAAAGCAACAGGCGATCAGGCGGATAAAAGTATAGTTATTGAGTATGACGATATGAACAGAATAAAGCGTTGTGAGTATACTACCGCAAGCGGTATGCCGTGTCGTGCTATCTATACTTATAATGACACATATGCTCATATATTTACCTTCGGAGGCAATATGCTGTCAGACGATCTTGTTATTCATTGTGAATACAGTGAAGGAGCTGCGCCGATAGTTATCAACGGATATTATTTTATCAATATCAAATCAAACGAATCAGAAAAGTGATCAGTTATCCAGCCGAACATCGAGAATTATCTTTGTTCGGCTGTTTTTTTATGGATCAATATAACAAGTTTAATAGAATTTTCACTATGTTAACAAATATTTTAGTTTTTTATAGTAAAATTAATTATATTATTCTTTTTGGTACTCATACCGAGGAGGCGGTTTTCTTGTCAAACAAGCAAAAAAAGAAAAGGTATGCAAAAGAAAATACAAACACTAACGATCTGAAATCTGTCAAAGAGCTGGTCATAAACGAAGAAGAGAAAATCAAAGAAGACGATACGGGAGGAAAGGCATTCAGAAAGGAGATCTACAATTTCCCTATTATATTTATAGGCTGCCTGCTCTATTCGTTCAGCATGAATGTTTTTCTCCGACCGCTTCACCTGTATTCGGGAGGAATGATGGGCTTTGCTCAACTTATACAGGAGCTGCTAACACGAACAGGAATCTCGTTTAACCAATTCAATGTTTCGGGCATTATCTATTATCTGATGAACGTCCCTGCGATCATAATCTCGCTGAAGAAAATGCGGAGGCGTTTTATTATCAAAACGCTTTTTGCTGTTACGTCGATTACAGTTCTCTTATCAGTCATACCTATTCCGATCAATGCTGTTCTTGACGACAGGATAACGAACACGATCATAGCAGGAATAATATGCGGCGCAGGGATCGGGCTGATCCTCTGGGGCGGTGCGTGTGACGGAGGAATGAACATTATAGGTATGCTTCTCATTGCCCGTAAAGGTAAAGGCAGCGTTGGAAATATAGGATTAGCTGCAAATGTTTTGCTGTATTCTATCATGCTCTTCCTTTTTGATCCCGCAACAGCTATATATTCGCTGATCTACTCTGTATTCAATTCGATAGCGGTTGACAAGATACATACTCAAAATATAGCGAGTCAGGTGTTGGTTTTCAGCAAGCTGAAGGACGCCAAAGCTATGCAGGTTGATGTTATGGGAAAACTCAACAGAGGTATGACCGAAATATCTGCAAACGGATTGTTTACGGGAGAAAGTGTAAAGATCTTCATCATTTTTGTTAGTAAGTTTGAGGTCAATAAGCTTAGAAGAATAATAAAAGCATATGATGAAGACGCTTTCATAGTAGAAACTCCCGTAACACGAATAGACGGGAACTTTATCAAAAAGATAGATTAATGAATTTACCGTAAATTATATCAAACAATATTGACATAACAATCTCTGCTATAATATAATTTATATGTAGAGTTTTAAATGGGAGATGTGTAAATTTGAGTGTAGATATTGCTATTGATCTGGGAACTTCAAACACAAGGATATATGTGGCTGACAAGGGCAAGTTTTTAGATGAGCCTTCTGTTGTTACGATTAATTTAGACAATGATAATATTGTGGCTGTTGGTCGTGACGCATATAGAATGATAGGACGAACGTCCCAGAGATTGAGTGCCATCGAGCCTATTGTCGGAGGCGTAATATCCGATTTCTTTTTGGTGGAAAACATGATAAAGATCCAGCTTGGAAAAGCAAACATCAGCAGGATCGTTAAACCGAGAGTGGTCGCTTGTATTCCGGGCGATATAACCGATGTAGAGAAGCGTGCTGTTGTTAATTCGATCCTGTCGATTGGGGTTAGAAACGTCAGCCTTATTGAAGCGTCGAAGGCAGCGGCTATCGGAGCGGGTATTGACATAAGAAGTCCGCACGGCAGAATGGTGATTGATATAGGCGGAGGTACGACCGACATGGCAGTTATTTCACTCGGTGATATTTCTGCATCAAGATCTATGAAATTAGCCGGCAACAGCTTTGACGATGAGATAATAAAGTATATAAGACGTACATACAATCTTGTTATCGGAAAAGTTACTGCCGAAAAAGTCAAGTTTGAAGTCGGTACGGTTGTCAAGCCAGATGTTGATAAAAAAATTACGGTTAAAGGAAGAAACACTGTCACAGGTCTTCCCCAGGCGATCGAGCTTTCAAGCAGCGAGCTTGCAGAACCTCTCAGTGAAATTGCCGTTTCTATTGCTATGCAGGCTCAGGATCTTCTTGAAGAAACACCTCCGGAGCTTGTCGGAGATATTTACAAAGACGGTATTGTCTTAACAGGCGGTGGCTGTCAGATCAACGGACTTGATCAGATCATCAAGAATTACGTTAAGCTTGATGTACATATAGCCGATAATCCTTCAGACTGTGTGATCAACGGCTGCGGATACGCACTCAGATATATCGGACAAGCAGAGATTGACGAAAACGGCGCTGTAAATCCTTTGAGCGAGCCATATTGATTAAAACATAGAATTATATTAATCCCCCTGCAGATATCACGCTGTAACAGCGCTGTCTATAGGGGGATTATTAATTTCAGCTTATTTCTTAAAAGCGACCGAGATCTATTTCCCGGTCGCTTTAGTTTAATTATAAATTATTCAACTGTCAGACTAATGTGACCGTCATTCTCGGTAATGCAAACCTTGCCGAATCCGCCTTCGCCTTTTTCGACTATCTCGTTAGTGATAGCATCTTCAACTTCTTTGCGGATAAAGCTTCTGAGATCTCGTGCTCCGCTTTTTCCTCCGCATGACTTCTTTGCAATATAATCTACGGCTTTATCGTCATAGTTGAATTCGATGCCTTTTTCTTTGAGGGTAACAACATATTCATCGAGCATCAATCTTGCGATAGCCTTGAAATCATTCTCGGTCAGAACATTGAAGGTGATGATTTCGTCAACTCTTGCCAGGAACTCAGGTCTGAGAAAATCCGCAAGAGCCTTCATTGCCTTTTCCCTACCCAGCTCGTTCTCACTTTTATTGAAGCCGAGAATACCGTCTTTTCTGTCGCTTCCTGCGTTGCTTGTCATAACAATAACGGTGTTCTCAAAGTTGACTACTCTGCCGTGGGCGTCTGTCAGTCTGCCCTCGTCAAGTATCTGAAGCAGTATATTAAGTACGTCAGGGTGTGCTTTTTCTATTTCGTCGAACAGCAGTACGGAATACGGACGTCTGCGAACCTTTTCTGTAACCTGACCTGCCTCGTCATAGCCAACATATCCCGGAGGTGATCCGATTATCTTGGAAACCGAATGCTTCTCCATAAACTCCGACATATCAAGCCTGATCAGTGTTTCAGGAGAATCAAACAATTCCATAGAAAGAACCTTGACCAGCTCGGTTTTTCCGACTCCTGTCGGACCTACAAAAATAAACGACGCAGGGTGACGTCTGGGACTTATTTGTACACGGCTGCGTTTGATCGCCGCGGCGAGGGATTCCACGGCCTCATCCTGTCCGACGATCTTGCTTTTCAGCTTCACGTCAAGATCGGCAAGCTTCTTCAATTCGTTTTCCCTGACTTTGGAAGCGGGAATACCTGTCCACAGTTCTACTACATGGGCAATGTCGTCCTCGGTTACAGCTGTATTAAGATCGTCCTCCGAGAACAGACTTAAACGCTTGTCGAACCGTACAAGCTCTGTCCTTATCTTTGAAAGCTCGGCATAATCAATTTCATCGGATGAAGACAATTCGCTTTCTTTTTGTGCAAGAGCATCACGCTCGGCCTTTATGGTGTAATACTTATCGGCATTTTTATTTCGTAGTGCAGCGCTTACACACGCTTCGTCAAGAAGATCTATCGCTTTATCGGGGAGGTATCTGTCGGTAATATACCTCTCCGATACAACCACCGCACGGCGCACAATACTTTCGCTTACGGTTACTCTATGGTATTCTTCGTAGTAACTCTTTACTCCAAGCAATACATCAATCGTCGCGTTGATAGAAGGCTCTGCTACTGTGACAGGCTGGAAGCGGCGTTCGAGTGCTGCGTCCTTTTCGATATACTTGCGGTATTCGTTAAAGGTTGTAGCACCAATCACCTGTATCTCTCCCCTTGAAAGAGCAGGCTTGAGTATATTGGCAGCGTTCATAGTGCCTTCGGAATCGCCTGTTCCGACAAGGTTGTGTACCTCGTCAATAAATAGTATCACATCACCATGTTCTTTTACCTCGGAGGTAAGTCCCTTGATTCTGGCTTCAAACTGGCCGCGGAACTGTGTTCCTGCGACAAGAGAAGTGAGGTCAAGAAGATAAATCTGCTTACTGCGAAGCCTCTGAGGAACTTTGCCCGAAGCGATTCTTTGTGCCAATCCCTCGGCAATAGCTGTTTTTCCGACGCCCGGCTCACCGATCAGGCACGGATTGTTTTTTGTGCGTCGTGATAAGATCTGAATAACACGATCGATCTCCTGATCACGGCCGATGATCATATCAAGCTTTCCGTCTGCCGCTTTTTGGGTCAGGTTTTCGCAATAGGTGTTGAGGTGCTTGTATTTTTTCTTATCTTTCTTTGATTTTTTGGTTTCGGAGGATTTTCCCTCATTATTTTGTGATGCTTCGCCATTTCTTCCAAACATATTATTGAATATCGGAGGGAACGCAGGTGCGCCGTGTACAAAATCATCATCACTGTCATCTTCACTGTCGTACTTTTCTTCATCAAACTGTGGAGCACCGTTCATCATATCCCCAAGATAAGACATATCAAAATCTCCGTTCTCGTCAATGAGATCGCCCATCTGGTCGTATATCTCATCAATCTGCTGATCGGTGATCCCCATTTTTTCCATCAGATCATTTACAGGTTTTATACCCAATTCTCTTGCGCAGGAAAGGCAATAACCCTTTGAATTGTCGTCTTGATTTGTTGTAAGAAAAACAATTGCAGGTCTTTTTTTACATTTTACACAAAGCATATTTTTCTCCTTATTGTCTTATATTGTTATCTTTATATTCGCTTTTACTATACCATATATCATTAATCAATGCGTTAATTTTTTGTAAAAGATTTTATAATTCACCTGTATTCGCCGAACCCGAGGTCATCTCAATTAACTCAACGAGTATGTCACTGTCGTAAATTCTTTTGAATACATACGACTGCGATATCGTTTCATCGGACAAAAGCTGCGGCGGCTCTTTTATATGCGGCAAAGCAATGTGCAGAATAAAGGTCAAAGCGGTCACTATGAGAAATCCCTCAATCAGCCCAACCAAAGAGCCGAAGAAACTGTCTATCACACCTTTTGTAACTACGTCCATCTTGTCACAGATAATATTGATAACGATCCTGGCGGTTATTGATATTGCAATGAACAATATGAAACAAATGATGTATGTCATAAACGAAACAATTACAGGTCTTAACACGCCTTCGACTGTCTGCGCACTGCTGCTGATGGCACTGTTAAGTTTTTCGTTCGTTATGCTGAAGCTCGGCAGGGAATTTCGTATAGGATTAGGGAGCGTTTTCAGTATCTCATCTATTAAAGTCTTCTCTCCCGATGTTGCCGCAGTTTTTACGGTGCTTTCTATTTTGCTTGTCAGAGAAGGCTTAACAGCGGTATCGTAGATCTTTTCGGCTATTGGATTTGATAAAAAGATTGAGATCATCACAGAAACAAGCGTAGTCATAAAAGAGAGCGCAGTTCGTGCAATTCCTTTTTTATAACCGATGATCACGAATACAAAGACAACGGCGATCGTCAAAATATCAAGCATAGTTTTTCTTCCTTATAACAATTAATTATTTTGCAGGTCAATCGAGAAGTATTTTCCGAAGTTCCGAAACTCCTAAAATATAAGCGGTTTTGTTGTTAATAATGCTCACGCTTTTTGCGTCATGACCAATTTCCCAGCTTCCAAGGCTGTTTCCATAATTGCTGTATTTATATAGCATATTGTCTGACAGTATTGCTATTACGGAATTTTTATAATCCATGGAGTATACCGAGTACTCCGTATTAAAGCTGTTCACTTCTTTTCCGTTTGTGTCCAACACCACTATTCTGCAGTTTCGGCCGTCGTCTGACTGTGACAATGCAAGCACAATACCTTCTTCGAAGCTCAGATCATAAGACGCCAGAAACTTCGAATCGAATGAATAAGACGTTTCCTTTGAAGATGAAGAATCAATGACAGATACCCTGGAATCGGTTATCGCAGCAACATTCTGATCATCAATGAATTTCACCTCATAGATCATTTCGTCGTTATATTCTGTCACAGCCGAAGGACTGTCTGAGTTAAAGTCAAGAATATACACCTTAGATACCAGCGCACCGTCTATTGTATTAACAGTGCCGACAGCAGCCATTGTACCGTTCTCGTTTATCGTGCAGGATATGCCGTAGCAGTTGTTAAAAGAATACGAATAGATGAAACTGTTATCTTTATCATATACAGATAACACAGATAGATATCCTGTGTTATCCGACATCACGCAGTAGGTTCCTTTGGAATTTATATCGCAGTCTATTATTGACGTTCCCTGAGTTCCGTTATACACATTATAAGAAGGCGAAATAACACGAAACTTTTCACTGCCCAGTCCAAAAGCGATCGCATAGTTTTGGGAGCTTTTTATGACGGGGCTTGTATAGCTGTGCTGAGATGAAAAATTCTTGTTACCGTTGTAGTCCAGCTGAAGGATCGATGTATCGCTTATATAGTATATTCCGCTGCCGGTGTCGATAATATTCTTCTCCTGTACAGCTGTACCTGAGATCTTATCGGAGAATTCTTCTTTTGCAGTCGTCGTCTGAAGAATGGTTTCAGGGAGATTATCCGGTGAAAGCTTATCCCATTTGGCATGTAAAACTACAGCTGCGCAAAACAGCACGAGAAAAACTAAAGCTATCAGGACTTTAGTTTTAGGATTCTTTTTTTTCTCTGACACTGCTTTTCTGTCAGCCATATTATCACTTCCCGACTTAATCATAAAAGACCTTATTCAGATATAATCCGCAAGCAGGCGCTGTCGGACCCGCAAGCTGTCTGTTTTTTCTCCCAATTATTTCCGGAATACTCTCCGGCTCTATCTTTCCCTGTGCCACTCTCAACAGTGTGCCTGTCATTATTCTGACCATATTATACAGGAAGCCGTTTGCCTCAACAGTGAATGTCACCATATCGCCGTCACGTTTTACCTCAGACAGATACACAGTCCTTCTCATATCCCCAGGACGTCTGTTGTCGGGTGTACAGAACGACGTAAAATCATGTGTTCCGAGATAATGCTTGCAGGCGCTGTCAAGCAGCTTTTCGTCAAAATTTTTATATCTGTAATGAAGCGCATAACCGTCAAGAAAAGGGTTCCTGACTTCGTTGTTCCAAATTTTATATATGTACTGCTTTCGTGTACAGTCGTATCTCGGATGAAAATCCATATGCATATCCAGGCAATCAATAACGGCTATTGAACCCGGAAGGTGCCTGTT
The DNA here is from genome assembly GCA_900315255.1 of uncultured Eubacteriales bacterium. Classification (GTDB taxonomy): domain Bacteria; phylum Bacillota; class Clostridia; order Oscillospirales; family Acutalibacteraceae; genus RUG592. The sequence goes on along the minus strand of OMYH01000006.1, from coordinate 93,057 downwards.
CAGCGCAGCCTTCAGACGTTCGGCGGGTATTCGGTGGGATGTTTTCAGCCCTATGCAATACATATTTGCATGAACCCCCGTGTCTGTTCTGCTGCAGCCTTTTACGTCCATATCGTCACCGATAACATTTCTCAGCGCTGTTTGAAAAACCTCCTGCACACTCAATGCATTCTCCTGAATCTGCCATCCGTGGTACGTTCTTCCGTCATACATTATTGTTATCTTTACATTCCTGTTCGGAGCGTTATCGGAAGCTTGATATTGCATATTATCACTCCTGCGCAAATTAAGCATACTACAATTAGTGATATGTAGTCGCACTTAGAATATTTTAAAACTTTCATCCTCGTTCTGCCTTCTCCGCCATGATAGCAGCGGCTTTCCATAGCCATCGCCAGATCATACGCACGCCTGAACGCCGAAACAAACAACGGGATCAGAATAGGGATCAACGCTTTTATTCTCTCAAGAATATTACCGCTCTCAAAGTCCGCTCCTCTTGCCTTCTGGGCGCTCATTATCTTATCTGTTTCTTCAAGCAGAGTAGGGATAAATCGTAACGCAATAGTCATCATCATTGCGATCTCATGAATTTTTATGTGAAATACCGACAGTGGTTTCAGCAGCTTTTCGATACCGTCTGTAAGATCGGTGGGTGATGTTGTATATGTAAGCACCGAACTGATCAGAACCAATGCAATTATTCTCGCCGCAACGAATATAGAGGTATTAATACCTGCTTGTGTTATGGTGATAAATTTCCATTGAAACAACGGATCTCCTGAGCCGTAGAATAAATTCAATACAGACGTAAACAAAACTATGAAAATGATTGCTTTTAAGCTTTTGAAATAAAGCCTGAGAGAAACGCCCGATAAAAGTATTACAAATATTACCGATACAAACATTATCGCAAGGGAAATGTAATTCTTTGTCAAAAAAATAAACACAATAAAAACGGTAAGTAAAATGATTTTCATTCTTGGGTCCATTTTATGTAAAACAGACTTTCCGGGAAAATATTGACCTAATGTAATCTCTTTAAGCATATACTCACCCTTTCCTGTCCGGTTTTTTTAACTTTATTATTTCATTTACTGCCTGCTCAACCGAATAAATATCGGTGGCTACGTCATATCCTTTTGCTTTCAGTTCAATCATTATCTTGGTTATCTGAGGTATGCGAAGCCCTATGCTTTCTAGCTCCTCTCCCCTTGCAAATACTTTTTTTGTATCGTCAAAAGCAAACATTCTGCCTTTATTCATTACAAGGATCTTATCCGCTATCTGAGATATATCCTCCATACTGTGAGAAACAAGAAGCACGGTGTTTTCTTTCTCTCTGTGATAAGAGGCGATCTGCGCAAGAAGAATATCTCTTCCGTTGGGGTCAAGACCAGCGGTCGGCTCGTCAAGAATAAGAACATCAGGTTCCATTGCGATAACACCCGCTATTGCGACTCGTCTTTTTTCTCCGCCCGACAATTCAAACGGTGATTTTTTCAGAAGCTCAGGTTTTAGCCCGACAAATCCCGCAGCCATATGTACCTTATCTTTGATCTCGCTGTCGCTCAGGCCCATGTTCTTAGGTCCGTAAGCTATATCTTTTTCTGCTGTTTCTTCAAACAACTGGTATTCCGGATACTGGAATACCATCCCTACCCGAAAACGAACACTGCGAATTTTTTTCGGATTCTCCCATATATCATGCCCATCGAGAATTATTTGTCCCTCGGTAGGCTTTAAAAGTCCGTTCAGTGTCTGGATAAGGGTCGATTTTCCCGAACCGGTGTGTCCGATAATACCGATAAAATCGCCCTTTTCTATATTCAGCGATACTTTATTAACTGCTTTTTTCTCAAAAATAGTTCCGACCCCATATGAAAATGACAGATCCTTTATTTCTAATAACGACATCCCATATTCCTCATAATAATTATTTTAACTGCGCTGCAATTTCTTCTACACATTCCTCGGCATTCAGCGGAAGCTTATTGATCCTGAATCCGCATGACTTCAGCCTGTATGCGAGCTGCGCTGCCTGTGGTACATCAAGCTTATGACGTTTGAGCAGCTCTACTTTTGAAAAAACCTCATCAGGCCTACCCTGAGTGAGTATTTTCCCGTTATCAAGTATTACTAACCTGTTGGCAAGAGCAGCTTCATCCATATAGTGTGTGATAAGAATAATTGTGATATTCTTTTCTTTATTAAGCTTTACTATTGTATCCATAACCTCCTGCCTGCCCTGTGGATCAAGCATAGCAGTAGGTTCGTCGAGTACAATACAATCGGGCTGCATTGCAATAATACCTGCAATAGCGACTCGCTGTTTCTGACCGCCCGAAAGCTTGTATGAGGCATGATCTTTATAAGCATACATATCAACAGCCTTTAAAGCTTCATCAACACGAATTCGGATCTCGGAAGGCTCCAGACCAAGGTTTTCAGGTCCGAAGGCAACATCTTCTTCGACGATACTTGCGACAAGCTGGTTGTCGGGGTTTTGCATAACAAGACCGACCTTGCGCCTGATATTGATCAGGGTATCATCGTTTTTTGTATTCATTCCGCATACCGTAACATCGCCGGTGTCGGGCAAAAGAATTCCGTTGAACATCTTTGCAAGAGTAGATTTTCCCGATCCGTTATGACCGAGCAGCGCAATAAACTCGCCTTTCCCGATCGAGAGAGAAAGCTCTTTCAGAACCTTTGTATTATTATTATCCTCGTTCTCATAGCTGAAAACGACTCTGTCTACATCAATAAAATGCATATTTACCAACTCTTATATTTATTTTTCCCAGATCGCAGTCGAGCCGCAGGGTAATACAATTCCCGTATCTGTAGCCTTCAAGCCTATTTCATCGGCAGATACCTCTCCGCCGAGCTTTTTTTGAAGCGTAACGCCAAGCAGATATTTCATAACACTCGGTGACAGACCTGTTGTGTAGGAATTGAGAATGAAAAATGCCGAGTTTTCATCAAGCAGCTGACAGCACTCTGTAACAAGAGAAAACAGCTGTTCCTCCAGCTTCCACACTTCGCCGCCGGGTCCTCTGCCGTATGACGGAGGATCCATTATTATACCGTCATATCTGTTTCCGCGCCTGATCTCACGCTGAACAAATTTCAGACAATCATCTACGATCCATCGAACGGGGCGATCTGCAACCGACGATAAAACGGCATTTTCCTTTGCCCATTGAACCATACCTTTTGAGGCGTCGACATGACAGACTCTTGCCCCTGCTTTAAGGCACGCAAGCGTTGCTCCGCCTGTATATGCGAACAGATTAAGTACATTAAGCTGCCTGCCCGATGACCTTATCTTATTCATGACGAAATCCCAGTTGATCGCCTGCTCGGGGAATATACCCGTATGCTTGAAGCCCATTGGTTTGACCCCGAAAACAATATCATGGTATGATACGTTCCAGACCTGGGGTAGCTTTTTGTATACCTCCCAGCTTCCGCCGCCTGTTTTTGAGCGATGATACCGTGCATGGGCATTTTTCCATAAAGGATTTCTTTTTTCGGTATTCCATATTATCTGAGGATCGGGGCGGATCAGTATCTTATCGCCCCATCGCTCCAACCGCTCACCGCAGGAGGTATCAATAAGTTCATATTCTTTCCATACTGCTTCTCTCATACAAAACGCTCCGTTTTATGATAGTCTGGTTCGGATCAGATCTGCTATACTGTTTGCAAAGCCTGATATCTCCATGTAGTCTTCGCCTTCAAGCATAACACGTATCAAAGGTTCTGTACCAGAAGGTCTGACGAGAATTCTTCCCCTATTCTTAAGATGATCCTTAACCTTTTCGATCTCTGCTTTTATCGTCTTATCCGTAAAATACTTATCCTTCTTATCTCTTGAAACCTTCACGTTAATCAGCACCTGAGGATATCTCTTCATAACGCTTGCAAGCTGAGAGAGAGATTTCCCTGATTTTTTCATAATGCTGAGCAGCTGTACCGAGGTCAGTTCTCCGTCGCCTGTTGTACCGTAGTCAAGGAATATGATATGACCCGACTGTTCACCTCCGATATTATAGTCGTTTTCAAGCATATTTTCAAGAACATATCTGTCACCGACAGTCGTTGAAACGAACTTCATACCGTTTTCTTCACAGAACTTATTAAATCCCATATTCGTCATTACAGTACCTACAACAGTGTTGTGACTAAGCCTGCCTGCATCCTTTAGTGCCTTTGCACAAATTGCAATAAGGAAATCACCGTCTACAAGCTCGCCGTTTTCGTCAACAGCAAGACATCTGTCAGCATCGCCGTCATAAGCGACTCCGCAGTCCATATCATGTGTTTTCACATATTCGGCAAGGTTGTCAATGTGAGTCGAACCACACTTTTCGTTGATGTTGATACCGTCGGGAGTATCGTTAAGAATAACAAAATCTGCTCCGAGCTTTGTGAAGAGCTTTCTTGCAGTAGCGCTTGCAGAACCGTTTGAGCAGTCCACCGCAACTCTGATCCCTTCAAGCGTACCTTCAATACTGTCCGATATATGTTCGATGTATTCGTCTATTGCCTTCGGTACAGCTTTTACAGAACCTAAGTCTTTACCGACAGGTACTGCATACTGCTCGGATTTATCAAGAACGATAGATTCTATCTTATCCTCCAGTGCGTCCGGCAGCTTGTATCCGTCGGAATTAAATATCTTGATACCGTTGAATTCATGCGGATTATGAGATGCCGAGATCATAACGCCGGCACTTGCATTATATTTTCTCACAAGAAATGCCACCGCAGGCGTCGGGACTGTACCGAGATGAATTACATTTGCGCCGACCGAGCATAATCCTGCTGTCAGCGCGCTCTCCAGCATATCGGAGGATATTCTTGTATCCTTTCCGATAAGTATAGTTGGTTTGTTGTTGTTATCATCGTTATCGAGAAGAACCATAGCAGCGGCTCTTCCTATATTCAAAGCTAATTCACAGGTAAGCTCGGAATTCGCAATTCCTCTTGCTCCGTCCGTACCAAATAATCTGCCCATTTAAATAATCTCCTTTAATTACAAATATCAAAATAGTGTTGGGTTGCCTGCCATTGCTCCGTTAGGGGGCATCATATCAAGATGCTGGCAAGCCGCAAAAGTAACGCACCTTCCGCGAGGTGTTCTGCTTAGAAACCCTATCTGCATAAGATACGGTTCATAAACGTCTTCGATGGTGATAGCCTCTTCGCCAATGGCGGCAGCGAGTGTTTCGAGTCCTACAGGACCGCCGTTATAGAATTTAATTATGGCTTCAAGCATTCGCCTGTCATTAGCGTCAAGCCCCAGCTCATCTATTTCAAGCTTATCAAGCGCTACTCTTGCAATATCACAGGTGATCACTCCGTCGCTCATGACCTGAGCAAAATCACGGACACGCTTCAGCAGCCTGTTGGCAATTCTCGGAGTACCTCTCGAACGTGAGGCGATCTCCAGTGCGCCGTCAGCTTCGATATCGATATTGAGAATACCTGCACTTCTTGTTACTATCTGCGCAAGCTCCTCAGGTGAATACAGCTCCAAACGTAATACCACGCCGAAACGATCTCTTAGAGGCGCAGTGAGCTGACCCGCACGAGTTGTAGCTCCTACAAGTGTAAACTTAGGCAACGGCAAATGATATGACGCTGCCATCTGCCCCTTGCCGGTTATTATATCAATAGCAAAATCCTCCATTGAAGGATAGAGAACTTCTTCTACCGCTCTTGAAATACGGTGTATCTCATCAATGAACAACACGTCGCCCGAGCTTAAATTCGTGAGAAGCGCTGCTAAATCTCCGGGTTTCTCGATAGCAGGCCCCGATGTAATTCTTAAATTAACATTCATTTCGTTTGCGATTATGGATGACAATGTTGTCTTGCCGAGTCCGGGCGGACCGTACAGCAAAACATGATCAAGTATCTCTCCTCGTTTCTTAGCGGCTTCAATAAAGACCTTAAGATTTTCTTTAACCTTCTCCTGTCCGATATATTCATCGAGCGTTTTGGGTCGCAGTGGATTATCAGAGCCTAAAGTATCTTCGGGTATCTCCTCGGCAGACACTATTCTATCTTCGAAATCCATCTCTTGCAAGAAAATTCCCCCTTTTATCGCTTTCCTATCTCTACGAGTGTTTTATGAATAAGCTCTTCAACCTTTGATCCCGGATCGTACTGCGACAATATCGGCATTACGTCATCAGATGTATAACCGAGTACAGCCAAAGCTTCGCAGGCAGCAGGGATATTTCCAAATGCAGCATGTGGCGCAGCAGTTTTTGATACATCCGATACTGATGTTGACACTCCAAGCTTTTTCATTTTATCCTTAAGTTCAAGGATAATTCTCTGTGCAAGCTTGTTGCCCACACCCGAGGCTTTTGTCAGAGTTTTTGCATCGGATGAAGCGATACAAACCGCAATCTGTTCGGGTGTAAATTCCGACAAGATCGCTATTCCCACCTTTGAACCTACTCCGCTCACTCCCGTGAGTATCTTAAAGCATTCAAGCTCCTGCGATGTTGCAAATCCGAACAGCTCTACTGCATCTTCGCGTACAGACATATATGTAAACAAAGTGACCTCACTGCCGATCTTAGGCATTGCCCTCAATGTTGACCTCGATGTATTGCATTTGTACCCTACGCCTCCGCACTCAACTACAACGAAGCCCTGCATTTCATATATTAGCGTTCCTCTTAAACTGTATATCATAATTATCCCTTTCTGCTTAAAAATTCTCTGAGCGGTGAACCGTTTGCCTGAGTATGACAAATAGCGATCGCCAGTGCGTCTGCTGTATCATCGAGCTTAGGCATCTTTTCAAGCTTTAAAAGTCGTTTAGTCATCTCCATGACCTGTTCCTTTTTTGCTTTTCCGTATCCCGTAACAGCTGTTTTCACCTGTAACGGAGTGTATTCAAATATAGGAACAGATTTCAGTTTAGCAGAGAGAAGAATGACCCCTCTCGCCTGCGCAACGTCTATCGCAGTTTTCTGGTTATTCTGAAAGTACAGTTTCTCGATCGCCATCACATCAGGCTTGCACTTGTCGATCACAACATTCATCTCATTGAATATTTTCTCCAGACGCACATCAAAGCTCTCGTTTGCCTGAGTCAATATCGCCCCATAACCCAGTGTATGATACTTATTATTATAAAATTCAATTCCACCGTACCCGACTATCGCATAACCGGGATCTATTCCCAACACAACCATATTCTTCTCCATATTTACGCATTCGTTTTATTATACCATATTTTATTAAAACGGGCAATATATAATTTATGAATTTTGAGCCGAGGGTATGAAATAATTCTATAAATAATAATTACTTGGGTGTGCTTTCAACAAGAGTATGGCTAAAAAAACGAGCAGGGAATTATTCTCACTGCTCGTTTTTATGCTCAGTTAGTCTTCTCCTCTGAATCCCTGTTTGCCGTTCACGTTATATAATCCGTAAACACCTTCGGGGATTTCGGGTTCTCCCTGCATTCCGATCCGGGTCCAGCTCATGAAGTCTTCCGTAAGGTCATATGTAGGTCTGCCCGGCAAGTAGAGTTCAAATTCGTCTGCATCGTCAAAGCCGTACGGATAAGCAACAACATACTTCACTCCGTCTTCGATAGACTCATCGCCCTTCGTGCCTTTCTGTTCAAGGGAAACGACGTGCATAGAATATGTATAATCGTCCACCTTTACGACATCGGCAAATTTACCTGTGAATTCACAGGTATATGTAGTTCCGTTGGGATAATCGGTACCTGTTTCACCCATATTTACATCAATATATTGTCCTTCGAAGCTGCCGTCACCGTATATCTTGATTACGGTGTACCAGTTGCCCACTCCGCTCATAAAATAGAATTCTGAGGGGATCGAAACAAACACGTTCGACTCATTGATATCTCCGTGCTTCTCCTTCTTTGAAGAAGGCTCGCTTTCGGCAGGGGCGCTGCTTTCTTCCTTGGGTCGTTCCGGTGTTGAAGATGTGGTCTTTTTGGATGACGGTGTGATGTAGTTCTTGTTGACATAACCGCTCTTCCCCGCTGCATCGCCTGAGATAGCCGTAATATAACAATACTCGCCCTTGTCACCGTATACATTTTGAGATTCAACAGTCAGCTCGTCACCGTTGTGCATTTTGGCGATCTCGTTGCTGCCGTCATAGTATGGTTCGCTTCTGACAGCAAGGTAGTTCTTTGTCCCGGTTACGGTATAATTGACTCCAACCTTCAGATTTGGATCAACAGAAGGCTCGCGTTTCTTCGGCGTACTGCTGCTTGTTGAAGAAGTTGTTGTTTTTGAAGTGGTTGTTTCTGAACTTGTTGTCGCAGACGATACATCACTGTCGGTATCGGTTTCATCTGTATCCGATGATTTTCGTTTCGGGATATTATCGTTTGGTTTGATCGAGATCGTATTTCCTACGGCAGTGCCGCCGCCTCGGTGTGTGCTGTTTGAAGAGTGCTTTTTGCTGCAGCCTGCTGCCGAGATCAAGGTTCCGAGTACAAGGATCATAGCTATTATTCTTGACGGTTTATTACTCATTGTTGACCAACTCCGATCTTTTAAATTTGTTTATATCTATATTATTGTATCAGAAAATAACTCATATTACAACTTATTTTGATTCTTTTTTTGTTACAGAAAAACGGACAGTTTTCATTCTGTCCGCTGTTTTCAGCAATAGATCCTATTTAACATTATTTTGTGATTTGATAGATCTGATCAGCTCGCTTATTCTCATTATAATAAAAATAATAATAAATATTCCCGTCATTATTATTCCTATGACACGGACTATGATCTCATATTGTATGCTTTTTGAAGAAGAAACGAATTCCTCTCCCGAAGGGAAATCAAAGAAATCACTGTTTTCTTCATGATTAATATGTTCATGCTGAACGTTATCCGAGTTGTCGGTCTTGATCTCACCCGATGAAATCCCGGTAACGTTTTCCGTCTTATCGTCCGTCGATTCGCTGTCCTTGGCATTATACAGTACTCTTTCAGGCAGACAGCTGTCGTCCCTGACGCAGTAAACAACATACCTCTCGTTGTTGATCCCGTAAGGGTGACAGGTCATCAATGTGAGCAATTCATGGTCTGGATATATCTTTACCTTATCAATATCATAAGGACTGATGATGATAGTTTTTATTACCCTATACCCCATTTCGCCCCAAAGATTGTTAACGATAACGGTGTCACCTTCGGACAAATTCTCGATATTTGCAAAAAATCCGAAGCTTCTGTGAGCCGCTACAACGCAGTTTGTATTATTTCCGCCGATCGGCATGCTTGTCTGATTCATAATAGTCGTGCCGTGAGCCATATGTTCCTCGCTCGAACCGATATACATAGGCAGTTTTATATTCATAGCGTCAACTGTGATGAATCCGATTATATCGTCCTTGAGTCCGTACGGTTCAAGCTCGAAATCATTTGTGGTATAGCTGAATACGTCCTTTAGTTCAGATTGGTTGTTCTCAAAAATACTGATATTATACTCATACATACTGTTATAAATATCAGCGAACGGAATCTCCGGAAGCTTCTCTCTTGTTTCTTCGCTTACTCTCGATCTGAGGTCGAACATCATATCCGGAATATAAACCTTGTCAATGTCCTTCTCGGAAAATATACCGTAATCAGCTAAAGAAACATTCTCTTCTGATTTCAGGCACTCTTCCAATTCCTTGACAAAATCAATTTTCTCTGCTTCAACACGCTCGGTAAACTGAATTATTGCCTGCTGTGTGTTTTTCTTGACCTGATAATCTGCAGCAAATGGTTTTATCAAAAGAAAAAAGCCGATCATCAATGTTGTCAATGCAATTATATTAATCAATCTTTTCATCGTTAGTTTGTTCTGAATTTTCTTCGGCAGCTTTATCTGTGTTTTCAGTGGTACTTTCGGGTGTTTTCTTATTTAAGATACGGCGATAAATAACAATAATTGCAATTATCACACCAACCGAAAGCAATACCCCGACGATTATTGCGTATATATATTGCTTTGTCCAGGTATGTGCAATAAACGTACCCTGAGTATTCTCGATTTGTTTGGCTTCTTCGTATTCGATACGCTCGCCTCTCACCAAAAGTCTGTGAGAATTAATGCCGTAGGGAGTGCAGGTTACAAGAGTCACATAGTCCTTTTCACGGTCAATGTACAGTCCCTCGGTTTCCTCGGGAAGAACTACCTGTATCTGATCCACCTTATATGCGAGAATATTCCCCAGTGTGTTGATATAGAAAACATCTCCTTCGCGAAGCTGATCGAGATTCGTGAACAGCTCCTTATCGGCTGTACCTGTGTGACCGGACAATACGCAGTGAGTACCTTTTCCACCTACAGGAAGGCTTGTTCCCTGCAGGTGGCCGATGCCCTTTGCAAGTACCTCTTCATCAGTGTAATGATAAACAGCAAGCTTCGATTTTATTGCAGGGATCTCAAGTATACCCATAGCACCGTCGCCGTTCTGATTGAGAAGGTCTATGTATGGATGTTCTTCAAGGCGTTCCTTTTCATTCTGAAACGGGTCGGTCAGCCTGACCTTACTGTTCAGAAGCTGCTCGTTATATTCATAGCAGTCTTCAAGCATGGAGTTAATTTCTGTAGGGGCGATATCTTTGATACTATTTTCATAGTATTCGGCAAGCTCCTGCTGACTGCTGCGGAACTGCATGTTGCTCACCATAGGATAAGCGAGTATGACAATACCCAAAAGAATTCCCGCAGCAGCCAACAATGTAACAAGCTTACTTTTCATTTGATTTTTTATTCTTTCTGCGATTTACAAGTACGATAACAGTACCGCTCACAGCTATCAGCAGGATACCTGCAATTGCAAGAGTCCAGTTGCCGTACTCACCTGTAAGAGGAAGCTTGAAGCCCTTCTGGTTTATAATGTCAAATTGAGCACCGTATTCATCAGCGAACGGAGAAACAGCAACGTCTACTTGATCGAGTTTAGCGTTAACGCCTGTTTGTATTTCTGTTGTGTCATCGGGTTTAGCGATCGTCTTAAACAGATCAAAGTTTGTTTCATCCGTAACAGCACCGTTGTTTTTTGCTGAAACAACTATTTCAACAGTATTAACAACATTGTAGCCTGCCTGTTTGAGTGAATTGTTCGGCTGCTCTTCAAGATAGTAAACGCCCTCTCCGAGACCGTGCAGCTGAAGTGTATACGTTGTATCGTTAACATCGAGAATGTCGGTAGGAGTTTTCTCTTCGTCAACGTCATTGCTGTCTGCTCTGACATAGCTGCCGTCTGACAGCAAAACAAATTTAATTGCGTGCTTTTTCTCTGCGTCGGAGTAAAGCTTGAACGTAACATACTGAATATTATCCTTCTCGGAACCGTCGCTGAACTTCTTATTGAGCTTAAGATCATATGTATAAACGTAATTTGTGTGGCTTATTGTATCTGTTGTCGAAGCATCGAACGGGTCGTTGCTGTATGTTATTGTCGCTGTATTGTCGGAATTGCTGCTGCCTGCCTCGCCCATAAGCTCGGCATTATAGATGAACTTTACATCTCTTCCGTCGAGTGAGAGAGCCTTCAGCTTAACAATGTCGAAGTTGACAGCGAAGAAAGTTTTCTTTGCTGTTGATGTATACTCCGTTACCCAGAGTCTGCCGACAACCGTACCTGCGTTATCCTTGTCAACCAATTCAAGCTTGTCATTGGTTTTCTTTACAACAAAAGTTTTTTCCACACTCGACTTATCGGCGCTCATTACCTCAACTTTAAGTCCGTTGAGGTGGTTGGTTTCGTCATCAACAGCGATCAAAGACTGGAAGTTCATAGTATCACGGAAGGTATAAACATATTTGTTTGCAATAGCTGTATTAAAGCCATCTTCCGTAAGTTCTGTTGTAAGCGGGAGCAGCGGAGTTCCTTCGATCTCAAAGTCATAGCTTGTATATGAAGGAATGTGAGAAGCGACCGTATATCCGAGGATATCGCCGATATTTGCGGTGATCTTGTCATACTTATCCTCGCCGTTGTTGTCTGCTCTTGTCGTGCTGTCATTCTTTGTGACGGCTTCTTCGTTGTTTTTACGGTTAGCGTCAACCTGATTAATTACGCTCTTATCTACGGTTATAGGAGTAGTTTTTAATGTAACATCCTTTGCCAGAGGTACATTAAGAATGCTCTGATTGATCACCGTATAATGATCGGTATCTTCTGTATCGTCGGATACGATAACAACATAATAACCGTAATAGAGATCCTTCAGATTATATGAAGTGATCTTCTCTCCCTCTTTAACAGGCTGTGCTTCCTTGGTTTTTGTAACATGGTTAGCGATAGTATAACGACTTACCCAATCGGAGAACAGTCTTGCAGAGCTTGCGGTGATATCTGTAGCAGCAGCCGGACTGTCAACGATCCTTGAAACGAGATCGCCCTCGAAGAAATTAGGGTCAAGGCGGCCGGCGTGTTCGTTTGTCTTATATACCGAATTGTCGATCTCAATATAATATTCGTTTACGGGTACTCCCTCGGGAGGAGTCGGCTGTACGTTGGAGATCTCGAGATGGTTTTCAGTGGCATTATATGTAAGATACAGCTTGTTCTCATTGAACAGCTTTACTTCCTTAGTGTCATCCAGATAGGTTTCCTTAGCTGTCTTGAAGAAATTGATATACGGATCAGTCGGTACATAGAGGTTAAGCGAGGGCGAAGTATTTGTCATCTCAGCTGCTGCATCTATAGTTGTGTCTTTGTTAACAACAAGCTGAAGAATTTCATACGCATTAACCTTGAACTGATCTGTTACTTTCTCGGGAAGTGAAATGCTCAGATCACCTGTTTTTGTAACCTCTTTGAGATTACCGTTTTCGGGACAAGCGATAGCAGCTGTGTTTGCAGAGGCACTGACAGACATAAAGCTCATTCCTGTCAGCGGCACAAGTGTAAGCATCGTCGCTGCGAGGATAGATGCCAGAACAGCGGACTTAGTTTTTTTCATAGAATTCATCCTTCTTTCTTAGTTTGCCGAAGGGCAGGGAACGATACCTGTACCCCACCCTTCGGATCGGGTTTGTTTATCAATGTTAATAGCTGCGCTTTTTTCGTTTTGACAGATACAAATATGTCACACTCACGGTAAGTATAAACACACCGCAGAATACCGTTCCCCAAAGTCCGCTTCCTCCTGTTACGGGCAGCTTCATTAGTCTGGTATTTTCTATTTCGAAGCATAGATTATGAACATAGTTTCCATCGTCATCGGTATATGAATCAAACAGATCCATACCCGTTAGCAAATTGTAATCTGCAAGAGATGTGAATCCCTTCGGGAAAGCTGTTTCTCTTACTGTGTAGAATATGGCGTTTCCCTCGGCGTCATACAGCGGAAGGTTCTTAAACTCGACAATAGCATCGGTAGAAAAGTTTCTCGGATTGACGGTAATTGTTGAATAGAACTGAATTGTTTCCAGATCTATTCTCTTTCGATAAACCGAAAGCAGCTGACCGTTATGCTCATACTTATCATTCACATCGATGATACCTGCGACCCGAAGCTCTTCATACTCTTCCTGACCACCAAAAACAAGATCATAGGTGAATGAATATGTTTCGTTGCTCGGAGTGTAATAATAATAGCGTTCCTGACCGTTATAGATTTCTTTGTGAACAGTGTAGTATTTGTTTGTCGTACTGTTAACAGGTACCGCCAACAGCTTTGTTTCGGGAACATACCTGCCAAGCTCCGTCAGGCAAGTGAGATTCCGATCATTACCGAGGATAACCTTGTAATACGTCTTTGTAGTTTGAACATCATAGCGGTTAGCGTCCGTATAGGTGTTTCCAAGTCCCTCCTGCGCTCCGTAGAAGCTGTGGTCTTCGGGTGATCTCTCGCCCGGAACCTGATATATGCCAAACTGTGCTCCGTCAAGAGCATCTCCTGCGCCCGTAAACTTGAGTATTGTTACAGAGCCTAAGATCTGGCTGTTAATAATACTGTATGTTTGCTTCATGTTAACGGAGTCCTGTGTCAAGCCGCCGAAGCGATTGTAGTACTCATCGACAGATTTTCCGTTGGCAGAAACAGCTTGTTCCTCTATCGTATACACGATCTCGCCAAGCTCGTTTTGTGCCGGAAGGAATATCCTGACATTCGGCGCGAGATTCCAATTATAAATGTGAGCATTATCATTAGATTTCGTTTCAACAGCCATTTCCTGCGGTTCTCCGTTGTTTTCCGTAAACCATCCCTTTACAGAGCCGTCTTCGTTCGTCATGATCAGCTTGCCTTCGTAAACTGCTTCTTCCGAAAGCTTCTCTCGGCCGACAATACTGAAGGTAATGGATGTATTATCGGCGATGCCGTAGATCATGTTTTCCCACTGCTTTTTAACATCAAGGTCAATGAAATACAATCCCAGGTTCCAGTTCGGACTGGAATACTGCGAAACAGGGATAACCTGTTTATTGGGCATAGAAACGTATTTCTCAAGATAAGCGGTTTCGAGACTTGATTTATCATTTGGATCATAATCAGGCTCGCACTTGTTCGCTCTCGAGGCCTGTGAATTATCCAGAGCCGTTACCGCAAGCTTGCTGAAAGGCAGCGGATGTCTGTTATTGTTTTTGTATACGGATGTTCCGTAATTAATCTGATACTCGTTTTCGGGGTCACTGAACACTACTATGAAATCGCCCTCAGGCAGGTTCTCGAATTTATACTTACCCTGATTATCAGTCTTTACAGGCTGGACGGGGTGACCGAGAACGTCAAAAGCAGGCTGTCTGTCGTTGTTGTCATCAATTTTGTAGAGTGTTGCCGTAACGCCCGTGATCGGATATTCGACCTCTTTCTTTTCGGCGTTTGCAAGCTTATTATTGTAATTAACAAAATCAGCAGTATTATATAATCCGTCCTGATCCCGGTCTAACCATACAACACCCGAAAGCACTCTGTTTACAACCGAAATGCTGACTATATTTGATGTAAGCGGAACTGTGGAGTTTTCGGATGAGCGTTTTTTGTGAAGTGATGTACCCGATGGATGTATTCCGGAGGTACTGTCGCCGACACGCTTTCTGAAATAGAAGCTGTTGTGATACTCACATCCGCCAATCTGTGTCTTGCTCTTCGTACTGTCGTTTCCGCTTTCAATAAGCTGCCCTGTTTTAAGCGGTGACAATATAACTCGTATCGTAACTCTGCTCACGCCGCTCACCTGCGGTACATATGCATATAAAGCAGGGGCTTTTCTGACTGGCTTGTTGTCGTTGTCATATGCAGTCGTGCCCAGATTCTTATCGATGAAATTGTAAGTTACAGTGCGGGTTTCATCATCAGTCACATAAGTGACATCTTCAAGCAGATCGTTCTTCAATTCATCAACCAATGCAGACAGCTGAGATGTGTTTTGTGCAAGAGCTGTACTCCATGTTTTATTATCTTTCCCGAAATTGATAATACCTGAGATAGTATTCTCAATTGGTTTTCCGCTCTCGTTGGTTTTCGCTTTTATAAATTCGTTATAATCGTTTTGATGATCGAAAACAACCTCTACAGATTTAACATTGTAGCCTCCATAGAAATCAGTCTTTCTGCCGTCTTCGTTATGCGGAAGAATATCTGCGATCTCAAGACCGTAACTTGCACTATTAAGAGTGTTGCCGTAATGAAGAGTATAAACAAGATCTTCGCCAAGCTCTACAATTTTTTCTTTTACACCCTTTGTGACGCCGTCCTGCGATAGAATCTTAACTATGATTTCATCACTGTCGTAACGTGTTTGTGCAGCAATAAGGTTTTGTTCGGAATACTCAGCATAAATGCCTGCATTTATTGTAAGAGAAGTGCCCGAATTCCTTACATCACGGCTTGCGTCCTCGGGATCGCCGATGGAACAGTCAAAGAATATTTCAGGTAATTCCAATTCTATATCCGATACAAGCGTTTTGACCGTAATAGTTGCTTTGCCGTTTCCACCCGGAACCTCGTCTATTTCGACCACCCAATTCAGATCGCCTTCTTTATATTTACTATGCGTGTAATCAAAGAAAATACTTCCGTTTTTGTAATGCAGATATTCAGGAATATCAAATGATATTTCGATCTCTGCACCTTGAGTTCCGTTTCTAACAAGCGGAGTATTAACGGCGCTGCTGGCGATATGGATGCTTGGAGTAGCCCTGTAGCGAACCTCTCTTTCGCCGTTTGTAATAACATAATCCTTTTTAACCGTATTCGAGTTTGCTATTTTTGTGTATACATTAAACTGAATACTTGTATCTATGGAATAGAGAAGAATTGAATTTCCGTTTGTCATACCGTTATGAGTACCGCCGACACTTGTTCCGTTTCTGTACCTCGTCTTTATGTAGTGTTCCGGAACAGTATAAGCAGCGGACAGATCTTTATATACCTCATTTTCGGTATATGCCATATAAGTTTCCTCATCTGTGGTGTAATCTTTCTCGGGCTGTAATGCTTTACCGTAAACCGTCAGAGTATTTTCACCGTATGCGCCGTATGCTTTAGTATCATACGGCATATCGGTCCACAGGAAGTTGTATGTATTGTCATGAACCACGCTGTTTCCGAGCGCAAAGTACTTCTTGTATGTGGGGCGGTAAGTCGTCCATGCGCGAACCTCGTTCGTGGTACAGTACGTCTGACCTACCTTTTCAAACTCTCCTGTGACATGCATTCTGGTATATGCAGTCACGCCGCCCTCGTTTCTGATACAGCAGTCTCTGAACTGATAGAGTACCGCAACACACTTAGCGTCTGCTCCAAGATATTCATGAAGTTCATCGAGAGTCTTGAAATAGATCAGATTTTCTTCATGGTATCTGTCCATATCGGCAGCTCCGCTGTCGGTATACGGAATATTCGGATTGACCGCAGTATCGGTTTTATGAACCATAGTCCAGTTCTCACCGGTAGGCGGTTTTGCCGCATAGAGGACGGTCAGTTTATAGTTTGTCGTAGCCTTATCAGACCACGTTGTAGGAACCTCGTTAATTGAAATTTTAATGTTATCTCCCAAAAGCTGATTCAGATTAGTGCCGTTTTGCTGATTTATGATCGGTTTTGTTCCGTAAGGCGTAAACGCATCGGCATCAAATTTTTGCAGGATATTTAATGCCGTAATGTATTTATACTCCACAGGCTGAATCATACTTGAATCATAATCATCGCTTTCCGGATCAATGTAATACGGAGTGTTCGGGTTTGTTGGGTCAATAGTCATACTCTGGTAGCTCATACCGCCCTCTATATAAACAGTAGAACCCAGCGGTGTCTGACCCTCACCTGTATCGTTATATCTCTCTGCTCCGTTAATGTGCTTGTTATTCGCATCGTTAAACAGATTATACTTTGATATTCTCTCTCCGGCAGTGCCGCCTGTACTTAATATCAAGCTGCGTTTTACCGAAACATAGTTATCAGCGTAGCGACGTTCGTTTATTGCATAGCCGTCGGTGACGAGCTGTTCGGGATCTCTGAATCCGTAGTATTCGTTCATCGCAGCAAGGTCTTTCAATCGTCTTTCTTCTGTAAAATCAGACGCACCCTCAACATCATCGGGCAGCTGACCTGTTGCACTTCGTATATTAAGCTTTGTAACGGCAGCGTCCATATAAACCTGGTAGTATCCGTCCAGTCTTTTGTTGCCTTCAAGCTTATTATAGGGTAAAATAGCCTCAACATAACCTGCTGTAAAGGCTTTTACCGCCTCGGATTTAAGCAGATCACTTTGTACTCCGTCCGAATTCGAGGTAGGATCGTTGCTTGAATCAAATGCGTATCGGTCGACTTTTACGTGTACCTTTATCTCTTCATCTTTATCGGCCTGTGCCTCGGTGATCCACCAGCCGCCGCCGTCATAGCATGAAGACGCATTTGCACCGCTGTTGTACGGAGCAGCATTATAAGCATAATAAGAATGCTTCGTTCTGTCATCATAATCGTTCCAGCTCATGTTAAGGTCGTCTACGGTCGACCCGATCTTTCTTCCGTATTCAGAGGAATTGTTCTCTTTGTATCCCCATAATACCGGAGTACCCGTTGCGCCTTCAATCACGTTTCCGCCCATATCGTACAACTTTCCGTTCATACTAAGGTCGAATTCCAATCCGTCTTCGGGTATCTCGAGTCCTCGTTTTCCTTTAATATTCGGGTCATTGTAGAGCTCTACCGTGATACCAAAGCCGAGCATTGTGCCGTAAATAACATTGTCGGGGATCGGTTCTCCTTCATCAAGGGAGAGTGGGATCTCCTCAAGACTCAGCATATCGTAGTATCCTGTATGGGTAAGCTTGGTGTTGTTGAGAATTGTAACGTTATACTTCGGTGCAGCCGAAACAGTGATGATTTCACCTTGGTTGAAGGCATGAGGATCGGTGTTGTTGCCTTCGAACCAGCACTCGAACTGTGGTTTGATAGTCTGACCGTTAGTCATACCTCTGACATCGACTGAGATATTAACAGGGTCATTTCCCGAAGCAACATCCTGAGGCTTAATAACGGTTTCAACGTATCCTGTAAGGATCTGAACGGGATTCCCGTCCTCGTCCACACTTGGAGTGATAACCGCATTATGTATTCCGTCGCTTGCGAGGTTATAGAATGTAGCTTTGTCCGAACTGCACGGCAGAACGGCTCTGAGACAGATATGACCATAATAATTACGTTCTTCTATCCGTTCGTTCTGGAGAGTAAACTCATGAGATACATTCAGACTGTAATGGATCGTATCAAAGCTTCTTACAAGGCGATTATGGATTGATGAATCATCGCCTGCCCACCACTCAACGATCTGATTCTGTTCAAAAAGCTTACCGTTGACCTCAATATAGTTAACTTGCTCTTTGTTGTAGGTATACGTTTCACTCGACATAACAACGCCCGGCGTTCCCTCAACGAGAAGATCCTTTGCCGATTTTTCATGCGGGGCGGAGTTGTCCATAACAACATCGCCGATTTTTTGACCGTTGTCCATGTTGCCTGATCCGTCGGCAACTTCTAAGATATTAAGGGCAACTACACGGAAGTTGCTGTCAAGATTAACGTAGAAATCTGTATTATAGTAAGCAGCAGTAATCTGAATGTCGTTTCCGTATGTAACCTCACCCCGTACATACTGACCGTCTATAAGCGTATCGCCGATACGGTTTGTTCCCTTGTAGTTATCGTTTTTCCAGACATTGTACCTGTCGCCAACTGCCATTTCGGAAGCGGGTCTGAGCGTCAGACGAGGTGTGTAGTCTGCATGAGAGCCGAGAGCCTGTTCATATCGGTTCGAGCCTTCCCATGCGGAATAGAAGTCGTTTCCTGCCGCAGTCAGTGTGGATTTATTGTCATAAACGGATGCGCCGTTCGAGATAGACATATAGGTTGTGGCGTTACCCGGTATAGGAGATTGTGCGCATCCGCCGCCGAGCGTGGCAACGTTCTTCGTGATGACAGTTCGTGTTCCGTCAATCTGAACATTTCCCTGATGCTGATATATCGCACCGCCTCGTACCGCTTTATTATTTTCGATCCGTGTCCCGTCTCCTATACTAAGTGTACCGGTATTGATAAATGCAGCGCCTCCTGCTGAGGTATACAGACCTGCTGTAGTATTTACTTCGGCATGCTTGGCAGCCGTCGTTTGATTATATGTAAATAATGAATTTGTCGTAACAACCGTTCCGCTTTCTACATATACGGCGCCGCCTCGCTGACCTGCTTTGTTCTGTGTGATGACAGGGCATTTTTCAGGAGAACTGCCTGCTATGCTCATTGTGCCGCCTTTGTTGTAAAGTGCTCCGCCGTACTGAGCTTCATTTCCGCTGATCTCGCCGCCGATAATCATGACAGTACCGCCGTTATTGAATACCGAACCATATCCAAAGCTTGTGTTTGCTTTTTGTGTAGACGTACCGTTGTTGCAGATCTTACCCGAAAGCATCGTAAACCGACCCGAAGATCCTCTGACCAGCACAGCGGAACCTCGTATTGCTGTGTTGTCGCAGATAGTGCCGCCGTTGAGAATGAACTCACCGCCCGTAACGGCAACTGCCGCGCCGCCGTATCTTGCATTATCGTTATTTGATCCTGCTATACAGTTTTTGATCTTTCCGCTTTTCATAGTAACAGTACCGCCGACGATATTTATTCCGCCGCCTGCTTCGGAAGCCGCACCTGTAATATATCCCTCTTCCTCTCCGGGCTGATACGTCTTGTCACCAACCGCAACAGATTTTTTCTCGTCAACTATCGTCAATTTACCTCTGTTGGTAATAGCTGCAACACCGCCGCCTTCGAGCTTATGTCCGTTAAGATTCAGTGTTACGTTCAACTCCGCTGTAATGGTAACTGATTCCGTTGAATCAGCGACCATTATGATTTCGCCTGTTTTTCCCGAGGTCTTGTTTGCGGCGTCCATAGCCTCCTGCACAGAACTGTATTCAACATTATTGTATATTGCAACCACTGTACCGACTTTATGATATTGCAGAGTGTAGGGATAAGCTCTTGAAAGAGGTCTGATCTTAACACTTTCGGTCGTTGTTGCGCCCGTTCTTTCTTCAAGCCACGCAGTGCCTGCAAGTTGATCGCCGTCCGAGAACATATCAGAAGGCTTTACAAGGAATAGATTAGAATTCCGGTAGTTGTTGTTTTGATCGCAATATGCATCGTTGCCCAAAGTGGCTTTGTTGCCGTAAAGCTTGCCTCCTTCAAGTACCTTAACATTTGTTAAGCGGTTCGCAAGAAAAATACCGCCTCCAACATTGCCTGCCGTGTTTTCTGTGATAACGCAGTTATCTTTGATAACCGTATCTCTGACAAAAGAAGCATTGTAGATCGCTCCGCCGTTACTCCTTGCATGATTTCCTATGAATTTTACGCCCGAAAAAGTTACATTCGGGGTTGTATTGCCGTTGCCCCAGTAGGTGCCTATATACATTCCTCCGCCGTATTCTGCAGTATTGTTGCTGATAACGCCACCTGTTATTTCATGCAGCTCATAGATACGATCAGCCTGATCGCCTCTCACCTCATAGTAAATACCGCCGCCGTAATTAACAGCTGTATTGCCGTTAATAGTTCCTTTGTTAAAGAAATAAATCGGCTTTACACTATCCGTTTGAGTGTATATAGCACCACCGTTATTAGTGGCAGTGTTGTTTTCTATCCGTCCTCCGTTCATCTCCAGACATGCCGTTAAATTGAAAGCACCGCCATTGCTTGACTTGTTCTCGGATACAACAGTGCCTTCGTTGAGAATGATCCTGTTCGTAGTGCCGCCGAAGCTGAAAGCTCCTCCGCTTGAGCCTGCACTGTTTCCACTGATAACAGTATCGGTAATATCCAGCGTCAGATAGCTGAGATTATTATTAAGAAATGCTCCGCCGTAGTTTATGGCTCTGTTGTTATGAATGTTACAATTTTTAAGATACTTTGTTCTTTTGGTATTCGTATTATTAAATGTAATAGTACCTCCGTAATAGGTGTAATTGTCATAAAACTCACAATTACTGTATTCGACATCATAAAGTGAGCTGTCCCACAAGCTGGCGCCGTAATTAGCTTTATTGTTGTAGAACTTGCAATCTCTGACAATTTTCTCACCGGCAGAAACGTTCGCATTAGGTGTGAATACATCAAGTCCGGAACAAAGACCTCGTGCAGTGTTGTTGTAAAACTCACAGTTTTCTATCAGCATATCGCCTGCGCCGACAGTCATAGCAGCATCGGAGCTGTTTGATCTGTTGTCGTGTACCGTTGTGTTTTTAACGTGTACAACAGGACCTGCAAGCCTAACAGTAGTGCTGTTGCCCGAGAAATTCTCTTTGAACTCAGCGTTCTTTACAATAATACCCTTAGTGTTTTTTACGGTGTTATCAGTATAACCTACCGAATAGTTATTATTGGACCTGTTTCCGCTGAATACCGTCGGAACTATATCATTGCCTATCACAAGCGGATAATCACCGTTGCCGGCATAATTGAAATAGAAGACGCCGCCCTGACTTGTTGCGAGGTTATCTCTCATATCGCAGCCGTAGATAATAGTTTCTGTATTAGCCGCAGCGGAGCTTGACATATTGAAGAAGAGCGCGCCGCCGTTTGCAGCGGTATTTTCCGCAAGGGTTCCGCCGATGATATAATACTTAGCTCCGTCGAGATAATTTCCGCAGTTAAAGAACACTGCGCCGCCCTGATTACCTTTGTTTTTGCTGATCGAGCCGCCTGTCATCTCAAAGTGGTTGTTAGCATTCGCCGCAGTACCAAAATAAATTGCACCGCCGTTGCTGGCCGAAGTGTTATTGATTATCGAACCGCCCTTGATATAAATATCGGTCGTATATGTTACATCCCCGACTTTTTTAGATCCTCCTGCACTGATCGCAGCGCCTGCTCCCTTACAATTGAAGCCCGAGATCTCTCCGCCTTTGAGAGTGAACTTAACGCCCTCGATTGAGAAAGCCCTGGTCATAGATATATCTATATCCTCGTTCTGCAAAGGCGTTATCTTTCCTCCGCCGACACTGTCGTCCAGAGTAAAGTCCATTGCGGCAAGATAGAATATACGCATTGCACCCTGCAAAGAAGTAATCGTATGTCCGTTCAGATCAAGCGTGATCTTAGCGGTACTTCCAGTAAGTGAGATCTGCTCTGATACGTCTTTGAGCAGCCTGACCGTAACCTTATCCACATCATCTCGTTTTGAAGCAGCAGCAAGAGCGGACGCCAGAGTGCTGTATTGCAGTCCGGTATCGACAATCTCCGCAACGGGATCGCCATAGTCGGGACTGACATCGGCTCTGAAGCTGAACGTTAACGATCCGGTACGATTCGGATATCTGCTGTCGGGGAACATATCCGTTATACTGTAAAAGTAAGCTAATTCCGGGTTGTGATCGTCCTTATTCTCGACATAATACGTATTCTTATTTTCCTCATACCAGCAGTTGTATTCTGATAGGGAACAATTCTCAACGGCACGGTAATCCGTTTCGTCATCGGAATCGCTGATCCAGGTCACATACTGACCAATATAAAGATCCGCACCGTTTGATACTGATTTGTTATCATATATCTTATTATTTTTATAGTATACCGTTGTCCAGTTTACGAATGCAGCTCCGCCCGGGCTGCTGTTTACAGCAGAATTCTCTGTAATCTCTGTATTCTCAAGATAAAGTGTGCCGCTCTGAAGTCTCAGACCTGTAGAATGATTCGATGAGTTATTTTTTATGACAGTATCCGAAACATATGCCTTACCTGCGTTTCCGACATGGAGATAGATTATACCCTCTCTGTCTCGCAGCACATTATCTTCAATGACACAGTTTTCAAGCTTGAAAAGACTCGTACTTTCTACATATATAGCTCTTCCATAGTAATAGCTTTTTGTAATTGCAGTGTTTCTGATCTCTGCATGAGATGCTCTGTAGATCCTGACAGCCGTACTCTTATTGTTCGTAATGACCGCATCGGAAATATCGACAGAACCATCTCTTACTTCGATAGCACTTGTATCATTATCTCCGGAAAAGTTCTTTTCAATAGTACCGCCCGTCATTTTGAAAACAGCGTTTTTGTTGACAGCGACTGCCGAACCCCACCTTGCCGAGTTATTGCTGATAATACCGCTTTCCATTATAAAGGTACCGTCAACAAAAACTGCACCGCCGAATCTCACTCCGTCAGTATGCACAGTACCTTTGCCTTCGGTAAGCCTGCCTCCGCCTACTGTATCTTTCATAGTAAGCTTTCCGCCTGCTTCGACCTTTATGACACTGACAGATTCACCGTAGAGCGTGTTGCCCTTAAGATCGAGAGTTGCTTCAACTCCATCGGGTACTACTATCGTTTCTCTGTTGGAATGCAGCAGGATTATGTCAGTACCTTCCGCCTGATTATTTGCGATTGCGTCTATCGCATCCTGAACGCTCGGATAGACGATAGTTCCGATCTGTGCTGTTTCTTCAAGTACATTATTAAATGTATAAGCACTATAATTCGGAGTTTCTTTGTTATCGACCTTTTCTTTATTATTAAGAGCAGTATAAACACTTGTCTTGCCGGGTTCATCTATCCAGTATGCACCTGCCGAACTGTTCTCCATATCAGACGCTTTCGGCGCAACCAGATACGGCGGTACATAATATGGTCTGTCTTTATTCGGGGAAGCCTTTTCTACAACATAAATATCACGACCCATAAGATCTGCCGAGTTATCATGAAGCTCACCGCCTTCGACATACAATGCTTCCGTGTTGTGTTCAGAATTATCTCTCGCCGAAACGAAATCATACAACGAGTTATCCGATACAAATACACCGCCGCCGTTTGATTTTGCAAGGTTCCCTGTAATTCTGCCGCCGTCATACAGTTCAAGTCGGGTGATAGCAGCAAAATAAGCGCCGCCGCCATTAATTTTCGCCGTGTTGTTGTTTATCGACATATTTGTCGATACTTCTACAGAAGGTCCCAGATAAGGTTTATAGACCTGTGCAGCGCTGTCGTACCAACGATCGTTAAATTTTGCAATAAAAATACCGCCGCCGTAATTTGCTTCATTTCCGCTGATCTCACCACCTGTAAGCTTTGACGGTGAATTAGAGCATATATATATTGCTCCTCCATAATTAGCAGCATAGTTATTGCTAATCAGTCCGCCTTTCATTAATAGCTTGGCACCGGAATTATAAACATACAAAGCACCGCCATGGTTACCGGACGTATTATTTCGTATAACAGGCTCATTGCGAAGCTCGACATTTACGTTGGTTCTGATAGCTCCTCCGCATCCGTTGGCTTTGTTATTCTCAATAACCGCCTGATCGACAATGTCTATTTTTCCACCCTCCTGATAGATTGCGCCTCCTTCACCGGTTACGATATTATCTGCGAGATATGTCGTGCCGCCGATCTCTGTGGTACCGCGCATATAAATCGCACCGCCATATGTACCTGTGTTTTGCAGAATCTTTCCGCCGGAAACTATGAATGTGTTGCCGCCGTTATTTGCATATACTCCTGCACCATATAAGCCGCATCCGTCTGCGTGGTTACGGCTGATCTCTCCGCCGTCCATATAAAATTTGCAGTTGTAAGAAATGCACAGACCTGCGCCATATGTAGTGTCACTCTGAGAATAGTTTACATTATCGGAAATCAACATTCCTTCGTGTATGTTAATTGTACAATAGTATTCCGAATATACACCGCCGCCCTGATAAGCATTGGTATTTCGGCTTATTTCACCGTAGTTTAAGTTATACCTGACGCTTTGACCGGTATAGATACCTGCGCCGTACTTATTGTTTGTATCTGCGGTAAGCGTGTTTTCTGTTATTTTACCGCCGTTCAGATTTATTATAGAGATATTATCTCCTGACTGATAACCGTAAAGATAGAAACCGCCGCCTCGGTTTTTGGCAGAGTTCTTGGTTATTTCGGTTTTGTCATCGATAGTTAAATCGACCTTGCTGTACAGATACATACCGCCGCCATTGGCTGCACTGACATTCTCCGAAATCAGCGTATCGTTTAGTTCAACTATGTTTCGTGTTTTGGTAACAGCAGAGTTAAAGAATATACCGCCGCCGCTTCCTTTTTCGGAAACATTGCCGACAAATTCCGACCCGGTCGAAACAAGTTTTGAACCGTTCATTATACCGGAGGCATTAAAGAAAATTCCGCCGCCATGCGAATTCTCTGCAGTGTTTTCTGAAATAACACTGTTGCTGAGATTCAGATTTGCAGAACCTCCGAAGTAGATACCTCCTCCTGAAGCGGCTGTGTTCTCGTATATGTTACAGTTATTCAGATCAAGGTTAATTTCATTATCTACAAACAAGCCGCCGCCATAGTTTGAAGCGGTATTATTGTGCAGTGATAAATTATCGTAGCTGATCAAGGAATCTTCGCCGTTTTTGTCTGCTTTATAGAATGCAACAGCACCGCCGTTCTGAGCAGAGTTATCAGATAACTCACCGCCGGTTATCTCGACCGAATCGGCATGATATGCGTAAATCGCACCGCCTTGCAGGTCACTCTTACATCCGCTGACAACAGAGTCGATAAAGTTCATATATCCGTTCTCTTCAACACGGATCGCCGCACCGTTACCGCTGCAATAGTAGTTTTCGATCTTACATCCCTCAAGAACAAGCTTTCCTCCGTTTACTACGGTAACGGCACGCTTATCGTTCACCGAATCTGACATCAGAGAACCGTCACATTTAGAGTCAATTATCTTCAGCTCTCCGTATACAGTAATATGGTTTTCATCAAGTGTACCGTATTGAGGACGAAGCGTGTGTCCGTTAAGATCGATCACTACAGAAAGCATATCGCTTACAACAAGGTTCTGCGTGTAGTCTTCCTGCAGAACAATCAATCCTCGGGCTTTTTCTGTCTGACCTTCTTCAACGGTTTCTTCGATCCTAACCAAAGTCCCCTGAATACTGTTATCCAATATCTCGTATTCCGTTAGACCGTCAGTGCTTATATTAAAGTCGATCGCTGAAACAGCTTCTGCGAGAATGTTTGCAACATCAACAGGTAAAAGATTCATAGACATACAGAAAATAATAAGCCATGCCATAACCTGCTGCAGCCATCGAATCCGCCATTTTCCCTTCGGACTTCCTCGTTTATTATTCATCTGATCACCTCAATCGTTTTTAAACAATAATGTTAATAAACTCAAAATAATTTATTGTTTATACAAAGTAGTTTATATAATTATAATACTTTTCTTGGAAAATGTAAAGAAAATTTTTTCCACATTTCACTTTATGACAATATCACCAATGATTAGTACAACAAACCAGTAAAGAAAAATATATCTATATATTTATATGTAAATTTGTAGATTTAATCATCGGCAAATATGACAACTTTTTTATCTTGCATTTCTACTTCATTACAAAAAACTTGCTGTTGTCATATTACTATACCGTTTATATGATCTATCTCATGCTGGATTATCTGTGCTGTGAGGTCGGAAAACGTTTTTCTTTGTCGTTTGAAGCTGATGTCCTGAAATTCAACCTCTATTTGTTTGTATCGGGTCGTTTTTCTCACACCTTCCAATGAAAGGCAGCCCTCCTCGGTTTCATACGGCATAGATTTTTTTATTATAGTCGGGTTTATCATAATAATATTTATAAAACCGAAATTGACAATAATAACACGTTTCTTTACACCTATCATATTAGCCGCCATACCGATACAGCGGTCACTGTTTGCCTTCAGGGTATCTTTAAGATCTTCTATTACCTGCGTATCATTTTTAGCTGCAGGCTGTGATTTTTGTGAAAGAAAAAACATATCTTTTATAATTGGTTTAACCATGATTATTTCTCCTATATATACAAAATGCCACACAAGTCGTGCTCATGTGGCTCTGATGTTATTATTTCCAATGAAATGTTCCTGATAAAAGTGTTGTCTGTTCAGGTGAAACTGTGAGCAGTCCTCCCTCTGTGTGTCCTGATTTCTCGGTACCGTCTTCAAGCAGTATTTTGCAGTCAGACGGCTGAACCGATGTAATAAACGGGATGTGTCCTGCAAGCACGGCAAGATCGCCCTCGGTTCCTCTGACCGTAAGCATTTCAGCGTCACCCTTGAAAACATCGCCGTCGGGACTTGATATTACAAGCTTAAACGTACTCATTTTTTCGCCTTTCCTGCCTTTTCAAGCACCTCGTCTATCGTACCTGCAAACAGGAATGCCGACTCGGGTACGTCGTCATGTATACCTTGGATGATCTCTTCAAATCCTCGGATAGTTTCACTGAGCGGTACATAAACACCTTCTATACCTGTGAACTTCTCCGATACATGGAAGGGCTGAGAGAGAAATCTCTGTATTTTTCTTGCACGCTGTACCAACAGCTTATCTTCATCTGACAATTCGTCCATACCCATAATGGCAATAATGTCCATGAGCTCCTTATATCTTTGGAGTATTCTCTGAACTTCTTTGGCTACACGGTAATGCTTCTTGCCGAGAATATCGGGATTCAAGATTCGGCTTGTAGATTCAAGCGGATCAACAGCGGGATAGATACCTTGTGAAGCGATCTGTCTTGAAAGTACGGTCGTTGCGTCCAGATGAGCAAAAGTTGTTGCAGGCGCAGGGTCGGTAAGGTCATCTGCAGGCACATATACTGCCTGAACTGACGTGATTGAGCCCTTCTTTGTAGAGGTGATCCTCTCCTGCAAAGCGCCCATTTCATTTGCAAGCGTCGGCTGATATCCTACGGCAGACGGCATACGTCCAAGAAGTGCAGACACTTCACTTCCTGCCTGTGTGAATCTGTAAATATTATCAATGAACAGAAGTACGTCCTGCCCCTCTTCGTCACGGAAATACTCCGCCATAGTCAGACCCGACAGAGCAACTCTCATTCTTGCTCCGGGGGGTTCGTTCATCTGACCGTAAACCAGAGCGGTATTACCGAGAACGCCCGACTCCTTCATCTCATTATAAAGGTCATTACCCTCTCTTGTACGCTCTCCTACACCTGTAAATACCGAAATACCGCCGTGCTGCTTAGCAATATTGTTGATAAGCTCCATAATCAGAACCGTCTTGCCTACTCCTGCGCCGCCGAAAAGACCGATCTTACCGCCCTTAGAATATGGGCAGATAAGGTCGATTACCTTGATACCTGTTTCAAGTATTTCGGTAGAAGTTGAAAGTTCGTCATAGCTCGGAGCTGTACGGTGTATATTCCATCTTTCGCAATTTTTGGGGTCTTTTCCGTTATCTACTGTATTTCCAAGTACGTTAAATATTCTTCCAAGTGTTTCTTTTCCTACTGGAACGCTGATAGCCTTGCCCGTATCGGTAACGGGTGTACCTCTTTTAAGACCGTCGGTTGAACTCATCGCAATACATCTTACGGTGCTGTCTCCGATATGCTGAGCTACCTCAACCGTAAGCGTTCTTTCTCCGACGGGGATAGTAAGGGCATTATTAATTGAAGGCAGATGTCCCTCGTCAAAACGCACGTCAACAACAGGACCCATGACCTGTGCTACTGTGCCTTTGTTTGATTTTGCCACTCTTCTCCCTCCTTTATTCTGCGTCGCTTCCTGCGACGATCTCTGTAATTTCTTGTGTGATAGCACCCTGTCTTGCACGGTTATATTCAAGCTGTAGAGTGTCTATCATTGTCTGCGCATTTTTGCCTGCGGAATCCATCGCCATTCGTCTTGCGGCGACCTCTGAAGCATAGCTTTCTCTGATAAAACCCATTAACCTGCCGTTGATATACTCGGGAACGGCTTGATTAAGTATCGTTAATTCATCAGGCTCAAAAATTGTTCCTGCATTGCTTTTCTTTTCCGATTCTGAAAGAGGCAATATCCATTCGATATGAGCTTCCTGCGTCATCACAGAAACGTATTTTGTATATATTACTCCGAGTCTGTCATATTCGCCCTTAGAAAACTCTCTGCAAAGCTTCAGCGAGAGCTCTGCGCCGTTTTCAAGTGTAAAATGCTCTGCAGATGTATAGCCTTCTCCATACCTTTCACAGGCGCGTTTTCCTATAGGAATAAAATCTGCGTCTGCATATTCCTTAGCAAGTCTGAACACATTAGCATTATATCCGCCTGCGAGACCTCTGTCGCCTGCAATAATTACAATTCGTGTTTTCCCAACGGAGTATTCTCTCATATACGGACTTTTCTTACACTCGTTACAAGCAGTAAGCAGCGAGATAATACTGTTCACCGCCTTGGCATATTGTCTGCTTTTATTCATTACTTCTGTTGCATGACGAATCTTCGATGACGCAACAAGTCCCATTGCTTTTGTAAGATGAAGTGTAGAATCCACACTTCGAATTCTTGTGCGAAGTGCTTTTGTATCTGCTCCCACAAAATCACCTCTTCATTTCCGCAAGTGTTTCTTTAAGACTTTCAATATCGCTGTCGTCGAAGTAACCTTGTTCTATTCTTTCCAAAAACTCTTTGTTTTCATTGTGGAGTTTTTCGTAAAGTCTTTCTTCGTATTCATGAACTTCCGCCACAGGAACATCGTTCAGATAGCCGTTGATAACAGCGTATACGATAGCCACCTGACAACCTACATGCACAGGAGAGTTGCGGTTCTGTTTGAGAACCTCAACAATTCTTTCCCCGAGTGCAAGACGTGACTTTGTATCAGCGTCAAGGTCGGAGCCGAACTGTGCGAACGCCTGCAGCTCTCTGTATTGTGAATACAGAAGCTTCAGCTCACCTGCAACCTTTTTCATGCCCTTCAGCTGTGCCGAGCCGCCGACACGGCTTACCGAAATACCGGGATTGATAGCAGGCATAATACCTGAATGGAACAATTCCGTTTCAAGGAATATCTGACCGTCGGTTATAGATATTACGTTTGTAGGAATGTAAGCCGACACGTCACCCGCCTGAGTTTCGATGATCGGCAGTGCGGTGATAGAACCGCCGCCGTATTCCGGCGCTACGCAAGCGGCACGTTCAAGCAGTCTTGAATGTAGATAGAATACATCTCCGGGATATGCTTCACGTCCCGGCGGACGTCTGATAAGCAGAGAGAGTGCTCGATAAGCTACTGCGTGCTTGCTCAGATCGTCATATATAATAAGTACGTCTTTTCCCTTTTCTCTGAAATATTCAGCCATAGCGCAGCCTGTGTATGGGGCGATATACTGAATAGGAGCGTTTTCTGCGGCAGAAGCCGATACGATAATTGTATAGTCCATTGCTCCCGCACGGGATAATTCATTTGCAAGCTGCACAACAGAGCTTGCCTTCTGTCCTATAGCGACATATATACAAAGAACATCGGAATTTTTTTGATTGATTATAGTATCTATTGCGATCTCGGTTTTGCCGGTCTGTCTGTCGCCTATAATAAGCTCACGCTGACCTCTGCCTATAGGTATCATACTGTCTATCGCTTTGATACCTGTCTGCAAAGGCTTTGAGATACTTTTTCTCTCGATAATTCCCGGGGCTTCAGACTCTATCGGGCGGGTCGCCGAACAATGTGCGGGTCCTTTGCCGTCTATCGGTTCACCAAGGGCATTTACTACTCTGCCAAGCAATGCTTCGCCGACAGGAACCGATAGAACCCTGCCTGTTCTGCGTACCGTTGTACCCTCTCTGATCGAGTTTGTATCCGAGAGAATGGCTACCGAAACTGTTTCGTTTTCGAGATTCTGTGCCACGCCGTATGTGCCGTCCTCAAATTCGAGAAGTTCACTCGACATACACTCACGCAGACCGTATACTCTTGCTATTCCGTCTCCGACAAGAATAACGGTACCCGTTTCTGCCATCTCGATTCTTGATTTATAATTTTTGATCTGATCCTTTATTATACTGCTGATTTCTTCGGGTTTCAGACTCATTTGTCAATCACTTCCTTTATATCACGGAGTCTTCGTCTCAAACTTCCGTCAAGCACCTTACCGTCCACATGAACTATCACGCCGCCCAATACAGCTGCATTTACAATATAGTGCATGATGACCTTTTTTCCACAATATTTCTCCAGCTTTTCTTTCAGTTTCTCCTTCTCGCTCTTTGTGAGAGAAACTGCTGTTATTACATTCGCCGAGGTAATACCGTCGTTAGCATGATACAGATCCTCGTATTCCGAAATACATCTGTGAATCAGCCTGATGTTGTTTTTCTCACAGAGAACCTTGAGAAAATTGACTGCATATTCACACACACTGCTTGAGAAGGCCTTATCTATTGCGGCTGTTCTCTCTTTTATGGGAATGTTCGGTGACGCAAGCAGATCAAGGTATTCGGGAAACCGTCTTAATGTCTGAGAGATAGTTTTTAATCCATCTGATACAAGCTTTACCTTTTTCTCCTCCGCCGCCAGAATAAACAAAGCAACGGCATATTCCTTAGCTGTCTGCGTCATTATTCTCACCTATCTTATCAATAAAGGAATCTATGTAATATCTGTGGTCGGCAGTGTTGATTTCTCTTTCAAGCAGCTTCTCAGTAAGCATCGCAGATACCTCTGCAATCTCATGCCTTATATCAGACTGAGCCTTTTTCTTTTCAAGCTCGGCATCTGTTTTAGCCTGACGCAATATGTCGTCGGCTTTTTCTTTAGCGCTGCCAACGATCTTGTCGCTCTTTTTCTGAGCCTTTGCTTTGGCGGTTCTGATAATACTCTTAGCTTCGTCATCGGCAGCAGACAGCTTGGCCTCATAGGTGCTTTTGGCCTTATCTGCACTTTCCTGAGCTTTTTTTGCATCATCAAATTTATCGTCAATGAGCTTTTGTCTGTCGGCGAAAACCTTTTTAACAGGATTAAAAAGAAGCTTTTTGAAAATCAGGAAGAGGATCAGCAGGTTTAAAAGGGATATGATTATCTGCCATATATTAATAGAAATAACCTCTGATGACTGCATAATTATTTCTCCCCGATCACTGCTTTAAAGCGAGCATTGTATCCACAAGAATATTTACAAGTCTGCCGGGTGCAAGGAATATAAGAAGGATAGCGATAACCAATGCATAAAGGCCTGTTGTTTCTGCAACGGCACAGCCCATGAGCATTGTTGTTGTTACCGAGCCTTTGCTTTCCGGCTGACGTCCTATTGCTTCGCAGGCACTTGCAACAGCGTTGCCTTCACCGATACCGGGACCTATACCTGAAATACGTCAGTATTCCTGCGGATTTTTCGCACAATTTGCCTAAAAATCTGACGGCGCAACTTCGGCACTCGATTTAATCAGTGTCTCCTTAATTTCTTCTTTCTCAGTTTTTCCTTATAATCATCTTCCGGGAATCCCGTAGAAATATAAAGCATTGTGAGCATTGCAAAAATAAATGCCTGCAGGCAGCCGCTGAATATGTCAAAATAAATAGACAATATGGCAGGGATACCTATTTGTAAAAACGGGAACTGTCCGAGAAAACCGGGCAGTCTGCCGAGCAGCATATGTGTTATACCCTGCAGCCCGACTGCAACAAGTACCGAAATAACCGATCCCGAAAGAACATTTCCGTAGTGACGGAATGCCATCGAAACAGGAGTTGCAAATTCGCTGATAATATTTAGCGGGGCAAGGAACGGTACGGGATCACCAAAGCTTTTCAGATAATGGACGGGTCCGCATTTCATTTTATAATATGTAATTAAAATAAACACAAGAAGCGCCCAACCCGCAACAACGTTCAGGTCTGATGTCGGCGGATATAATCCTATAAGCGTAAGTAAGCTTGAAAACGCCGAAAGTCCCATAATAGCCGCTACAAACGGTGCAAACCCGGAGAAGAACTCTCCCATATTGCCCAGGACAAGGTTTTCGGTTGTCTCTACTATCCATTCGGCAGCGTGTTGTCTGCGTGTCGGATGTTTCACCGAAAGGCCGTGCGTTAAGTAAAGACACAGGAAAAACAATGCGGCGATCACTAACCAGGAATTCACCTGAGATTCCGTGATCGGTAGATCCTGCAAAGGCATATGCAGCGTAAAATATATCTTTGCACCCGCAATTTCTATACCTTCCGATGCAGGCTCCAAAAGGATATACAGCATAATGCCGACAACGAACGGAAGTATAGATCCGATGAGCAAAAGACTATCGACTATACGGAAAGAAAGCGACTTTTCTTTCACGGTAATCATTCACCACCTTTATCTGAATGTGTTTTGTTGCTGCGTTTATCCATCAGAGGACGAAACGTCACAGCAATACGAGGGAAAAAAAGAGGAATGACCGAAGCAATAGGATTGAAAAAAATCACACCGACAGCTCCGAAAGCAAACTGCATGAACAGTCTCATAGTTTGAGAAAACTTCATTGCAGATCTTGCATCATCGCTGTCTTTTTCAATAGCCTTCTGAACGGTGATGCCCATAAGCAAGAAGTTCAGGCAAGCGCAAACACCCGACAGAAGATTTCCGAGCAGTACATCTATCCCCCACTTGCCGAGTACAAGAAACACGGCCTGCATTACAGCGCTAAGGATAAGCACCCATGCAGTTATATATAAGGTTTCTTTTTTTACGGTAGGGTCAAGTTTAGACAAAGCTCCAATCACACCTTTCGTTGATAAAACGTATAATCATAAACCAACAGTTTAATTATATAATAATTCAAGGCTAAATTCAATAGCTAAATTCCATAGTATGTACAAAAAACTGTTCAAAGAATTATCCTTGTTTTTTAGAATTTATATAAAACACATATCAAAAACCGGTACCCGCAGACAAAGTCTTTAAGGCACCGGTTATAAGCTGGGCTGGCGGGATTCGAACCCACGAGATGACGGAGTCAAAGTCCGTTGCCTTACCGCTTGGCGACAGCCCAATAAAAAAATTAGCTGTTACTAAGAACAGCTAATGGTGACCCATCGGAGATTCGAACTCCGGACACCTTGATTAAAAGTCAAGTGCTCTGCCAACTGAGCTAATGGATCAAATGGGGTGGATAGTCGGATTCGAACCGACGGTCTCCAGTGCCACAAACTGGCGCTTTAACCAACTAAGCTATACCCACCATATTCAATATTCATAACAATGCAACACGAATGTTTCATTAGCTCACTGCTTTTGATTAACTCAACGATTGATATTATAGCATATTAAAATCGTATTGTCAATACATAATTTCAAGATTTTTGAAAAATATTTGCCTGACCGAAGCCGTAAAAAAGCGAGAGTACGAAAAAGCCGTATGATCTGAATTCGTTCCATAACGCGAGAAAAAGAAATCTATAGCTTTTCGTACTCTTTGTGCTGCATTAAAAAAACCATCTTTTCTTCTCAAAAGGTTCTTTTTGTACGCTCAGACAGGTGTAGCCTGTATCCCCTATTGCCTTCTTCAGCTCTTCTTCATCAACGGCAGTCTCCGTTAAAAATGTCGCCTCACCCTTCGATTTTGACGCCTTTACCTTCGACGCATCAGGTATTGTCTTTCGTATTACATCGCAGATATGCGCCTCGCACATACCACACATCATTCCTTCTATTTTTAGTGTAGCTTTTGTCATTGTAAAACCCTTCTTTCATAGTTGTCATAGTATATTCCTATATTTTTGTCAGCAGATTGTTTCGTAACTTATTCTATTATAGTTATTATCCGCTAACTTGTCAACAGTTAAAGAAAACTATTTTTTATTCTGATTGAACCTTCTGACAGTTTGGTTTAACACACAAAGAGGCGCCGATACTGCATCGACGCCTGCAAAGGTTATTCTTCCATATCCTTACCGATCTTATCGTTCTTTGACAAATTGATCGTATACCTTAAGATCTCAAGTGCATCCTTGTTCGTAACCTTTCCGTCACCGTTTACATCGGCAGCTTTAAGATCGGTGTCATCCAACTTTCTGATGTTAATAACGTATCTCTGAATAAGCATACTGTCCTTAGCTGAGATCTTTCCGTCTCCTTCAACGTCACCGGATTTTCTCTTGGAATGCTCATGTGTTGAAGGTGCTTCGGTATCGGAATTTGTGTCAGTATCCGTATCGCTTATATCCGGAGGAGTGGGTCTGTCTGTATCACTCATATCCGGAGGTGTGGGTCTGTCTGTATCACTCATATCCGGAGGAGTTGGTTTGTCTGTATCGCTCATGTCCGGAGGAGTGGGTCTGTCTGTATCGCTCATGTCCGGAGGTGTGGGTCTGTCCGTATCGCTGCTATCCGGAGGTGTGGGTCTGTCAGTATCGCTCATATCCGGAGGAGTGGGTCTGTCTGTATCACTCATATCCGGAGGAGTTGGTTTGTCTGTATCACTCATTTCAGGAGGAGTTGGTTTGTCTGTATCGCTCATGTCATTCGGAGGTGTGGGTCTGTCTGTATCACTCATATCCGGAGGTGTGGGTCTGTCTGTATCGCTCATGTCCGGAGGAGTTGGTTTGTCTGTATCGCTCATGTCCGGAGGTGTGGGTCTGTCTGTATCGCTCATTTCAGGAGGAGTTGGTTTGTCAGTATCGCTCATGTCCGGAGATGTGGGTCTGTCTGTATCACTCATTTCAGGAGGAGTTGGTTTGTCTGTATCGCTCATGTCCGGAGGTGTGGGTCTGTCTGTATCACTCATTTCAGGAGGAGTTGGTTTGTCAGTATCGCTCATGTCCGGAGGTGTGGGTCTGTCTGTATCGCTCATATCCGGAGGAGTTGGTCTGTCTGTATCGCTCATGTCAGGTGAGGTATCACTGCTGCCCGAACCTGTATCGCTTTCAGAGGAGGCAGCATTAGTGTCGGTGTTTTCGGATATATCCGCTTGGTTAAGCGGAGTACCGTTTACATAGAGAGTAAACCCATTTGATTTAACATTATCGGCTGACCCGGTGAAGGAATTAACATATGTATCCGCTGTTAAATTCCATTCGCCGGTGGAGTCAAGCACAACATTAACAGTTCCTGTTTCGGATGAAACTGTACTGCCCTTGGCATTTGTGATATTGCCGCTGATCGTTCCGGTAAACGTTGAGTTATCGGTAAGCTTTAGCGTGAGTGTAGAATCGCTTCCTACAAGAATATCACCGTTCAGAGTCTGTTTTGCCGCATTAAGCTCTGCTATATTGGAAGCGCCGCTCCATCCGTCATCGCAGACTGAAAGAATAATGTTGTCATTGTCTTCGTTTACAAGCGTAACATTTTCAAGATTGATCACGGCATTTGTATTTGTAACATGGAAAATGTGTCCGTTTTTGCTTGTGAGTGTTCCGCCGTACATATTGAAAGATGATGTACCCGATTCTGCATCTCCCGACATCGACTGATAGATCATGATAGTATCCAAAAATGTAGCCTGACCGTTGGTCTTTGTGTTATTTGCAGTCAGTTTACAGTTGTTGAGTGTAATGGAGTTTTTACCCTCGATACATACTCCCTCTGAGAGATTTGATATCAGCTCTGCATCTGATACTGTAATGTCTGCCGTTGAGTAGATCGCAGGAGATCCCAGTCCGTTGGATGTATATGTACCGCCGTTAACTGTTACTGTTCCGCCGCCCCTGTCTGTTCTGATCGGTGCGGACGACTGACCCGAGGTTTCTACCGTCAGATTTTCGGCTATCATCACACCGCCGCCGGTTGTCATGATACCACCGCTGTTCCCGCCGGTTGTGGTAATAGCAGTGTCGGAGATCTTCACGGTTGTCCCGTCACCTGAGGCTCCGTTATGACCGCCGTTTCCACCGTAAGAGAAAACTCCGTTTGCGCCTGTTGCCGATGCGGTTATTGTTCCGCCTGTGATAGTCAGTGTAGTGCCGCCTTTAGCCATGATCGCCGAGTTGATGCCATAAAAGTTGCAGTTGTCGCCGCCGTCGGAGTTACCCGTTTTTGTAACGGTAGGATTACCGATCGTTACCGCCTCCGATGTGTTGACAAGCAAAGCGTTCTGATCTGCTGTTGATGATGAGTACGTCTGATTCGTCTGTGAAACTGCAGAGGTGATCGTTTCTGCGCCGGAGTAGGTAACGTTTGTTGTCGTACTGCTTCCGGGCTTATCGGGCGGTGAACCTGCAGTTTGAGATGTGCCTGCCGCAAATGCTGTTGTTCCCGAACTCAACAATGCAGCTGCGAGAATAGCAGTTATGATCCTTTTTCTGATGTGTTTCATTGCTGTCGTCCTTTCTTGATTGTAATGTTAAACCGTTCCGTCCGGATTGACTATATGTTAGAATAAACTGCTTAAAAAAATCTTAAAAATGTTTAATTTCATAATTTTTTCAGATAAGCTTCATGTATTATTCAGATTTTATTCGATATATATCTAAAACAAAAACGGACAGGAAACCGTAATAGTTCCTGTCCTGTGCTATATATTTGTCAGATAGGGATTTCAAAGGTTACTGTAAATACCGTTCCTTCCTCCCTCGAACTTTGTACTCCTATACTTCCACCAATAAGCTCCGTCATTTGCCTGATGATCGGTAGACCCAGTCCGTGTCCTTTGGTTTTTCCGCGAGTCTTATCCGCCCGATAAAAGCGTTCAAAAATATGCGGTATATCTTCTTCATTTATTACGCTTCCGAAGTTCCTTACTTTAATTACAGCATTCTTTTTATCCTTGAAAACATCTACCTCGATACACCCACCCGCAGGCTCGTATTTCAGGGCATTTTCGATAAGACCCGAGCATATTCGCTCTGTATAATCAGTGGTCGATAATACATCAACATCTTCTGCAATATTGCTTCTGATCTCAATATTATGCTCATATGCAAGAGATTCAAGCTGAAGAATGCATTTTTCGCATGATGATGATAGCGATACGGCATACTTCTCAACTTTTCTTCCAATCGACTCTATCTCGGAGAGAGTAAGCATTTCGTTAACAAGAGTCATCATATTTTTTGCGGCTGCTTCTGTGCTTTCGATCCATTGCATCTGTTCACTTATCGTATCATCTTTGTTTGATTTCAGTATCCCGTTGTTTGTAAGTACGATAGTGATCGGAGTTTTCAGATCGTGTGATATATCCGCAACGAAATTGCGCTCCATTTCTATAGCTTTTTCTAACGGCTCGCAGGCGATACGTGCAAGTCGAATGCTTACCACGAAAATAGCCCCGAGAGACATAAGAAAAACGAATGAAAGCAATAGTATTCTGCCGACTATTTTAAATGTCAGGTATGAAGAATCAATAAGTGCGATTTTTGTTTCTTCAGGTGTTGTTTCTTTGTAATAAATCATCTTATAATCGTTGAGCTTTCCGAATTGACTGCGTTCTTCGACAATTTGTTCAACGATTGTGCTGATATTATCTGTATCTATCGAATCAACACCCGATAAATACGATATTTCATTGCTTTTAGTGTGATAAATCAATGTTGTAAACAGCTCGTATTCATCATGTGATATAACGCTGCTGTACATATGACGATCATCGTCAGAATGAGTTTCGGACGGCTTTTTACGATCAGGCTCACCACCTGTTTCCTTATGTGATTTCTCTTGGGGCTTATCTTTTGGGGCTTTGGATACGTCAGATACCGAAGAGGACTCATGGGAATTCCATGGTTTCAGAACTATACCCATCACACTCTCTAAGTTGTTGTACTCCTGTCTGTAATTGACAACACCGAGAACGATAAATACCACCAGAAGAACTATGCCCGAAAGAATCATGTTGGAAAGTATAAACTTACGACGATAACTTTTTATCACGCTTTCACCTCCAGACGATATCCTATCCGAGGCACTTTACGAATAGCCACATCTGATTTAAGATATCTTAGTTTTTTTCTGATAAAAGACATATACACCTCGACATTATTGTCTGTTGCATCTGAATCTATACCCCATACATTTTCAATCAGACTGTCGGTTGTAATCGTCATAGTAGGATTATATAAAAAGGTTTTTAACACATCAAACTCCTTTTTGCTTAACTGAACATTCTCGTCACGGCAGGTTAACACAGCCGAATTTATGTTTAATACCAGGTCGCAGTATGTAATAGTGTCTACCACCACATTTCCCTTCCTTCGTGACAGTGCGCCGACACGCGCCAGAAGCTCTTCGGGTTCAAACGGCTTTGTCATATAATCATCTGCTCCGTAATTCAGCCCCGATACTTTATCTCTTGTTGCACTTCGGGCAGTCAGCATAAGTACGGGCGTATTGATCTTTTTTGAGCGTATCTGCCTGATCGCTTCAAATCCGTCCAGCTCGGGCATCATAACGTCAAGAATGATCACATCATATTCAAGTCCGCAGGCATAGTCAACGGCACTCTGCCCGTCATAAACCGCATCTACCATATATCCCTGCTGCTCAAGAAGTTTTTTCAACGCATTCGATAACGAAACTTCATCCTCTGCAATGAGTATTCTCATGTTCGTCGCCTCCCTTTCTTGTTATTATAACACACCATTCCTTAAAGAAAACTTAAAACAATGTATTTATTTTCACATTTTTTGACTTTTTGATCACTCCGTAGAAAAAAGCAAAAAGCTTTGTCGAATAATATATGCCGCCCCATCCGGACGGTGTGTACAGGCAGTTTGGTTTGATTTCAAAGCAGCACCGAAAATTCCTACATAATGGCTCGACACAAGATTTACTTTTATTTTCGGTATTCGGCAATGCTTTTGACCGATGCCATTTTCGTTATATTTGACAAAAAATGCAAATAATAATTTCACACCTAATATCGCAATATTTGTTGTGAGAATTGACAAATTATGTTATTATATATAGTATGGATTGCCGATATGATAATATGAGCAACAAATGAAATGATCGAGGAGGAAATGGTTATGAAGAATAAAGGGCGGTTCAGCCGTGTGACGGCTGTTTTGTTGAGCTTGCTTCTGGTATGCTCGGCGGCTTTTTTGCCGGCACGGGCAGCGGAGATCGACGGTAATATATCGGGGGCGAAGGCTGTTGAAGTAAGTGGGCTGACGTATGGCGATTTTGAGTACAGTGTGAATGATGATGGTATGGTAACAATCACAGGATACACGGGCAGCGCTGCAGAAGTGACGATACCAAAGACAATAGATGGGAAGAGTGTGACGAGTATTGGTTGGAGTGCTTTCTCCGGTTGCAAAAACTTAAAAAGCATCACCATACCCGACAGTGTGACAAGTATTGGTGAATGGGCATTCTCCCACTGCACAAGCTTAACAAGCATAACAATACCCGACAGTGTGACAAGTATCGGTAGTGGTGCATTCTACTACTGCACAAGCCTAACAAGCATAACGATACCCGACAGTGTGACAAGTATTGATTGGTCAGCATTCTACGGCTGTGAGAGCCTAACAAGCATAACGATACCCGATAGTGTGACAGATATTGGTACTTATGCATTCTCCGGCTGTACAAGCTTAACAAGCATAACAATACCCGACAGTGTGACGAGTATTGGTGATTATGCATTCTCCGGCTGTACAAGCTTAACAAGCATAACAATACCCGACAGTGTGACAAGTATTGGTTATCAAGCATTCTCCAACTGTACAAGCTTAACAAGCATAATGATATCGAATGGTGTGACAAATATTGGTTCTTTTGCATTCAGCGAATGCAAAAGCTTAACAAGCATATTGATACCGAACAGTGTGACTGATATTGGTAATTATGCATTCCAGTACTGCACAAGCTTAACAAGCATTAATGTATCTTCAAATAATGCATATTTCAAGTCGGTTGACGGCGTTCTTTATGATAAAAACGTAAATACACTGATTGCCTGTCCTGGTGGAAAAACGGATGTTACCATACCCGATAGTGTGACAAGTATCGGTAGTGGTGCATTCTACTACTGCGAAAGCTTAACAAGCATAACTATACCCGACAGTGTGACAAATATTGGTGATGGTTCATTTGTGGGGTGTACAAGCTTAACAAGCATAGAAGTATCTTCAAATAATGAAAATTACAAATCTGTGGACGGTGTTCTCTATGATAAAAACGTTAATACATTGATTTCCTGTCCAGGAGGAAAAACTGACGTAACGATTCCTGGCAGTGTGACAAGTATTAGTTATTCTGCATTCTACGGCTGCACAAGTTTGACAAGCATAACGATACCCGACAGTGTGACAAGTATTGGGAATTTTGTATTCTCTGGCTGTACAGGCTTAACAAGCATAGAAGTATCTTCAAATAATGAAAACTACAAATCTGTTGACGGTATTCTCTATGATAAAAACGTAAAAACACTGATTGCCTGTCCTGGTCGAAAAACGGATGTTACCATACCCGACAGTGTGACAAGTGTTGGTGATTATGCATTCGAAGACTGTACAAGCTTAACAAGCATAACTATACCCAATAGTGTGACAAGTATTGGAGAGTATGCATTCTGCAACTGCACAATCTTAACAACCATAAATATACCAAACAGTGTGACAAGTATTGGTTGTGATGCATTCAGTGGCTGCACAAGCTTAGCAAGCATAATAATACCCGACAGTGTGACAAG
Organism: uncultured Eubacteriales bacterium; assembly: GCA_900315255.1. Taxonomy (GTDB): domain Bacteria; phylum Bacillota; class Clostridia; order Oscillospirales; family Acutalibacteraceae; genus RUG592. The sequence continues at coordinate 51,151 of OMYH01000006.1, read as the reverse complement.
TATTGGTTATCAAGCATTCTACGGCTGCACAAGCTTAACAAGCATAACAATACCGGACAGTGTGACAAGTATTGGTTATCAAGCATTCTACGGCTGCACAAGCTTAACAGATGTGTACTACACCGGAACAGAAGAACAATGGAACAATATAGACATTGGCAACGATAATGATTGTTTAGAAAATGCCAACAGGCACTATATGAAATCTCTTTACTGTTCCGTAATATGGAAAAATGCCGACGGCACAGTGCTTGAAACAGACAAAAACGTTGAGTACGGAACTATGCCAACATATGACGGCAACACACCCACAAAAGAAAAAACCGCACAGTACACCTACACCTTCAGCGGCTGGGACAAGACAATTACACCCGTGACAGGCGATGCAACATATACAGCCGTGTTTACACCTACAGTTAATAAGTACACCGTCACATGGAAAAATGCCGACGGCACAGTGCTTGAAACAGACAAAAACGTTGAATACGGAACTATGCCAACATATGACGGCAACACACCTACAAAGAAAAAAAACGCACAGTACACCTACACCTTTAAAGACTGGGACAAAGAGATAACCGCAGTGACAGAAGACGTGACGTATACGGCAGAATTCACAAGAACGATCAATACATACACGGTTAAATGGAAGGACTTTGACGGCACTGTCCTTGAAACCGACAACAATGTCGCATACGGAATGATACCTACATATGACGGCGAGATTCCCACACGACTGTCTGACAGCTTCAATTCGTATACGTTCAAGGGCTGGGATAAGGAGATAACCGCAGTCACGGGAGATGTTACATATACGGCGCAGTGGGATAAGAAACCTGTTTCGGACACGTCGACCGATACATCAACCGATACAAGTACAGACACAACAGACGATACATCGTCCGAAACAGATACGGATAGTTCAACCGATATACAGTCCGATACAAGCGCTGATTCAACAACAGATACCGATAACGATACGGATACATCTATGAATGACGACACCGATACGTCGACCGATATATCAACCGACGAGGACAGCGATACATCAACCAACGAAGATACCGACACGTCAACAGAAACATCTGCAGATGAAGATACCGATACATCAACAGATGTACCTATCGACACAGAGGATACATATACCGACTCGGATGAGCCTTCATCTCCGGACGAGCCTTCATCTCCGGACGAGCCTTCATCTCCGGACGAGCCTGATGTACAACCTGATGAGCCAAAACAGGAGGAAGAGCGGTCAACTGCAGTAGATGATTCGACAGACGAGGACGCAAAATATCTTGAACCGGACTTTGAACCGCCCGTGACAGACCCCAACGATTTTGACTACAACAAAAACGATGACGGCACCTATTCCGTAGTACGCTATAAGGGAAGCGACAAGGCTGTCACTATACCGAGTGAACACGACGGAAAGCCAGTGACAGGCATTGTAAGGCTGATGAAGTATAAAGACGAGAGATATTCTCATGTTATAAGGATTTTTATCCCCGATACAGTCACCGAGATCGGTTCAAAAGCCTTTGCAGATTATACGGGACTAAAGATCATAAACATTCCCGACAGGGTAAAGAAAATAGGCGATAATGCATTCTATAACTGTGCAAGTCTGACCTCTCTTGATATTTCCGAAGGTGTCACCCAGATAGGCGTAAGCACATTCAGCAACTGCACCGCTCTTGAAAAAATAACCATTCCCGACAGCGTGACCAAGATCGGACAAAGTGCTTTTTACCAGTGCGAAAATCTTAAGGAGATAACTCTGTCTTCCGGCATGACCAAAATCGAAATGAACACATTCGCAGGATGTATAAACCTCGAAACCATTACTATCCCTGAAAGTATTACCGAGATAGGGTACAAGGTCTTTGAGGTGTGCCAAAGTCTTAAAGATGTTTATTACGGCGGTACGGAGGAACAATGGAACAATATTAAGAACGAGTCCAACACTGGTTTCCTGAAGGACGCAACGATCCATTTTATGTCGTCAACGCCTGACAATACAACCACAGAAACTCCCGACACGCCCGAACAGCCCGACCGCACATTCGGCGACGTTGACGGCGACGGTAAGGTTTCGGCTAAGGACAGTATGCTTATCCAGCGGTATGTAATTAAGCTCAAGCAGCTTGACGATGTTCAGCTGATGGCTGCGGATGTAAACGGCGATGACAAGATCTCAAACAAAGACGCGCTTGATATTCTCCGATTTACGATACATATGTCGAAGAACGAAAAAATAGGAAATAACATCTTCTAACAAACACAAAAAAGGCAGGAGTCCGAAAAGACTCCTGCTTAGTAATTTGTATGAGCAAAAAAATTATTCAATATCAAACTCTTCCTCGGCTTCTTCTTTTCCAATGATTATGCAGCCGTAGGAATAGCCGTCTTTCTTCTCCTGGAAGTATTCTGTAATGTCGGCTTCATCTGCATTCTTTTTTACGGTATACTCATCGGTAGTAACATCTTCAAATGCAGTGAAGTTCTCGGCAAAGCTCTCGTATCCGTCTGGTTGGAAGGCATTGAATATATTCACAACAGACTTAACCGCAAGGTCGTCAAGCTCGCCATATTCTCTGATAAGGATTTTAACGCCGCTCTTATCACCGTTCATGATCGCAGCGATCTTGCCGACACTGAATGTCTGACTGCGATGTTCATCGGTTAGAGGCTCAACGTCCTCAAGCAATGTCCCGCCAATATAGATATCGTCAAGTTCTTTCATCTCAAATGGCGCTGCCATGTATAACTTGTAGCTGTTAGTGCCGTCATCGTTCTTTGTTAAAACAAATTTGTCACTCTCAATTTCCATAGCGGTGATACCGTTGAGATACCCCGACATGAGCTCCTTGTCCATGCCGAGAGAATCTGCCACAGCCTGCGCCATATCCATGAAGAGTACCACACCAACGTAATCTTCGGTGTCCTTATCCTGATATGTGAGGTAATCACCATCCTGAACGAACTCCCATGTACCGTTTGGATCATACTCTCCCTCACCCTTTATCGTGATGACGAGCTTGTTGTCCTTAATCTCTTCTGTGAATTCGGCAGTCGTGAAAAACGACTTATATTCGCTATAGCTGGAGTCCTCTTTCTTAAGAGAATCCAGTACACCCTGAAGATCACCCTTCACTTCATTTGCAGCAGATGCCTCGGAGATTGTTTCAGACACTGTCTCCGATACCTCGGCAGATGATTCCACAGCATCCCCGGGAGCAGTCTGAGAAGAACCTTCGTCCTTCTTTTCGCAGCCCGACAAGGGCAGAATTACAGCAGTAATCATCGCTGCGGACAATAATCCGCAAAGAATAGTTCTAAGTTTTCTGTTCATAAAAAGACCTCCAAAAGTAATAGTATTATTTTAAGGAGACACTGATTAAATCGAGTGCCGAAGTTGCGCCGTCAGATTTTTAGGCAAATTGTGCGAAAAATCCGCAGGAATACTGACGTATTGCAGCAGAAGCACCGATCGAGCCGGCAGGCGAGACTAAAGATGCAAGCAAATTTGGTGCTCAGTCCGAAGGACGTGATTTAATCAGTGGTTCCTTAATACTGCGTCAAAGCAGCCTAATAATCTTACACCTTCAAGCGATGCGATTTTATCGGTTATCGAACTCGAAATTCCGTTTTCATTTTCCGTTTCAATGATATAGTTGTATTTCCCGAGCATACTCCCCTCGGGCCGATCATGTATCGTGACCAGCTCCAATCCCGAATTGTGTATCTCGACAATGACGTCATCTATCTTATCAGCGGTAAGGCAAGCTGCAAAAACGGCTTTAGTGTGCGCAAAGTTGTCCTGAGGTTTCTTTGATAACACATAAAATCTTGTTTTGTTTGCATCGGTGATCTGAACATTCTCCGCCAAAACTTCAAGTCCGTAAAGCTTAGCAGCACCGGGAGCGGCGATCGCAGCGAATGATCTGTCATTTGATTCGGCAACATAAGCAGCAGCTGCTGCTGTGCTGTCTGTTTCTTCGGGCACAGCATCGGGAAGGTTCTCTTTGCGCCACTGTTCGCTTTGCTTTATCCCCTGAGCATGAGAATAAACGATTTTTATATCATTGAGTGAAGCGCCAGGAACACCGAGAAGGGTCTGACTGATAGGCAAAACGACCTCTCCTACAATATAAACATCATCGCATGAAAGAAGTGCGTCAACATAATTGGTTACTGCGCCTCCGATAGTGTTTTCCTGAGGTATTACTGCATAATCGGACGTCTCGGATAAAACGTCCTCGATTGCTTCTTCAACTGTAACTTCGGGCAGCATGACTGTATCATCACCAAAGAAAAATAGCGTTGCCTCTTCGGTGTATGTTCCTTGAGGTCCGAGGTAGCTGACCTTCGCATTCTTCGGAAATTCAGAAATGCCTTTATTGACATTTTCCTCGGAAGTGTTCTGTGAAGCTTCAGGCAAAATTGATGATTCGCTTGTGCTGCTTGTCGTTGATCCGCTGCATCCCGAAATAGCTGTGATTATGATGCAGGATAATATAAATGATAATAGTTTCTTTACTTCCTGTGACATATTTAGCCTCCGCGTGTTTGTGCGATATTATTGAATCCTGATCTGCTCGTATTTTGCAGATGTATAAATCTTACCACTTTTTCTGATATAATGCAATACTAAATTTTTTCCGATCATATGCAAAAAACTCCGACCATATGTGTAACGATCGGAGTATGATGAATTTATTCGGTAAACAATGGCGTTGAATAATATCTGTCGCCGCTGTCGGGAAGTAATGCTACTATTACCTTGCCCTTATTTTCCGGCTTTTTGGCGAGAGTTATAGCTCCGAAAAGTGAAGCTCCCGAAGAGATACCTACAGAAATACCCTCTTTTTTCGCAAGAAGCTTTGCTGTTTCAAAAGAATCCTTACCCGACGCCTTGAACACCTCGTCATATACCTTCGTGTTCAATACATCAGGAACAAAACCTGCGCCGATACCCTGTATCTTATGCGCACCTGCTCTGCCCTCGGATAAAACAGGAGAATCCTCCGGCTCCAATGCTACTATCTTAACGTTCGGGTTCTGCTCCTTGAGATACTCTCCCACGCCGGTAACAGTACCGCCCGTGCCGACTCCTGCTATGAAAATATCGACCTTTCCGTCTGTATCTCTCCAGATCTCGGGACCTGTTGTTGCCTTATGAGCAGTCGGATTTGCAGGGTTAACGAATTGTCCGGGAATAAAGCTGTCAGGGATCTCCTTTGCAAGCTCCTCTGCCTTTGCGATAGCACCCTTCATGCCCTTTGCCCCTTCTGTGAGGACTAACTCTGCACCGTAGGCTTTCAGAATATTGCGGCGTTCCACGCTCATCGTTTCGGGCATTGTCAGTATTACCCGATAGCCCTTTGCAGCTGCAATAGCTGCAAGACCTATGCCCGTATTACCCGAAGTCGGTTCTATTATAACAGAGCCTTCCCTTAACAGCCCCTTCGCCTCAGCGTCTTCGATCATAGATTTAGCGATACGATCTTTAACGCTGCCTGCCGGATTGAAGTATTCCAGCTTAACGAGTACAGTTGCTTCAAGACCGAGTTCCTTCTCTATATTTACTACCTCGACTAAAGGTGTATTTCCTATGAGTTCCAAAGTTCCTTTGTAAATCTTTGACATAACAAAAACCGTCCTTTCAAAAATATAATTTATGCTAATGCAGCAAAACCGTTTTCAAGGTCTGCGATAATATCATCTATATGCTCGGTACCGATTGAAAGTCTAATCGTACTCTGTCTGATACCCTGATCCAAAAGCTCCTCGTCTGACAGCTGCGAGTGCGTTGTTGATGCGGGATGAATAACGAGGCTCTTTACATCGGCAACATTTGCAAGAAGAGAGAAGATTTTCAGATTATCAATGAAACTCCAAGCTTCTTCCCTGCCGCCCTTGATGTCAAACGTAAAGATCGAGCCGCCTCCGTTCGGGAAATATCTCTCGTACAAAGCGTGATCCGGGTGATCCTTGAGCGACGGATGATTGACCTTTTCAACCAGAGGATGACCGTTGAGATATTCAACTACCTTTTTCGTATTTTCAGCGTGTCTTTCAAGGCGAAGTGACAGTGTTTCCACACCCTGAAGCAAAAGAAAGGCGTTGAAAGGTGAAATCGCTGCGCCTGTATCACGAAGAAGTATTGCACGAATGTAAGTTACAAAAGCAGCCGGTCCTACAGCTTCATAGAATGAAACACCATGATAGCTCGGGTTCGGAGCTGCGATAATCGGATATTTTCCGCCTGCGCTCCAGTCAAACTTTCCTGATTCTACGATTATGCCGCCGAGAGTAGTGCCGTGACCTCCGAGAAACTTTGTTGCAGAGTGTACTACGATATCTGCACCATGCTCAATCGGACGAATAAGGTAAGGTGTACCAAATGTATTGTCTATAACTACAGGTATTCCGTGCTTGTGAGCGATCTGCGATACTGCGTCTATATCTGGAATGTCGCTATTCGGGTTGCCGAGAGTTTCAAGGAAGATCGCTCTCGTATTATCTGTGATGGAATCTTCTACCTCGGCAAGATCATGTATGTTCACAAAAGTAGTTGTAATACCGTACTGAGGAAGAGTGTGCGCTAAAAGATTGAATGTTCCGCCGTAGATAGTCTTCTGAGCTACTATGTGCCCGCCGTTTGCCGCAAGAGCTTCGATCGTGTAGCTGATCGCCGCTGCTCCCGAGGATACTGCCAGGGCTGCACTGCCTCCTTCAAGAGCAGCTATCCTCTTTTCAAGAACCTCCTGTGTGGTGTTCGTAAGTCTGCCGTAGATGTTTCCCGGGTCTGCAAGTCCGAAACGGTCTGCTGCGTGCTTGCTGTTATGGAAAACGTAAGATGTAGTCTGATATATCGGAACTGCTCGTGAATCTGTTGCCGGGTCTGCCTGTTCCTGTCCAACGTGTAACTGTAATGTTTCAAATCTATAATTGCTCATGATCGTATTCTCCTTTTGTAATTCCTTAAATATGTTTGAATAGCCTGATAGATATTATCGATCTCCCGGGCACATAAAGTATGAATTTGCATTACAGCATCAACATCGTATCATATTGAGGAGCATTGCGGCACGGCCGCATACTCTTCTTTTTGTATATGCCCGAGAGTATCGCATTCGATAAAACATGAAGTCGTTTTCTATGTCGTTGATCTTTCCGTACATCACTTGCACCTCCGTTTGTTTGGATTGTCTATATTATATCACAGGCGGTATTATTTGTAAATTCATTATGATTTATCACCGGTGATAAGGAAAGATTATCGCAAGGCCGTTACATAAAAAATGCCATGAGAATCCGAGAAGATCCTCAATGGCAGAATATGATTATACTTTATTGATTATGCGTTGTCACTCTTTATTATTTTAATAGCTCTGCGACTATACTCTGAATTACGAAGCGTATTATTTATACCCGACATTGTACTTCATTTTATTATTCATACTCCTAATGAAGACACATAATTAATTGACTTTACTCCCCTTTTTCAACCTTTTCAATCAAGTCAGAGAGTACCTCGCCGACTTCGTCGGGACAATTCTGGTAAGTCAAATGTCCTGAAGGGATAGCTATTATTTCGCAGTTTCCGAGAGATTCGATATACGGAACATAGTTTGCTTGCCAGAAATCCTGAAATCCCGGGAGCATATTTTCGTACTGTTCATCTGTCTTGTTATCTTCGGGTTTTCCCTGGCGTCGCATATCGGAATTGTACACTTCGATAAACTGCTTTAAGTCGTCGAGCGTTTCAAAATTATAGCTGCTGCCGATATATGTTTTTGGAATATCTGTAGTCTTCAGGTTATCATATGCAGTCCGGCACGCATCATTCACGTTATTCGTCTCGGAGATAAGCGCATGAGTCTGACTGCTGTTTGCATAGAGTGCCGTATGTATGGTCTGTTCCTCCTCGGTATACGTTTCGGGTAATACCGACCAATAAACATTGGGAAAGAAACGATCTAACCCGACATCGCACGAAAGTGTATACAGGAATTCCGTGACTTTACCCATCTTCTGATTTTCATCTTCCGCAAAAAAATTTCCTTCAAGAACAGGAGTACTATCAAGAAACAGTATTCCCTCTATCTCATCAGGGTAAACACTTTCCCAGTATGTTGTGTATACTCCCGCCATTGAATGTGCCATAATGATATACGGACCTTCAAAGCCGCCGTTTTTAAGAGCAGTGCGGTATTTTTCTACTATACGTTCACAGGTCTGATCTTCCTTGGTGTCATCGCTTAGTCCGTATCCTGCACGGTCTAAGCATATGATCAGATTATCGTCCTCAACATCTATTGTGATCTTTCTCATCGTCAATGAACAGTTATCTATACCCATACCTGAAAGACAAACTATCGTGTGTTTCCCTTCGGGATTGCCCCAATATGGCGCATTCAGCCTATAATCCTGCGCCTCAACGAGGTTTATATATCCCTTTTCCTCAAGTAACGCCCATTCCTTTGCTGACCTTACCTTATGATTTATCAAGGACACTATTATAAACAATACGCATAGTATCAGAATACTTAGCAGAACAATGCCTATCGCTTTAATGATTTTTTTGACTTTTGACATAATTATTCACCCCTTAATAGATCAGAAGCCCCACCACTGGAACAATCTCCAGTATACAATACAAATTATTGTAAGAACACAACATATCGTTTCGATATTGAGCAGGATCATTTTTTGAGGCTTTTCTGATTTGTTATATAATCTGCACCGCACCAGCAGAAATGCTTCTATAAGAGTAACTGCACATAATGATACGGCGGCTGCTGCATATATCGCTTTTCCGCCATAGAAGAACGATCGGAAGAACAAAGTTATAGCTGCGGCTTCGATCAAGAGAATAAATGACATAAGAGTCGCAAGCATTTCGGTCTTCTTAAACTTAAAGATATCCGTACCCTTATATTTTCTCAAACGTATAATATGCAAAAAGAATAAAACAGCAGGCACAGCTATTGAAAGTAATAACAGGATAAGCATTATCCATTCGGTATAAAATTCTGCATTACTGATCTTTGTTATGTCTATACCCTGATATGATTCAAGCAGGATCAGATTTCCGGCTTCGTCTTTTTTCATAGCGTAGTAACGCTTTGTGTTGTTGAGAAGAGTGACTTCTAAAAATGTATCGGAAATCTGTTCGATCTTAGCTATTCCGTTTGAACCCGTGAAGCTGTCCCCGTCCTTAGAAATAGTGAGGGGATCCTCGATGGGGCTGGCGACTCTTAGCATACCTACACCACCGCAGCTTCGTCCGAACTTATAATGTCCTGAAATATCGACCGTCTTAAAGCCGGTTTCTACAGGTATTTCTTTTGCTCCGTACAGCAGTTCGGAGAGGACCTTTGTATAAACACGGTCACTCTGAGTGTTTATCATCATAACGTAACCTGTCTTATTTGTGATATCAAGCTGCAGATCAGAAGAACAACACATGGTGTTTCCACCGTGTCCGTAAAGTCCGTCACCGTACAGCGTATAGAAAAAACCGTGACATATTCTCGGCGATCCATCGCAAAATGTCCATGAGGGAGATAGCATCAGGTCAAGAGTATCATCCTTTTCAAAAAGAGGGCAATCCTTGCTGTCGGTCAAGAAAGCTCTCGCAAACTTTGTCAGATCTGATATCGTGCCGCAAGCCGAGCCTGCCGGATACAGATTAATATACACCCTGCATTCTCCCATATCGGTCATATCCTGATCGGGAAACTCAAATACATAGCCGTGGAGCTTGTGCCGCTGCTGTTCAGCCCACTCGTTATCGGAGCCGTCGGGTCGAAGATAGGTGTGATCCATTCCGAGCTTGTCAAAGATATTTTCATGAACATAATCCACATAATCCATACCGCTGACGCAGCTGATAACATAACCGCCGAGCGCAGCGCCCCAGTTTGAGTATGAAACAGTAGAGCCGGGATGTGCAACCTGCGCAGGTGCAGTGCTGATCAATGCTTCATCAAGAGAAACTATATCGTCAATATTCGAGGTCTCGATCTCTGCAGTGGTTTCCTGAAAGCCTGCAGCGTGGTTCATAAGATCAAGCATTGTAATTGGATCATCATATGAAAGATTATTTAAGAAACCTTCGGGCAAGTAGTCCCTGATGTCCTTGTTCAGATCAAGCAAGCCCTTTTCCGAAAGCTGCATAGCGCTTGTCCAGACAAGCAGCTTTGAAACAGATCCCCACTCGTATACGGTATCTTCATTAGCTTCTGTTTTCTCTGCTATGTTTGAATATCCATATGCGATATTGCATATATCCTGCTTGTCGTCAAATACTGTAATTGCAACAGAAGGTGTTTTTTCTTTGTTTTCATCAATGAGATCAATAAGTTCAGATTCAACTTCTGCCCTGTTCTCAAAGGATAGCGTGATCTGTTTTCTTTCTTCGTCTTCTTCTGCATATACAACAGTGATCATAGCTGCAGTGAATAGTATACACAGTACGATACACAAAGATCGTTTTATCATATTTATATCTCCTTTGCAGTGGTATAGGATACATTTTTTTATAATTATATCATATAATCATACTTGTGATCAATAAAATAGTCGGACAATGTCATAATAACATGATCCGACTTTTTTATATTTATTAATATCAGTTCAAACACTTTGATACCCTTTTTCAAACGTGAACAACACTTGTTCTCTTCCTTATTATTGACTGTGAAGCGAGTTCGATGAATCGGTAAAAAAGATCATTGCCCGACGAGTGAATCATTGATCTGATGTGTCAGAACTCCTGAATGAACGGCATCTGAAAATACTGATATTATTTCTTTGTAACTCCATCGCCATAGATCGTTTTCCAATCGTTCTTCATGGAAACGGGAATCCAATCATATTCTTTGCACATATCGAACATTTTGTTTGCCTTTTCTACGTTGCCGTTTTCTCTTTCCGTGTCATCGCAGCACAGCATGAAGGCAAGACTCTTGTACTTATTATTGCTTGTAACGTACTCTGCCATACTTGAATCGCCCGTTGAATTGCCGAATGACAGTACGGGCTGTTCACCGATCTCCTGTGCAATAACAGTAACCTTGTTCATCTTGAGGTTCTTGACTATAAACTCTCCGCCGAGAACCAGCTTATCATCGTCGTCATAAACGTAATTCAGACCATCTTCGTCGCCCTGATCGGGAGCAACAAGCGTTTCGTCAGAACCTATGATCTGTCTGTTAGGTATATCGAGAGGTGAATTATCTATGATACCTCTTACGATAAATCTGTCTGTACCGCTTACGATGTAAACAATAAAATCATTCTGCTGTAAATATTCAACGATCTCAAGCATAGGCTTGTAGAATCCTTCTCCACGCTTCATACCATTGTAGCTCGGCATATCCAGCTTCTTGAATTCCTGAATATAATCGTTGAATTCCTCCTGTGTCATACCCGAAAAAGCAGAAGCTACTGCCTTCCCGTGATCAACTTCAAGACCGTCTGCAGCTTTGCCGCCTTCGTTGATCGTCTTGATTTTCTCTGCGACCTCCTTCTCGAAATCGGAAGCCTTATCTTTATAATCGGGATCTTCCGTCACTCTGTACAGAAGCAGAGTATAATCAAAATAGTTAGGATCTGTTTCGCAAAACAGTGTGCCGTCCAGATCAAAAACAGCGATCCTGTTCTCAAGCGGGATATAATCCGCACTATTTTCATCTGTAACAGTGTTCATATACTCTGTAAGTTTTTTCTTCGCCTCGGCGTCATCATTCCATAACGAAAGAATGGTTGTGCTGTCAACAGCTGTATCATCACTTGCCTTGGGGCTTTCGATGTCTTTGGCTTCGTCTGCATCGTTGTTCACGACTTCACTTATAACAGACTCTGTATTGTCGGCATTTGACTCGGCATTTGTTTGTCCGTTACACGCAGCCATACTTAAGATAATTGCTGCCAATAAAACGATACCTACTAATCTTTTTCCTTTTTTCATTACAAATCCACTCCTGTTATAAATCCAAGACATTCTGCCTGCGTCGTTCTTATCCGAAATACGAGATCGGTTCGGCAACGGAACTATCACAGGTATAATGTAACTGCAAGCTATATTTTAGCATAAATATACACAAATATCAACCGAATCAGAAATGTTTACATTTTTCTTCTTATGTAGATAATGCATTTCTTCCCGTTTACTTTTTCCTCAAAGGCGGAAGCTCCGCATATATTCCGTCAAACAGTTCGCGAAGGAACACTTTATCCTCCACATTATCGACCAAAAGCATTTCCTTTGCCCCTTTATACGGCAGCTCTTTCTGCGCATCGGGCATCATTTTCACGGCAGACTTCACAGCTTTAATGAGAAAACGATCGTCATAAATACCGCCGACTATCCTCCCCTTGTAGTATATGATATATTCGCCCATCATCGGACGATATGTGACATTCTCAAGCTCCGATAGCTGATCCATAATAAAATTAAGATATTCCTTACTCGATGCCATGACTTTTCAGCAGCTCCTTGTCTGTATTTTTTCGTATAGGGTGCCTGATAACTGTCTTTAGTTTTTCGGGTGCTGTTTTCCGGGCGTCGCTAAGGTATATCTCATGATGGAAACGTTCCTCGTTTATATCGAGAGTATAACCCTGGTTCTCCATATATTCATGCATTAGTTCAACGGTAGCAGGTTCATCGTCATAAGCTCCTATATGCATACATTGAACGCACAGACCCTCGTTATATGTTAAGAACTCAACCTTTGAAAAATCTGTTTTCTTCTTTTTGGCTGCTTCGGATACCGCCCAATCGAAATCTTCTTTTGTTACGAAATCAGGTAAGCGAATGAGAGATATCCAACGAAAACACTCCTTGTGAGCGTAGTCTATGCCATGGGTCACAGTACTGTCCTGATCGGGTTTCTCCTGCCACCAGAAGCCTTCAAGCGGAGGTACTACATAATCGAAATAACCGTTGATTTGACGACTGCCCTTTTTGCTCATTTTTATTGTATATGCAACAGCGTACAACAGATTTAAAGCCTGTTTGTACTCCCCGAATTCATCATTTGGATCGCCCTTTCCCCGTACTGCAATGTAATTCATCGAAGGTATTTCAACTATACCCGGTTTATTCTTTGGCATATAGAATTCTTTGTATTCCTTTTTATAATCAAAAGCCATCTTGATCTCTCCCAAACACACAATGGATAACTATGTTAAGGAACCACTGATTAAATCACGTCCTTCTTGAAATACGTCAGTATTCCTGCGGATTTTTCGCACAATTTGCCTAAAAATCTGACGGCGCAACTTCGGCACTCGATTTAATCAGTGTCTCCTTAAATCTGATTCTTAATATCATATATTTCCCGTAAATTATAATACCTCTTTTGTTGATCATTTTCAATAGTTTCAGCAAATAATTATATTAATTCCAACATTGAACTGTATCCGCACTTGACAAACATGGATTTTCAATGGATAATAATAATAAATAAAAGGTATCAAAGGAGCGGCAATTATGGTGCTAAAAGAAAAAATATTAGCATTTCTTGAGGAAAACACCGATACATTTATATCCGGTCAACAGCTTGGCGAACGTTTCGGGGTGTCCAGAAATGCTGTATGGAAAGCTGTTAATCAGATAAAATCAGACGGTTATACAATAAAGTCTGTCAGCAACAAGGGATACTCTCTGTCGGCTGACAGTGATGTTCTCTCGATGAATGCTATCAGAGAGAAGCTGACAGGAACGGCAAGCGACCTTGATGTCATTGTATTCGACACTATAGATTCTACAAATAATGAGGCAAAAAGAATGACCGTGAACGGTATTTCTCATGACTCGCTGATTATCGCCAATGAACAAACTGGAGGCAGAGGTCGCCTGGGAAGAAGCTTTTATTCACCTAAAAACACGGGGATCTATATGTCGTTTTTACTGCATACTCAACTGGAATTGTCCGACGCTGTCGGAGTTACTACTGCCGCCGCTGTTGCAGTAGTTCGAGCAATAGAAAAGCTCACAGATGTTACTCCCGTGATCAAATGGGTCAACGATGTGTATATCGGAGAAAAAAAGATCTGCGGTATTCTTACCGAGGGCATGAGTGGATTTGAACAAGGTACGGCACAGGCGATCATCATAGGCATAGGCATAAATATAACCACAAAGGATTTCCCCGAGGAGATCATTAACAGAGCGGGAGCTATGAATATCAAGGGACTGAAACGAAACGATCTCATCGCCGAAACTGCAAACGAGCTATGCGATATTTTCAGTAATATTTCGGATAAATCATACATTGACGATTACAGACGCTGTTCTATGATAATCGGTAAGAAAATCGACTTTTATAAAAATAATATAAAACACACCGCTAAGGCCATGAATATAGACCGGAGCGGCGGACTTATAGTTATGTTAAGTGACGGTACAGTTACAACTCTGACAAGCGGTGAGGTAACCGTACGGCTTTCGGAAGAAAAAACGGTTTAATTCTCATCATTGATTTTTGAACGTATTTTTTCTGCAAGAGAAAGAAATTCGTCGGATTTCAGCAGCCCAAGCCCCTGTCCTTCATCTCCGAGTATAACAAGCTTATCGCCGGGCTTTATTGAAAATATTTTTCTTGCCTTTGCAGGAATCACTATTTGTCCCTTTTCTCCCACTGTCACTATTCCGAACAAGTGCTTGCCTTTAGGAGGAGGCAGCAGTCCTTCGCTGCTTTCGGAATTATGATTAACAAGATCATCAAGCGTTACATCAAAAAAATCGGCTATCAATCTGCATTTATCTATATCGGGTACTGAATCGCCCGACTCCCATTTCGCAACAGCCTGACGTGAAACTCCGACTTTCTCTGCAATATCCTCCTGTGTCAGCTTATGTATTTTTCTGAGCTGAACAAGGTTATCACCGAACATTTTCCTTCTCCTTTTTTATACCAAGAACACACCAGCGAATTATCGGTATTCTTGAAATTATCTCATTTAACAGGAATCCTCCCGCAAACGTAGCTATGCCTGTAATTAAATACATCGCTACGGGCGGCAACTGTGTATATGTATGCAGAACATATGCAGCCGAAGACAATGCCAAATAGTGCAATACATAAAAACCAAAGCTGCGTTTTATCATAAACTGAGTGAGCTTGTTGGATTTATTGAACCACTTCTTGAAGCCTGCAAAGACTGCAAGGCACATCGCCCATGCAAAAGCTACAGCCTCCACACAGTTATAGCAGGGTGCTTCGCCGTAATTCTGACCGAAACGAAGAACTGTAAATACCGTACCGAAAACCGCTGCGGCTGCGATCAAAAAGTATCTGTATTTAACAAGCCTGTCTATAACCTCTTCGTGAGCAAAAACAAAATATCCAAGGAAAAATCCCATGCCGTAGTAGCCGAAACGATATACTGTGACCATCGGTGTATTGAGTACAAGTCCCGACAGGAATACAGGTATTACAAGTAATATCAATAAAATAATGTTAATGTTTTTTGTATGGTCAAATAGCTTGCCTTTCTCAAATTTCTTTACTATTGCAAGAAGCATTGAAAACAGCCACAACAACTGAGCAAACCATAAAACGCCGATTCCCGAAAGGCTCATTATTATATATTTGATGACGATCGGAATATTATCAGGTAATGTTTCAAACGCATTTGACATTTTCATACTTATATATCCTTGTGCCCAGCCAAAAATAAACACACCTATTGTCGAGGGTACAAGCAGCTTGGTCGTTCTTGATTTGATGAATTCCTTTATAGTATGCTTTTCAAGATACAGTCTGGAGCTGATTCCCGCAACTATAAATAACAAAAGCATAAACCAAGGAGAACATAGATATAAAAAACCGTCCTGATACTGCACTTCTGTAAAAGGTCCTATAACTCCAAATACAGCCACACCGTTATAAATATATATAACGTGATAAAGACCGACTAACAGAACTGTAGCCCATCTGATGTTATCTAAATAGTGTTTTCTCATACATTTCCCACCTTTGCACCTTTTTTATATATTATAATATATAAAAAAGGTGGTGTCTACCAACCATAAATAACATTTTAGATGTTTTATGTTATATTTCGTTGCTTTTGCATTATTAATTACACTTTACTTCCCTAATATAATACCGAGCGAAATGTCATCACCGCTGCCCTTCTGTGACATTTTGGGGAGATAATCGAGCAGCTCAACGATCGCACCCATCTCGCTGTAATCATCGAACGACTGCAACACCATAGAATAAAAATCGTGCAGTTTATCATGACTATCAAAGCAATTGTCTACTCCGTCGCTCGCTATGAACAACGCCTTCGGAAGAATTGTGCTGAAATGATGACGCATATTGTATATAGCTGTTCTGTCGCATATTGAAGTAGTGAAGTTAAAAACACAATTATTATCGTGCGGTATAGGATGTTCAAAATTGCCCTCAAAATCGACGGATACACATTCTCCGTCGCCTATATGTATACCGAACCAGAAATCGTCTGTTATGACATTAACAAGCATAGTCGTACCGTATGCACATTCTATCTTCTCGCCTATAGCATAACGAAAACGCATTCTCGGGTTGACCTGTTCGAGCTCTTCGTCTGTGAACGGATTAACTGCGTAATCTGATTCTACCAAATCGTTCCACTCTGAAATGATGCTTTTTTCGAGCTGTAACAGCATTTCATTTACTTTTATCTCATCGTTGGCATAGTAGGTGAGCATTGGGATAATATTTGCGTCATTCATGCATTTTTTTACTGCTTTGACCGCAAATTCACTGCCCTTATCGGAACGAAAGTAATCATCTCCGCCGTGACCGTCGCAAACAGCGGTAAGAATATAATCTTCTTTATTCAAACTTACAGATGCGTCCTGACACGGGCGCTTTGCTTTTTTGTGGCTTGCACCGATAACTGTAAAATTATATGCCTTATATTTCATACGCAATTCTCCTGTAATTACCACAAAACTTCGTCATCTGCAAAATCACCGCTGTTGAAGGCAATTTTTACCTGTTCAAGAAAATCCTCCTGTTTGGACGGGGCAGAATCGACAGAGCTTTTTCCGACAGCCGAGCTTTTTGAACCGATCTGAGATGAAGTGACCGACACGAATTTTACCATTTTTTTCAAAGCCTCCGGACTGTGTACAGTCAACACGCTTTCAGTATCCCCTGTAAAATCTGAAAGCACTTCGGTGTTAGCGTCTTCACCTATCGCAACAGCAACCTTGATCGCCTTTCTGAACCAATTATTCTTCCAGAGTTCGTCCAGCTGCTCGACATAGTCATCTGTCGGTTCGCCGTCTGACAATAAAAACACAGCAGGCGCAAACGAACCTGTAATCTCACTCATAAAAGCATTTCGTGACAGCTTCTCGTTAAGATATCTGCAAGCATCTCCGAAATCTGTCAGCCCTGAAGCGTCGAGATAATCCCAACTAAAATCCTCTGCCGGAACGGGTTTCGGAGTGATCCATCTTGCACCGCTTGAAAAAGCAAGCACGGCTATTTTTATTTGTGCGTCGGCATTATTCTGTGAGATCTCACTTATCTCCGGGATCACGTCCTCTATTGCCTGGTTGAGTGTGCCTATTTTCGCCCCCTCCATACTGCCCGAGGTGTCCACTACAAAAAACAGCACCATAGTTCGTCTTGCTACCTCAACCACATCGTCATAAATATTAGGCATTGTTATCCTCCTTTTTTGCACACAAGAACACATTCGGGTAAAAAATCATCACCAAAAAGCTTTTGTTGTGTTATTGTGAATCCGTTTTGTTCGACAAATTCCTTATATTGCAAAGATGTCCATCTGGAAAATGTCTTGAAGCCCATACCTTTCATCAGCATCAGCTTCATTTTTCTTTTTGCGTTATCTTTACCCTCATAAACAAAGGTAGGCGCTATCAGTATTCCGTCTTGCTTCAGAACACGCTTAATCTCGGCTAACGCTTTCTCGGGTTCGGGCATAATATGCAGTGCATTAGCTATCACGACTGCGTCATAGCTTTCATCCGAGTATTTCAAAGAATGAGCGTCTGCAATTTCGAAATGTACGTTTTTGGTACTGCATTCTGTTTTTGCACATTCTACCATCTTTTCCGAAAAATCTGTTGCAACCCACTTCATTGTATGAGTACCGCATCTTTTGGTTATCTGCCCTGTGCCGCAGGCAAGCTCAAGAACGGACATTTCTCTGCGAAGATTATCATTTATGTATTCTCCCACAACATCATAAAGCTTGACGTTTTTCTGTTCCTGAAAAGAAGTATACAGCTTTGCATATCTGTCCCAGAACAATTCAT
The DNA here is from genome assembly GCA_900315255.1 of uncultured Eubacteriales bacterium. GTDB lineage: Bacteria > Bacillota > Clostridia > Oscillospirales > Acutalibacteraceae > RUG592. The sequence continues at coordinate 32,841 of OMYH01000006.1, read as the reverse complement.
AATGTCTTTTTCTGACAGGCATACTCTCACCTCTCACAGTTCTATTCTGCCGATACAGCCGCCAAAGTCTATTGCTTGTGCGGTTATTATTATCTGCACCTTGCCGTCCGTAAAATCTACCTCGGTTCCATCTTTCTGAGTAACCTTCCAATCACGACCGCTTGTGTTTCTGAGTCCCCATACATCGGGGCGGTTTTTGCTCCTTATTATCTCTCCGACGCTCTGTGTGAAATCGTCGCTGTCTTCATCAATGTGACAACGGTACAGTTTGTTGCCGGGAAATAATACAACGGAATATTTTTTTGATCTGAGTATCGGCGGTTTCGGAATCTTCCCTGCACAGTTAATGCAAAAACTCACATCGTCGTTCATATCAATAAAAGTATCTCCTCCGCAGGGACATTTTACAACACAGTCACGCAGTTTTGTAAATGCGATCTGCCATTCGTTATCGGACAGTCTTGCTTTTTGTAAATTCAGACACTCCTGCGAAAAAGCCTCGGAGAATTTGTCCTTGATGAATTGCGGATACAGATCCCATAACCTTATAACATTACAGTGAACTCCTCTGACAGGACGATTGCTGTTATCGTTTTTATCATAGATAAAAAGAGGAATCTTACCGTAAAACTTTTGTTCAAGCTCTTCCGTAAGGCACGGACACAGTGTACGCTTGCCCTCCAGAGGGTGATCCAAGAACAATAGTCTGAATAATATCACTGCAAGAGAGAATCTATCGGTCATTACATCGGGGGCTTTAATGTTTCTCACGACTTCAGGCGCCATATAACGAGCCTTGCCCGCTATGCCGAGGCTTTCGCCGTATGGTGCGACATTGTCGGTATCACATATAAGAACCGAACCGTTTTGTGGCTCTATAAAGAAATTACCGTCGTTGAGATCCTGATACGAAAATCCCTTCCTGTGAAGCTCCCGAAAACCGTTCGTAATATTCAGCGCAGCATTTACAACCGAACTGACAGACGGGAATTTCTCTTTTGTCAGGAGAAAATCCGAAAAACACTTGTATTCTTTGGGGATAAGCTCCATAATATATCCGAATTCTCCGTTAATGATCTCGGTTACATCAATAGGCCAAATAAAAACAGGTGACGGCGAACCCTGCTCTATATTATTGATCAGATTGTCATAGAATTTGACAGGATCTCTTAAAGCATTTGTATGATACCATTTAAGGGCATATTGTTTTCCGCCGTATTCCGCAAGATAAACATTACCCTGACCCCCGCCTCCGAGCTTGCCCTTTATCACGGCGGTACCGTTTGTAAGTCTAACGGTACTTCCTACAGAAAATTCCGCCATTCTATCTCTCCTATCTGTTGGTTACTTTGACCCGTCTGTATTCTCCGGGCTTGTCGTATACATAAGAATACATTTCGGTAGGGTTTCCTCCCAGACCGAGTATTATATTTTCCCTTTCAGCGGTATCCCATACATATGCGCTCAATATCTTCATCACCTTATATCCCTTTGCGGTATCAGGATCGACGTTGAGATCATTAAGCATATTGCTCCACGAATAAGACCTCACATATTCACACATATAGGGCTGTTCAGTCGTAGGATAAAGCACCGGTTCTGACGTGCTTCCGTAAGGCGTATATGATACAAACTCCTGATTCATATACCATTCTATTTTGTATGTACCCGGATCAAATTCGTCACGCTCTTCTTTAAGCTCAAGCGTTTCTACGATGTTGTCCCCTTTTGCATTATAGGTATATGAGGCATAGACAACCGAGCTTTCTTTATCGCCATACGAATAAGATAAGCTGTATTTATCCGACTGCAGACCTGTGTATTCCGTAATATCCATCGTAGGTTCGGAGTTAGTGTTTTCCTTTACAATAGTCATCATTTCGTGAATATCCCTGCCTGCAATAAACATCAATACCATTGATACCGCAGCCGTTACTATCATAAACGGAACTATAAACAATGCGTCCTTAAATATACGTTTTCTCTTTTCACTCATGCTAATCACCCTTTAGTTAAGCCAGATAATGCTGTACGCCAAAAGCGGCAAGAGTCGTTATTCCGCTTAGCAGCACTATAATGAGGTATGCCGCTGACGGCCTTTTTTTCGACTCGTCAAGCCATGTTCCGATTCGGCCGCTGTTGAATATGATCATTGCCGCCAAAATTACCGGAATGCATACAAAGCGTATATTTCCGACGCCGTCCCACATTGCTTTGAACATAGCGATCAGGTACATTGCAGTGACATATATACTAACTCTTCCGACGCTTTCGAAACGATAGAGCCTTTTCCCCGTCAGCACCGTAAACATAAAAACAAAGGTAGGTATCAGGAATTTCTCGCTGACATTAATATCATGTATCATGAAAAAACCCGGCAGTGAGCACATAATAATCATAAACCACCCGACAGGGCAGGCGAACATATATGGTCTGCCGTCTTCGCAGTCTGTTCTGCACCATTTGTTGATAAGAGTGGTCAGTATCTGTGCTTTCGGCTTTGATGACCGGTCATTTCCGTTTTGCTCGGGTTCATTGTTGTCGGTGTTTTCCGTATTATCTGTATTCTCCTCGGGCTTATTTTCCTCATCGGTCATATCCTGTAAAAAAATCATATCATCACCGTCTTCATCATCTGTATCTTCATCGTATACTTCTTCATTATCCTGTGCAGCAGCAGTATTTCTGAGGTTATGTTTTTTAAACTTTCCGGGTGAATACCGTTTTAGTGTGTTCAGATCATCCCACAAACCGGCTATCTGGTTCACCGCAAACAACGCTCTGTCTTCGCTGATCTCAATGCTGTCAATAATAAGTGTCACGGCTTCAGTCAGATACAATTCCGAGCTGTTCTTATCGGCTACCGCCTCTTCTATTTTGTCCATTGCTCCGCAGTCATACATAGCCTTCAGTCTGTTTTTTTGCTTTTTACATTTCGGTACAATATCCGACACAAGCGCCAGGGTACGTTTCGGCTGTGTAAAAATATCTACCTCCATATCCCACATAATACGGAACAATGCTTCATAAAAATTATTTTCGCTCAACTCACATCTCTCCCGTTTCATGGAATAACAAACAAAGACGCTTATTGTAATACAAGAAATTACAATAATTCAATTTAATTATATAACAATCTCATTAACCTGTCAATAAAAGAATGGATATCAAAAAGCACTAAACACGAGATATTCTCTGCTTAGTGCTTTTGGTTTTAGATGATTAAATACGCATTACCTTAACGAATAAGAACCGCTTGTTTTCCCATCTCATTGAAACGGGCTGCAAAAGTATCAAAATCATATTCGGTATTTCCAAATAAAGGATCGGAAACATACACGATTTTTTTCTCAATATCATACCCTGTCAGTACCACGCAGTGCTCCGGTCTGCGCCACTGCACGGTTTCGCCGTCCGGAGTTTTCCAGACAGTTGATAAGCTTGACGGCTCCAAGCCGTTGTTTGTTATCCATACGATCAAGGGTATATCATTATTGATATAATCTGTGAGCAGTGCTTCAAATTCGGTTGATGTCAGGTCATATGCTTTTGCATTATAGTCTTTATCTGCGAAGTAATTGTTAGCTGTAATAACAATACAAGGGGCATAACATCCGTATGAGCTTTCATCCTCGGGGTTTCCTGCAAATGTTGTCCTGAAATCGGCTCCGTAAAGCTCTCCGTCGACATAATAGAACTCTTGTTTCGGTAGATATTTCCTGACTATTTCAAGTTTATCCGCAGGGAATCCAAAGTGATTCAGCAGCATTGTCAGAGATACGCATTCAGCGCCTGTGGGCAGATCGGGGTTCTGAAGGATATTTACAAATTCAATCTGTTTACTCTTCATCGGTTCGGAAGGAGTATCTATTTTGTCTGCTTCATCAGGAGTCTGCCTGTCTTTCTCCCCGCTATCCGAAGTTTTGGGCTGATCCGGTGTCTGTTTGTCGTTTTCATCGGGATCGGGAGTTTCTGTTTCGTCTTCTGTTGTTCCTCTCACGCATACTATGCTGTTATCGGTACTGAGCACAAGAGTATTGCTTTTGTAATAATATACCTCTTCATTACCATAGAAATCTACCGTGAGAATATTATTTGTGATGCTCCATTTTGCTCTGAGGACCCACGGAATACTGCTGACCTTCATCAGAAGAGTGCCGTCTTCGTTAAAGCTCATATTAGTATATTGTTTTTGGGAACCTCGGGTCCAGTCGCCGACAATACTGTACTTCGATTCTTTTCCGATATTCATACCATCGCCTAATGAGATAGTATATCTGAGAACAGACAGAGAATCCTTGTTAGTGACTTTTCCGTCATAATTGACATCTGATACAGCTAACTGACTGTCATCAAGCTTAGTCATACTAATAACATACCGCTGTATAATAATACTATCTTTAGCTGTAACCTTGCCGTCACCGTTGGCGTCGCCTATGATATTGTATTCTGCGACATCAGAATCGGAAGAATCCGTATCGGAGCCTTTATCCTCTGTGTCGGTATCCGTTATATCTGTGTGTTTTGTATCAGAATCATCCGTATCCATATTATCTGCTTCGGAGGAATCGGAATCACTGTCCTTTGTCAGATCCTTTATGTAAACAGACTGCTGTCCGAGCTGAATATATCTCTGTTTTATTCTGTCATAATTATAAGATGTATTACCTACTAAAGGATCGGCAACATAAACTAATCCCCGATCGGAATCATAGCCTGTCAAAACGACACAATGCTCATTTGCCAACCACTGAACCGTGTATCCGCCGGGGGTATACCATGTATCGGTATAATACGGCTCAATAAGATTATCGCTTGTGATCCAGATCAGGACAGGCATATCCTTATCGATATATTCTTTCAATAGATCGTCAAAGGACGTACCCGTTATATCAATAGCCTCAGCATTATATCCTTTCGTGTTAAGATACTTGTTAGCAGCCGTTACAATACATGGTGCATAGCAGCCATAGGCATAAATCGACTCAGGGTTCCCTGCAAACGTTGTTCTGAAATCTGCTCCGTAAAGCAGGCCGTTCTTCCAATAGAAATCCATTTTGGGCAGGTAGTTCCTGACAATATCGAGCTTATCGGCAGGGTATCCGAGATGATTAAGCAATATTGTCAAAGCAACACTTTCACACCCTGTCGGAAGCTCGGGATACTGCATGATGTTTTTTACGTCTATCGTTTTGTTTTCTTGCGAAATCATGAACTGATCCTTTCTATAAGAAAAAATCGTATGATCCGTTTCATCGCTGAATGCAGTAATCGATAAACTGAACAGCAGCGACAGCGCAAGAAACAGTGATAATACCTTTTTCATTTTTAACAGCTCCTTTTTGATAATGATCTTGCGAATACCTGTCCGGATACATCTTAAGTCTTTGCAGAAGATAATCACAAAACGTCTATTTTATTATACCTATTTGTTGACGATAATGCAAGGCTATTCAAAAATTTTCACGCATAAAATCATACTGCATTTTGGTTTGAAATACGTTGAAAAAAGATATTGTATTTATGCTTATGATATGATATAATATCAATAAAAATATGAGGAAAAGAGGCTTTTTTCTGTATTTTTTGTTTACGAATGATTTTTTTCATAAATTAATGGAGGTTTTTAAATGAAAATTACAAATGACATCCGATATATCGGTGTAAACGATCATGAAGTTGATCTCTTTGAAGGTCAGTATGTAGTCCCGAACGGAATGGCTTATAATTCTTATGTTATTCTTGACACGAAAATCGCAGTTATGGATACCGTTGACCGGCATTTTACAGAACAGTGGCTTTCAAACCTCGAGCAGCAGTTAGACGGTCGAACCCCTGATTATCTTGTTGTACAGCATATGGAACCCGACCACTCGGCTAATATCCATGTTTTTATGCAAAAATATACCGACGCTGTTATCGTCTCATCAAAAAAGGCATTCAGCATGATGAAGAACTTTTTCGGTACAGACTTTGAAGACAGACGCATTGTTGTTGCGGAAGGTGACAGTCTGGAGCTTGGAGATCACATTCTTAACTTTGTTGAAGCACCTATGGTTCACTGGCCCGAAGTTATCGTTACTTATGACAGTTATGACAAGGTTCTCTTCTCGGCGGACGGCTTCGGAAAATTCGGAGCTTTAGACGTTGAAGAGGACTGGGCATGCGAGGCACGCCGCTATTATATCGGGATCGTCGGAAAATACGGAGCACAGGTTCAGGCGCTGCTTAAAAAAGCATCGGCGCTTGACATACAAATCATCTGTCCGCTGCACGGTCCTGTTCTGAAAGAAAATCTGGGATACTACATAGGACTGTACGACACATGGTCAAGATATGCCACAGAAACCGAGGGTATTATGATTGCATATACCTCGGTATACGGCAATACAAAAAAGGCTGTGGAGCTGCTTGCCGAAAAGCTGAAAGACAAGGGCTGCCCGAAGGTTGTCGTCAATGATCTCGCCCGCTGTGATATGGCAGAGGCAGTTGAGGACGCTTTCCGTTACGGGAGAATAGTTCTCGCCACAACAACCTACAATGCCGAGATATTCCCGTTTATGAGAGAATTCATTGAACATCTCACCGAGAGAAATTTCCAAAACAAAACTATAGGTCTTATTGAGAACGGTTCATGGGCGCCGCTTGCAGCAAAGACCATGCGTAATATGCTGAAAGGGTGCAAAAACATCACTTTTACCGATACGACTGTGAAGATTATGTCTGCACTCAACGACAGCAGCACCGAGCAGATCGAAAAGCTTGCCAATGAGTTATGTATGGACTATCTTGCACAGCATGACGAAACAGCCAACAAGAACGATCTCACCGCATTGTTTAATATAGGCTACGGTCTGTATGTAGTTACTTCCAACGACGGAAAACAAGACAATGGTCTTATTGTAAACACGGTTACGCAGGTTACAAACACACCGAACAGAATAGCTGTGACGATCAATAAGCAGAACTATTCACACGACGTTATAAAATCGACAGGTATCATGAACGTAAACTGTTTGTCTACAGAAGCTCCGTTCAAGGTTTTTGAGGCGTTTGGATTCCGCAGCGGAAGAGATGTCGATAAATTTGAGAACTGTACTCCTCTACGTTCCGATAACGGACTTGTATTCCTGCCGAAATACATTAACTCTTTTATGTCTTTGAAGGTTGAGCAATACTTAGACCTTGATACTCACGGTATGTTCATCTGCTCCGTAACCGAAGCACGAGTTGTTTCGGACAAAGAGACGATGACATATACGTATTATCAGAACAACGTTAAGCCGAAGCCGCAGTCGGACGGTAAAAAGGGCTTTGTATGCAAGGTTTGCGGATATATCTACGAAGGCGATGAGCTGCCCGAGGATTACATCTGTCCTCTGTGTAAGCACGGTGCAGCAGACTTTGAGCCGTTGTAATAATCATTGAGAAAAAGATAGCACCGTACATCGGTCTTTGTACGGTGCTGCTATTATAGATTCTAATCATTGTATATTATAATAAGAATCTAAACTGATCAATAGATTTTGGGAGGATATTTATGAATTATAAACTGCTCGCTCAGGCTATCATAAAATTTATATTGGGACTTGTTATAGTATCAGCTTTGATCTTCATTCCTGCAGGAACCTTGAAATATGCAGGAGGTCTGATTTTTGTCGGGGTACTTTTTATCCCCATGTTCATCGTCGGGTTAATACTTATGTTCAGAAATCCCGAATTACTCAGAAAACGGCTCGACGCCAAAGAGAAGGAAGATGAACAAAAATCAGTCATTCTTCTGAGCGGCATAATGTTCGTTTCAGGTTTCGTTATTGCAGGCTTTAACTTTCGTTTCGGCTGGCTCATTCTTCCCGATTGGGTAATGATCATCGGTACTGTTCTGTTCATTTTGTCATACATTATGTACGGAGAGGTTTTAAGAGAGAACACATATCTTTCGAGAACGATAGAGGTTCAGGAAAACCAAAAGGTAATCGACACGGGACTTTACGGAATTGTGAGACACCCGATGTATTCCGCTACGATAATTCTGTTTTTGTCGATACCTCTGATTTTAGGCTCGATATTGTCGTTTATTATTTTTTTGATGTACCCGATCATTATTACAAAACGAATCGCAAATGAAGAACAGGTGCTTGAAGAGGGGCTTGATGGCTACTCCGAATACAAACAGAAAGTGAAATACAGAATTATTCCGTTTATTTGGTAAAATAATTAATTTTATTCTTATTATTAACATTTGTCAATGATTCTTCCAAGATGATATGCTAATATGATCTCAGGAGGTTGATAAAAAATGAAAGAACAGAACATTCAAAACGCAAACAAAGCGATCACGATCACAACAGTACTCACATTATTCGTTGCAGGATTCGAGGCTTATACCGCTTATTGCAATTACAAACCCGGCATGAATTTCTTTGATCTTGCAAGCTATGTGACTTCAAACAGATCATTCTATTGCCTTATTCTTATCCTTGCCAACATCATTTTGTTGCCTTCTGCCGTTATGCTGTATAAGCAAAACGGTGTAAGTATGAAGAAAGAGATCTGCACAAAAGAAACTCTCGGACGCGACATCGCATACGGTCTTGTTGCTTTGGGCGCAACGGAATTAATCGGGCTTTTGGGATTATTGTTCGGAAAAATAAACTATGGAAGGACCGCCCTTGCGAACACCTATGCTGATAATTCGATAGGCACTATTATAATTGAAATAATAGCTTTGGCTTTTGTGAGCGGTATATTCAAAGAATTCTATTTTAGGGGATTTGCAAAAACCTTTTGCGGTCCTGTTATGGGAGAAACCTGCTCTTTGCTGATTTTCAATATGATGTTTGCAATGCTTGACTGGCACAACGTAGGTTATTCATTCATAGTAGGTCTGATATGGATCGGGGCATATAAAAAAACGGGACATCTTTTAACAACAATGATAGCTCACGGCGGAGCAAATCTTATCGGAATAATATTCTTGCTTGTAACTAACGGAGTAGTTTGACATGAATAAAGCATATATTATACAGAAGCTATCCGAGATTGCTGATAAACACGATCTTAGCATTTCCGAAGAAGTAATAAGCAGCGCAATAGACTTCTCGGAATTTAAAAACTATAAAAAAGGCATTTGCCTTAAAAATATAGACGATGAAGCCAAATATGTCGGTATTGTGATTGACGGATTTGTAAGGTGCTATTATATCGACGGTGACGGAAATGATATTACAAGAGGGTTTGCAGTACCCGGCAATATGTGCTTTGATGAAGGCATGATAGGTTACAATAATCATATCTGTATGTGGGAAACACTAAGTGAATCGACTATAATGATCATTGAGGCAACTAAGCTAAAGCAATTGATATTAAATGATAAAAATCTGAAGTATTTATGGATCAGTCTTCTCGAGAGGGCATTACGCTACAAACTATACAGAGAAAACGGCTTTCTTACCGAAAATGCAAAAGAAAGGTATATTCATTTCAAGAAAATGTTCCCTGACCTATCTGATAACATGGCGCAGCGATATGTTGCAACTTATCTCGGGATAGCGCCCGAATCACTCAGCAGAATAAGACGCTCACTGAAAGATGAGTGAAAATATTACCGCATGATAAGCTGTTTTATCATGCGGTTGTTCTGTTATTTATAATAATAATACCAATTACCGTTAAAATCTCTGTCGCATTCCTCCTGTGAGGCAAATGTACAATCCTTTATTCCCTCCGCAGGATAGCCTTTCCCGGCTAATGCTGTCTTGTGACATGAGATTATTCTCTCGGTCAATCCGCTTTCCATAGCGTTGGCAAGTTCTTTATCAGACGCAAAAATATATGATACGAAATAATCCTGCGGCTCGATAATCGCATACTCACCATCTACTCGTCTTCAGATTGCTTTTGTCTTTTGATAACCTTCAGACGAGAGAACTCTTCTCTGTCTTTTTCATCAAGAGCGTCTGTAATATATTTAACAGTATCCTCAAAACGAGGGATCATAATGTTTTTGAGCGCGTTTGCACGTCTTTGAGTTGTACTGATAGCATTTGCCAGTCGGTAGACACTGTTCTCAATCTCTGCAAGCTGCGCTGTGAGATACTTAGCTTCTATAAATTTAAGCTGCGCATTGTCAAGCAGTGAATTAGTCGTATAAAAACCATATTGAAGATCGAGTCCGTTTTTTTCCTCGATCGTTACTATCGGTATTTCAACACCCATGACACTTCTGTAAGACAGTGTGAGTGAGTCCTCTTCTGCTACAGCGCGTGAAAACTGATCACAAAACCCTATGGTGACGTTAGCCGATTCCAAAGCACCGTATGCCTCTTCATATGCCTTATCGATTTTCCCTTGTATCGACTTTGCTTTATCTATCAGGCTCATAAGCTCACGTATAAGAATATTCCTTTTCTTATCGAGCAGTTCATAACCCAGCTTTGACAATTCCAGAGATTTTTTGGAGTTCATCAAGTTTCCTTTTGTAGGTACTGCCTGTACTGCCATTATATCACCTCTCGATTACTCTTCGGCAGGTTTGTAGTGTTCATCAAGAATTTTATCGTCAACTCTGTCAAGCTCACTTCTCGGAAGCAGCCCAAGCAGTTCCCAACCGAGATCAAGGCTTTGTTCAATAGTACGGTTTTCCGTAAACTTCTGACTTACGAATCTTGCCTCAAACTGTTCGCCAAATGCCAGATACTTCTTATCTATGGGTGAAAGCTCCTCCGCACCGATCACAGACGCAAGACTTCTCGCATCTATTACCTTTGCATATGAAGAAAACAACTGATTTGCAAGAGCCTGATGATCAGCACGGGTATACCCCTCGCCTATACCGTCCTTCATAAGACGAGAAAGTGACGGCAAAATATCTATCGGCGGGTATATGCCCTGACCCTGCAGTCCTCTGTTAAGAACGATCTGACCTTCGGTGATATAGCCCGTAAGATCAGGTACGGGATGTGTAATATCATCATTCGGCATGGTAAGGATCGGTATCTGAGTAACGCTGCCTTTACTGCCCTTTATCATTCCTGCACGTTCGTACAGCGATGCAAGATCGGAGTAAAGATATCCCGGATAGCCTTTTCTGCCGGGAATTTCTCCCTTTGATGAGCTGAATTCTCTGAGCGCCTCGGCATATGAGGTCATATCCGTCATAATCACAAGAACGTGTTTATCAAGCTCATATGCAAGATACTCCGCAACAGTCAAAGCGCATTTCGGAGTAAGAATTCTCTCGATGATAGGATCGTTAGCAAGATTGAGAAGCATTACGACCTTATTCATTACACCGAATTCTTCAAAGCTTCTCTTGAAGTAATCCGCAACGTCATTCTTAACACCCATTGCGGCAAAAACAACACAAAAGCCGCTTCCGTCATCGTCTGCAATTTTTGCCTGACGAACTATCTGTACCGCAAGCTCGTTATGCTTCATACCCGAACCCGAGAAGATCGGCAGTTTTTGCCCTCTTATCAGAGTGATGAGTGTATCTATTGTGGAGATACCTGTATTTATATAGTTTTTCGGATATACTCTCGATACAGGATTCAGCGGCATACCGTTGATGTTGGCTCTCTTTTCTGGGTAGATATCACCGAGTCCGTCGATCGGCTTGCCCGAGCCGTTGAGTATTCTGCCGATGATCTCTTTTGACAGCGGCATTTCCATCGGTCTGCCCGTCAGACGTGTGCGTGTGTTTTTAAGAGAAATATTCCTTGTGCTTTCAAACACCTGAACAACTATCCTCTCGCCGTCCATCTGCACAATTCTGCCTTGACGGACAGTTCCGTCATCAAGTCTTATATCAACAATTTCCTCATTAAATGCACCCCGAACTCCGTCAAGAACGATGAGAGAACCGTTGATTTCCTTTACTCCAACATAATCTAAAACCATTCTTTATTCATTCCTTTCCTGTCAAAGTGCATCAGTTAAACTCGGCAGTCAATGTTGAGTTGAGAGCCTCGTCTATTTCTTTTTCGTAATCCTTGAACATATCAAGCTTATCATTGGGAATATCATATTTCATCTTTGTAAGCTTATCGAACAATCCGAGTGAGCTAATTCTTGAAATAGGAATATTTCTCGTAATAAGATCTTCTGCTACCTCATGAAGATGCAAAATAGTCTTCATCATCAGCTTCTGCTTTTCAAGCGGCACATATGTATCGTCCTTATGGAAAGCGTTTTGCTGCAAAAAGCCAACTCGAATAACTCTGGCTGTTTCTATAATGAGCTTCTGATCGTCTGGAAGAACATCGGCGCCGATGAGCTTGACGATCTCCATAAGCTTATTCTCTTCCTGCAATATATAATTTATCTTTGAACGGTATTCTATGAACTCACGTCCGAGATTATTCTCAAACCAAGGATCCAGATCGGTAAAATACTCACTATAGCTTGTCATCCAGTTGATCGCCGGGTAATGACGGGCATATGCAAGCGATTTGTCAAGCGCCCAGAAACAACGTGTAAATCTCTTAGTGTTCTGAGTTACCGGCTCGGAAAAGTCTGCACCCTGCGGCGAAACAGCACCTATGACAGTAACAGAGCCTTCGGTTCCGTTGAGGTTTTCAACTCGTGAAGCACGCTCATAGAACTCCGATAATCTTGACGGAAGATATGCCGGGAAGCCCTCTTCGGCGGGCATCTCTTCCAGACGTCCGGATATTTCTCTCAACGCCTCTGCCCAACGTGACGTTGAATCCGCCATGATTGCACAGTGATAGCCCATATCTCTGTAATACTCAGCAAGTGTAATGCCTGTATAGATAGAAGCCTCTCTTGCGGCAACAGGCATATTGGATGTATTCGCAATAAGCACAGTTCTGTCGGTCATTGGTCTGTCTGATTTCGGGTCGATCAGCTCGCCAAACTCCTGAAGCACCTGGCTCATTTCATTGCCGCGCTCTCCGCAGCCGACATAAACGATAATATCAGCGTCGCACCACTTTGCAAGCTGATGCTGCGTCATTGTTTTTCCTGCTCCGAAACCGCCCGGAACGGCAGCCGTACCGCCCTTGGAGATCGGCAGGAGAGTATCGATAACTCTTTGTCCGGTGATGAGAGGGACATCGGCAGGCAGCTTTTTCTTAACGGGACGTGGCGTCCTGATGGGCCATTTCTGGCACAAAGTGAGATCGTGCGTATTGCCGCTGCTGTCTTTAAGCACTGCTATTGTATCGTTAACAGTGTATTTGCCGTCCTTCTTTATCTTGACGATCTCGCCGCAAAGATTTGGCGGTACCATAACCTTATGCTCTATTATCTGCGTTTCGGGCAGGGTCGCAATTATATCTCCTCCCGAGACCTTATCTCCCTTTTTAACGGTAATATGCACATCCCATTTTTTATGCTCGTCAAGGGGTGACACCGCCGACCCTCTTGAAATAAACGCACCGTTGGAAATAATCTCGATCTCCTTCAGCGGACGCTCTATACCGTCAAATATATTATCCATAATTCCCGGACCTAAGGTTACAGTCATAGGCGAACCTGTTCCGAAGACCTCATCGCCGGGCTTGAGTCCGGTTGTTTCCTCATAAACCTGGATAGTTGTTGCTTTGTCGGTAATTTTTATTACCTCACCTACAAGTCTTTCCTTGCCTACAAAAACCATTTCTGTCATAGAAAAGGTACGGCTGTTTTTTACGGTAACGACAGGACCGTTTATTCCGAAAATAACATCTTTATTTTCCAATCGTTTCAGCTCCCTTATTACATTTCCGCAGTGCGGTTACTCTACCGTAAATCCCGACTCTGCAACAAATCTCTTTTTTTGTATTTCAAGCTTCGTGTCAAGTGTTTCGTCCAACAGGATCGACATTGACCCGCAGCTTGCCCTGATACCACCCAGACGAATACTGCTGTCTGTCTGTACGGTGCAGTTTCTGATATGCGACTGTATCACAGGGATATATCCTTGATCAGATGAAGAAATAAATACTTCTGTCTGTGCGTCGCCGACATAACCGCCTATATTTTTTGCAGACTCTTCGATATAGTCCTTATACTTCTTGCTTTTGACAAATTCCATCAGCTTTTTTTCGGCCTGGACAAAAACAGACTCTGCCATTTTGTTGCGCTTTCCATAAAGCTCACGTTTTACAGCGGCTTCCTTTTGTGATTTTTCTTTAGCAAGTGACGCTGCAAATCTTGCCTTTTCTGTCTGAATAAATGCAAAGGCTGCGGCGGTACCCTCTTCGTTGGCACGTGCAAGCTGTTCCTCACGGAAAGCTTCGACCTCTGCTTTCATAGCGTTCTTCTGCTCTTCGGCGTACTTTTCTATCGCCTGCAAAAAGCTGTTAGTTTTACTGTTAGCATCTATCATAGACATACGCCTCCCGTCAGTCCATCTTAATTCCGATAGCGTCGTGAACGTACTTCGTTATGGAATCGCTTGTACGTCCGTTTCCGTGTCGGTCGGGGATCTCCACTATAAGCGGCTGTCTTGAATGAAGCTTATAGTCCATAATAAGCTCAGGACATAGCTTCACAAGTGCTGCCGTCATGAGAACTACGGCTACATCATTTCTCTCCATAGTTTCCTTCAGCGTTTCCCTGACCTCTTCTTCGGTATGTATAACTACTCCGTCGATTCCCGAAAGCCGCATACCCATAAGCGTATCCACGTTATCGCTTATCAAGAAAAATTTCATAGCGTGTCACTCCCCGTCAAAGCGTATCAGCCGAGCTTGGAGAGAATGAGAATAGATACGAGCATTCCGTAGAGTGCAACACCTTCACCGAGAGCAACGAAGATAAGCGACTTACCAAAGTTTTTGCTGTCTTCACTCGTAGCGCCGATAGCCGCAGGAGCTGCATATGCAACTGCGATACCGCCGCCAATACATGAAAGACCTGTTGCAATAGCTGCTGCAAGATAGCCCATACCCATAGCGCCGGCTGCAGCCTCTGTGGCTGCTTCTGTATCACCTGCAGCGCTTGCGATCATCGGACAAAGGAAGCATGCAATGAATACTGTACAGAACGACGCAATCTGCATATATACAGCCTTTTTTCTCTTGCAGCCTCTCTGGACTGCTCTGTTAGCAAGATATACCGAAATGACACCAAAAATCACAGGGATAGAAAGAAAAATGTATTCCATAATAAAAACCTCCTAATATTTGACAATTATAATTACTCTGAAAGCGATGTAACGGGTTTAAACTCTCTGCCGTCACCGCTGTAAAATCTTCCGAACATCTCATAGAACTCAAGTCGCAGTACCTGTATACATACAAGCAACGCTTCAAGACCCATGACAAATATATTGCCGATCACAACTATTGCTATATAGCCGATTCCGCTTGCCATATTTGCAAGTGTAAATACAACCTCCATCATTCCTGCATGAACAAGTACAAATGCACCTACTCTGAGGAAGGACATAGTGTTTGTGACATAGCTGAGCAGTACCTCGAACAATTCAAAAAAGTTTTGTATGCAATAGCCGCCCCAGCTCTCCGGCTGCCAGTTTTTCTTGCCCTCACAAAGTCTGCCCAAAGGTTCTTTCAGGAAGATGATAGCAAGCGGTATGATCGCAAGGCATATAATATAAGCGGGTGTAGCAAAGTTTATGCCAAAAACTATATTTCCTACTACTGCGGCAACTACCGATACATAAAACATCAGACCACATATTCCGTTATTGCCGAAAACTCCGTTCTCTATGTCTTTCTTTTTAAGTGATACTATTACATTCAGCAGCATAGCGACGGTCACGAGCGCCATGCCTATACCGATAGCAAGATAAATGATCGTGTTGATCGTTGCCGGCTCCATAACGCTGATCGGCTTTTCTTCCCATCCGAACAGCTTATTATAAAGAGGATCAAGCAAATGCTCAAATCCGAATACCGAACCGTAAACAAGCCCGAACACCGCTCCCGATATTCCGCAGGGGATCAGTATACCGCCGAGAGGGTTCTTCTTCTTTTTCATCAGTATTCCGAACAGCATTACCACGAGTCCGTGACCAACGTCGCCGAACATTATACCGAATAACAGCGTATATGTTATAGCAACAAATGTAGTCGGATCGAATTCGCCGTACCGTGGAAGTCCGTACATCTCGGTGTAGTATTCATAGCCCCTTGTAAAGAAATTGTTCTTCAGCTTTACAGGAGGGGAATGCTTTAGTTCGCTTTTGCCGTTAGTCAAAGTACATTCTACCGAATCTATCCTTTCGAGCTTTTTGCAAAGTTCATCAGCCTTCTCTGCAGTGACCCAGCCTACCATAACAAAGCTTTTGTTATAAGTTACTGCTTTTGAAAGCACAAGCTGTTTTCTCTCAATATCTGTAAAATAGCTGTGATATAGGTCGATCCTGTCACGGTTCTGTTTGAGATATTTCCCAAACTCCTCGTTGATAGTATTAAGCTCCTCTTCAAGCTTCGGCAGACGTTCCTTCTGTTCGGCGCAGTACTCCTCGGGAGTACCGTTAAGATCAAGCACTCCGCTGCTCTCAAAGTAAAGGCTCGAGAATATTCTGTCTACATCATCGCTGTCCGAGATCGGCGCAAGGTAAAGACCCCAATAATAGTTATCGTCCTGCGAAGTCGGGAAAAACATAACAAACGGGTTATCACTGTAATGCTGCATTCTGTCAAAGCTTTCTTTAGGCAGTTTTCCGAAATTCGCTTTGATATATCTGCATTCGTTGATCTTTTCCATCGGAAAATCAAGTCCGGTGAAGTGACTGATCTGCTCGATAGTATGTTTGCACTTTTCTATCTCGGAAGCGAGCTTATACTTTCGATCCGAAAATTCCTGCAGCTGATCGGTAAGCTCGACTATTTTCTGAGCCACATCATCGGTCAAACCTTCTTTCGGAACACTGGTCAGACTTCGGCTTATGTTCTCCGAATCCAATACCGAATAGAATCGCTCCGATATATCTACATAAGTGTTTTGCAGCTGCACAGGGATAAACATCTTTATATCCGAATGGAAGCTGAGCGGATCATCCGGCTGATAGCACTCTGATTTTACCAATATTTCTGTTGTTTCATCAAGCTTTTCTGCCGTGCCGATAATTCTAAGACATTTTATTTTTTCAATTGCCAATAAAATCACCCCTTTTTTAAATAATGACGATCTGTTTTATCTTGTCAGAATCAATGTTATACCGAGCGCCCTCGATTATGCTCACGATATTGTCATACTCCGTTTTCATGACAAAGTAGTACGACATCATCACCACAAGCGGATAAGTTGAAAAATGAATATTTTTCTTCGTGACTCTGTATAAGCCTAAGTTATCGATCTGCCCTGCATAAACGTAATCAAGCTTTTTAAGCTCTCTTCCAAACGGTGTGCCTTTCACAGCGGCAAAAACCTCGTCACCCGACTCAGCATTGTACATTTTTTCCATCGCCTTTTCGGGAATAGAACCATGCGGAAAAGCAAACTCTTTGGCAGTATCGTATCCGGCATGATAATATCTCTTAAGACGATAAACTCTCACAAAGTTCATATAATTCATGACAGAATCGAACATTTCAAGCAGAGCCTTCTTTTCGTTACCCTTAGAATACTCTTCGATATCCTGATATAGAATACGATAACTGTATCTGTACAGAATATTCTCAATTTTGGCGATATTGACCGATTCGCCCTTTGCCGGTCGATAAGGAGCAAGTATACTGCCGTACTTTGTAACAGCAAGAACATCGAACAGCTCGTCATAGCTGCGCGCCTGGGCAAGCCTGACGAAATCAATCGAACTCATGCTCACAAAATACTGCGGTATAATAAAAACAGCGTCCGTTTTATGATGAGAACTGATCGATGTCAAATAATGTATTATCTGTTCGATCTCACTCTGCCGCAGGATGAATTCAGAGAAACGCTCACCCGAACCCTTCGCATAAATGCAAAGTGACGAAAAATCTTCGACGAGCCTCTGTCTTAGAAGAAGCTCAAGTCTGCCTCTGTGAACCTCACGTTCGTTGACTTTTTTCAGAACATCTTTATAGCTTGTGTTGTTTTTGAGGTACGACACTACCTCTGCTACGCTTTTACAGGAGAGAAGATTCGCATAATCCTTGTCGGTCAGACGTTTGCCGTATTTAGCCCGGGTTTTTGCAAGAACTGCATTAGCAGATGAACCCATATCTGCCGCCTCCGTTTCCGAGATTGTTATTGTTTGAGAACTGAAGTGACAATTTCGTCAACCCACTTCTCCTTGTTTTTGTTGAAGTTTTTTTCGAGCTTTTGCGATAAAGAATCGTAGTGCTTCTTTGTGACGCTCCATTCCTTTTCGCTCGCTTCTTCTGCAGCCTTTTTGTATTGCTCCACATGGGCTCTTGCGCTTTCAAGGTATTCTTCATAAACCTCCCTGTGCTTCTTCTTGACTTCCTCACGGGAAGCAATCTTTTCTGCCTGCGCCTCTTCGTCCATTTTTCTGGCTGTTTCGTCCATTTGCAGGATCTTAACGATCAGGTCGTCCATCGAATTATCGCCTCCTTTGTATATTTGTTATACATAAACCATTTTTTATCCCATAATCATTCAATAAGTATCATATCCCCAAAAGCAATTAAATGCCTTCGGGGAATGGTCTTACGATCGTTCTTTAATTTTTCAGGCTCTGTATCGGAGCGGGTATACGTCCGCCCCTTGCGATAAATTTTGCGGGAGAAGCTGTATTAACTTCCATTACGGGACCGCCGCCGAGCAATCCGCCGAAATTCAGGGTATCTCCTGCTTTCTTGCCGATAGCGGGGATAAGCCTTACTGCGGTCGTTTTGGAATTGATCATACCGATAGCAGCCTCATCTGCAATAATGCCCGAGATAACCTCGGCAGGCGTATCACCCGGAATGTTTATCATATCAAGTCCGACCGAGCAAACGGCAGTCATTGCTTCAAGCTTTGTGAGCGTCAGGCAGCCTTTTTCAGCTGCGGCTATCATTCCTGCGTCTTCAGTCACCGGAATAAATGCGCCTGACAAACCGCCTACGTGGGAGCTTGCCATAACGCCGCCCTTTTTAACTGCGTCATTGAGCAGAGCAAGACAAGCGGTAGTGCCATGAGCGCCGCAGGTTTCAAGACCCATCTCTTCAAGTATATGCGCAACGGAGTCACCTATTGCAGGTGTCGGAGCAAGTGAAAGATCGACTATACCAAACGGTACGCATAATCTTTTTGAAGCCTCACGGGCTACAAGCTGACCTACTCTGGTGATCTTGAATGCAGTTTTCTTCACTATATCGGCAACACCGGTTATATCACAGTCGGGAGCTTTGGCAAGAGCTGCTCTTACCACACCGGGACCGGATACGCCTACATTAATTACGCATTCAGGCTCACCTGTTCCGTGAAATGCACCTGCCATAAAAGGATTATCCTCGGGCGCGTTGCAAAAAACAACAAGCTTTGCCGCTCCGATGCATTCTCTGTCGGCTGTCAGCTCGGCAGTCCGTTTGATTATCCTGCCCATTTTTGCTACGGCATCCATATTAATGCCCGCTTTGGTTGAGCCGATATTCACAGACGAGCAAACTCTGTCAGTCACTGCAAGTGCCTCGGGAATACTCTCGATCAGAGCATAATCTCCCGCTGAGAAGCCCTTGTGACACAGCGCAGAATATCCTCCGAGGAAATTCACCCCGACTTCTTTTGCCGCACGGTCAAGAGTCTTCGCAAATTTTACGGTTTTCTTAGCCTGGCACGCAGACGCAACCATAGCGATCGGTGTTACGCTTATTCTTTTATGTATGATCGGGATACCGTAATCTATGCTTATATCTTCGCCTGTTTTAACAAGGTCTTTAGCATATCTGCATATTTTATCGTATATCTTATCACACGCTTTGTCAATATTATCGTCAATACAATCAAGCAGAGATATTCCCATAGTGATGGTTCTCACGTCAAAATTCTCATTCTCGATCATATTTATCGTTTCAAGAATATCATTTGTATTAATCATACCGGAATCCTTTCAAATTACACTCTGTACATTGTATTAAAAAGCTCCTCATGTGTAGCGTGAACCTTCACACCGAGCTTGCCCCCCATGCTGTTAAGCTTTTCGGTCAGCTCCTTAAAGGAAACGGTACAAGAGGTAATATCTACCATCATTATCATTGCAAACATATCCTGCATAACGGACTGTGTAACCTCGATAACATTTGCGCCGTGTTCTGCACATACACCTGCTACCCCTGCAAGTATCCCCACAGAGTCTTTGCCTATAACAGTAATTACAGCTTTCACAAACAATTCCTCCCTTAAAAACATCTCATTATATTTTAAACTCTTTTGAACAAAAAGTCAATCTAAATATATAACTTGTGATATTTTATTAGGATAATTGTTACCTTTTATACACGCGAGGATCAATTTGTATGCTTTTCCCTAACCGACAAAAAAGCCATACCTTTCCGAAGAAAAGTACGGCTTTGTAAAAACAATAAACTATGTCTAATTCAGCATTATAAACAAATACACGATCAGAAGAAGTCCCGTTGTGATAAGGTTAACTCCGCCCGAATAGTTGAGCAGACGGGCAGTTTCGGCTTTGTTCAGGTTTTCCTCAGCTGCAGCAGCTTTAAGCGTCCTGATCCGATTGACGCAGTGTTTATAATAAATCTTGTTTGCAAATATTCCAAGAATGATCATGGCTATGATCTGAACAAAGAAAAGAATGCTCGGCAGCATCGCTATTATCTGTTGAGAGGCAGGCAGCTTCTGCAATTCGACAGACATATTCATGTACTGCTCCATCGTGAACGACGACATATTCTCCATGCTCAGTCCGAGCTTGTTGAGAACAGTGTTGACGACATTCATGCTATATGTCATCGTAATATAATACCTGAGCACATAAAGCAGTGTTTCAAGTGAAAAGACCAATGCGCCTACTTTGTATTGTTTACGGAAAAAGAACCATACTCCCGAAAAGATAGCCGCAGAAAAATTGAACTTATTGGTTTTCCGCTTAACTGCGTCAAAGGCTTTAAGGTAATACGGAGTATTCACTGCTACGAAACACGCCATATCTGTTGCTGACACGTCGTCTTCAAACTGTTTTTGAGCAGGAATCCCTCCGAGCGGATCGGGCATTCCGGGCGGCAGACGAAACTCTTCGAAATCTTCAAACCCGGAATTATCCGGTATCTCCTGTTCGGACAGCTTTGCGCCGCACCTGTTACAGTAATTCGCAGTCTCTGCGTTTTTCTGTCCGCAAACGCTGCAGAACTTCACGCCTTCGCTTGCTGTGTTTAATAATATCCTTATCCTGCCGTCTTTCTTTTCCTTATCTGATCGTTCATCATCGGAAACACCCTGTGCGGATTTTTTGATCATCTCAAATCCATCATATACAAAATCCTTTGAATGCTTATCCTCGTTAGGGCATCTGCCTTCTTTTTTCCAACACTCTCTGTGAGTTGGAGTACCGCAGTCGGGACATACGACAACATCGTCATTCTCGGTAAACTTTTCACCGCATATTTCACATTTTAACTTTGTGTAGTCCATTTTGGTCACTTCCTGTTCATATACCGTATATATAAATCTGTAAAAATATGGTTACTGATATTATAACAAAAGTTTAACCGAAATACAACCATTATTTTTCGTTTACTGAATTTTGCTCAAAAATTTCCGATACATCTAAACATTATAAATAGCATAAGCAAAAAATTATATACTATAAATATGATTTATGCGTAATTTGAAAGAAATAATACCTAAATTGATACTTTACATTTTTTTGAAATAATTGTATAATATATATTTGGAAAGTAATAATCAAATGAGAGGTAATAACGCTATGGTACAGTTTGAAGAATTGAAGAATGCAGTCGAGGAGTTAAAACCCGAAATAGACGATCTTGCGGATGCACTCGGACTAAAGGCCTGTGAATCAGAGATAGAGCAGCTTGAATACAAGGCAGCCGAGCCGGGATTCTGGGACGATATGGAAAACTCACAGAAAATACTACAGAGAACTGGATTGCTTAAGAATAAAGTTAACGGTTATAATGATCTTGTAAGCCGATATGAAGATACGCTTGCGCTTATCGAAATGGGCGACGAAGAAGAGGATCTCGAAATTCTTGAAGAGGCACAGTCCGAGTATGAGAAGATCAAGTCCGATCTGGAAACACAGAGACTCTCGACTCTGCTTACGGGTGAATACGACAAGAATAATGCTATATTAACATTCCATGCAGGCAGCGGCGGAACAGAGGCGCAGGACTGGGCAGAAATGCTTTTCAGAATGTACGGCAGATGGGCAGAAAGGCATGATTTCAAGATAAAGACGCTTGACTACCTTGACGGAGATACGGCAGGCTTAAAGAGCGCCGTTATGCTTGTGGAGGGTGAAAACGCTTACGGATACTTAAAGAGCGAGGCCGGCGTTCACCGCCTTGTAAGAATATCACCGTTTGACGCTTCCGGCAGACGTCAGACATCGTTTGCATCTCTTGAGGTAATGCCCGAGATCGAGAAAAATGTCAATATCGTGATCCCCCCCGAGGATATAAAGATGGATGTTTACCGTTCGAGCGGTGCAGGCGGACAGAAGGTCAACAAGACCTCATCAGCAGTCCGTCTTACTCATATCCCCACAGGAATTGTAACCTCTTGTCAGGTCGAGAGAAACCAGTTCCAGAACAGAGAGATGGCTATGCAAATGCTTATCTCGAAGCTTGTAGAGATCAAGGAGAAAGAACATCTCGATAAGATTGAGGATATCAAGGGTGTACAGAAAGAGATAACATGGGGCAGTCAGATACGTTCTTATGTTTTCATGCCCTACACTCTCGCAAAGGATCACAGAACAAAATTCGAGTCAGCTAATATCAATGCAGTTATGGACGGAGAGATCGACGGATTTATCAATGCATACCTTAAAGCAGAAAGCCAGGGTACACTCTCTTCGGATACAGAATAATTATTACGATCAGCCGATTATGCAATTATCTGCAAGGTCGGCTGTTTGTGTAAACAGAACGGAGCAGCGATTATGAAATGTCCTTATTGTTCTTTTCAAGACACTAAAGTTACAGATACACGTGTAATAGACGACGGAGAAAAAGTCCGCCGCAGACGGGAATGCATAAAATGCGGCATGAGATTTACAACTCACGAAGCTGTTGAGATAATACCGATACTGGTCATAAAAAGAGATAAATCAAGAGAGCCGTTCAACAGAAACAAGCTGTTGTCAGGGCTCTTCCGTGCGTGTGAAAAACGTCCCGTACCCATTGAAACTATTGAAGGGATCGCTAACTCTATTGAGATAAAGCTGCAAAACTCTACCGCCCACGAGGTGAAAGCTTCAGTGATCGGCGAGATGGCTATGGCTTCGTTGAAGCAGGTTGACGAAGTGTCTTATGTACGTTTTGCATCAGTTTACAGACAATTCAAGGATGTAAACTCATTCATCGAGGAACTGAACAAGCTTGTGAAAAAAGAGCAATGAAAATCATATAAGAAGGCGGAAATATCATGGCATTAGTTTCAATGTTTATAGTTATTGCAGTAATAATCGCATTAATTCTCGGTCTGATTTTTATCGCAGGTACTGTTTTGCTGATAATCGGCCTTGTAAAACGGAAGAAATCCGGCTCAACCGGAGATAAAAAACCAAAGGCGCTAATTGTAAGCGGCAGCGTTATGTTGGCAATACCGACCGTAATTACTTTGGTGTTTATAGTTTTGGTATTAAGCAGAATGATTGGTTTCCCGTTCGGGAACAACACTTTGCCCGAACGATGGCAGCACTCCTGGGTACACGACAAACAAGCTGCAAACCAGGCAATAACAGAGCTTTTATCATCATCGGACGACTCCGACAAAGAACGGTTCAAAAGCTGTTTTGCGAAAGAACTTCGTGACGATCCCGATTTTGAAAAATACATAGAAGACTATTTTTCCTCATATCCCATCGGATTGTCCGAATGCGAGCTTGGAGGCGGTGAGGTACAAAGCGAAGGTTCTTATGATTACGGTCATAATACTATGAACGGATATACGCACTATGAATGCAAGATGAACGATGAATATTATTTCATTACACTGAACTTTTGCTTCGAGAACACTGACGAACCCGATAAAGTTGGCGTAACATATTTTTCCGTGAGGAATCTGGAGGCAGAAGCTGCTGCAAAAGAACGTGATTATGATTACGATTACGAAAACGATCATTATAATACTCCGTATGTATTCTGCAGTCTAATAAGCAGCAGCGAAATAAACGCACGGCTTATAAACGGTGACGCTTACATATGGACAGAAACTGAAAACAAAAAACTCAGCGCAGACGAGATGAAAAACCTGCTTGATAGGGTTGTTAATCTGAATGACGATTTATTCATAAAAAGCGCAGGAAAGCCGAACACCGAGTTTAACCCCTTCTCCTCAACAGGATGGGATTATTATTATGAGCTGCAGCCCGAAAACGGAGAACCAAGATATGCGCATATCGTTACCTCTACCCAATACGGAAGGATAATCGAAGCACATTTGTGTACACCTTATGAAACGGATTATAATTATTCCTTGTGTCCTTACAGAAAACCCACAGATTGATCGCAGCAATAATACCGCCCGAAAGGTAACAATACCCATCGGACGGTTCTTTTTTAACCATTTAACTTGCCTATCCTGTCATTCTTTGACATATGGATCGTATATCTTACGATTTCGAGTGCTTCCTTGTTTGTTATTTTCTCGTCGCCGTTCACATCGGCTGCCGCAAGCTGATTTTCATCAAGCTTAGTGAGATAAACCGCATAACGCTGTATCAGCATAGCGTCCTTCGCAGTAACCTTGCCGTCATCAGTCTTTATAGCGATGAACCTTAACCGTTCTTCTTTCCCGACTTCCGACGGCTCGCGGCGAAAAAAGCTGATGCTTCCTCAAGGAATTCGTTGAGTTCTTCCAACTCACGGTTCTTCTTTTCTAACTCTTTTATCCGCTTGTTTGCCGCTTGCAGCTGCTGCGCAAGATTAAGTGACTCCTCGGGATCACGTGTTCCCGATCCGGTGTCTATTTCTCCTAATCTTGCCTTGTGCATCCATGTTCCCAGTGTTCCTTTCGGAATTCCAAGTTCCTCTGCTGCGGCTGTGTTTCCGACCTCTCTTGCGAGCTTGATCGCCTGCTTCTTAAAATCCTCATCATACTGTTTTCCTGTTCCCATTTTTGACACTCTCCTTTTTCTTTTACTATAATTCGCTGGTCTGGATTGTGTCAAGTTTTATTATACACCATCAGTTATTATCATGAATTGAAGTATCAACAAACTCTATAACAGGGCTTTTTATTACATTCAATCTTTCATATCGACCTTGATTATAAAAAAGATTACCATACTGTTCTTTATAAAACAATAAATACCTATCGCTGATTAAATCATTATTAGAGTATTCTTTCAGTTTTAATCCATTACTCATATCATATGATTCTGAAAAAACTTTAAATTTTTGGCTAAATACAAAACTAATAAAATCACTCTTTGTTTTTTTAGAAAAGAAAAATTCAATCTGCTTTCCCATGTTCCAATCAATTGCCCCCATAATCTAATATTGAATATTAGACACATCACCAACACACCCCAAAGGTACTAGTCAAGTTCACACCGATAAGGGGTGTGTTGAAAATGCTTCTGTTATAAGCGATTATATTAGTATAACTTAACTATTAAATCACCAATTAAAATAAGTTATGGTTCCCATCTCTGAATTATATGGAATAAAGTATATAGGTACATCATTATATTTGGGAGAATTAAAAAATATCTTCTATTGCCTTGGATTCACGAATAACAGGCGTTCCGTTTTTATTCACTTGGCCAGCTTGGTAAATAGCAACTATATTATTATCTTTGTCCACCTCAACAGCATCAGCAAATCTATTGTTTTTGTATCCATTTTCTATCGGAAATCTTTCTTCATAAATTATTCTATTGTCAGGACTAGATGGTTCAATACTATTAACAGCATCTTGATGTTGCTCTCCACCTTTTTTACCATTAGGATTCGGTACACAATTATTATGCACCAGAACCGAATTCTCACCAACATAATAAGTATGGAAATCTTGAACCTCAAAGTTGTAGACCTTAACAGGACTTTCAAGTATCTCGTGCTGAACCTTTTCGACAATTACATACTCGCCGTTTGAAAGTACAAGTATATCTCCTGCTCTAAGGTCAATCGCACTTGTCCAACCCTTATGAAGTACATAGAATGGGTGTTTGGGAGTAGTTACAATCTCATCATCAGCTACAGAAATATGTACAAGCTCTTCGGTTTCATTCTCAAAGGTCTGTACAACCTCCTTATACTCACTCTCCCCCGTTTCGGGATCAGTTGAATATACAAGGTCACCTGCTTGAATCTCTTCAATCGGCTTGTTTCCTTCGCTTGTTAAAACAAGAGTTCCTGCTACAAAGCACTGCGAACTTGCAAATCCGTTAACACTGTTTCCAAAGTCATATGCGGAGAATATTGCTTCGGCTATATAGCCTAATCCTGTTATGACTTCAAGAGTTGATTCCGAATCCCATTTTTTACCCTCAACAATATGCTTTTGAGTTAAATCTGCGCTTATCTCGCTGATCTGACTGAGCGATCTCCCAAATGTAGCAAGATTGGCCAACGCCCTTGTACCGAATACAATTTTGTTGAATACACAAGCGTATTTCGTTCCCTCGGCTGTAAGCCCGACAGCATCGCCAAACATCGGTATTGCTGCTATGAAGCTCATTGCAGCGCAGAAATAATTGCCCTCTGCGAGATACCACGCACCGTTTATGACATCTGCAAAAAATCCAATAACAGGGATAAAACCAAGTATATCAAGAATAAGATGTCCTGCAAATGATCCTGCGCTCTGCGGACTTAAACCAAACGGGTCAAGCAGGCTTACGGGGTTGCCCTGACAATATGCGTACTTATTAAGCGACGGGCTGTTTGTAATACTGCCTTCAACTACGTCCTGATTAATAAATCGCTTAATATCTACATTGTAGTATCTCGCTCTCATGTAGTAGAGCCCGTTGCTGTCGGTAATTACGCCGTATTGTCCGTTGTAAAGGAACATTATGCTATGCGTGTCGTCCGAGAGCAGCTCTCCGTATGTTCCATAGCTGAACGCATATTTCAGCTTGCCGTCGGCAGAGTTTGCTGAAGATCTTCTTTTATCTTATTTTCACAAAATTTTCTAATTCAATCAGTTCTTTAAACCATTCATCAATTCTTTCTTTAGGTATTGGTGTAAGAAGCATTCTATAATTTAAAAAATCGCTAAAGTATTCTATCGGAGAAAGCCGACAATCATCCGAGTATCCTTTATCAATTTCCATCCAATAACTGCCATCAAACGAATACAAAAAAACACCATAACCTGCTGTGCTTATAAATTCGGTTTTTTCTATCAATGAAAATTCTTGCGCATGTAATTTATAATATGATTTACTATACATATAACATTGTTGCCATTTACCGACTTTACCAAAAATGTCTTTTGATTCTATTGTATGAATGTTTTTAATTCTATATAGCATAAATTCAACATAATAATACAAATAATCTTCATACATACTTAGTGTATTACCGTCTTCTTTATATATCAAACTACAAGAAGAAAATCTCTCCTTTTCATTAAACAATAAATCAAGCTCAGTATTCTCCGATAATTTTAAATGCATCATTTTCTCTCATAATCATGAAAGAAGTCAGAAGTTTAAAAACATTTAAATGCTATATGACTTCTGACTTCCTGTCTCTGATTTATCCTCCTATCAGTTTTTTTGCTATATCTGTTAATTTATACTTTGTTCCTTTGGGAGTTTTAATATAATCCGCAAAATACAAAGCTTTTTTCATATTGTCATCCAAACCTTGCAATGCACCGTTTTTATTCCAACTTCTCAAATGTCCATGGAAAACGCCAGGGGTTGTTTCGTCAAATACAACAAAATCACCATTTGTATCCAGACCTACTCTTCGAGGTGTAGTACTTGAATTCACCGGAACTGAATTATCAAGAGCAAATTGTCCGTCTTGCGGTGCCGGATTTTTCCTTCCGGTTGTTTGATTAGAATGATAATCTGCTTTTTCATACGTTCCATTGTCATAAGTATACTCTCTATCGTCTTTACCATTACTATTCTTAACATTTCCCGTAGCATACTTGTTAGCATTATGCACCAACACACCGGTATCAGTAACATAATAAGTATGGAAATCTTTAACCTCGAAATTATAAACAATAACAGGTTCGTCAAGCTGTTCGCCATAGGTTTTAGTAATGGTTGCAGTTGTACCATCAGCAAGAGTAAGAACATCACCCTCACGCAGGTCTTTTGCAAGCACCCACTGATTTTCTACCCAGAACGGATGATTTGGTGTTGTTTCTATCTCTTCGCCGTTTACAAAGACATGGATAATTACATCGGATTCCTTGCGGAACGCTCTTGCTACCTCTTTGTTGTTTTTTCAGGGTTCGATAATTATTATAGCATAAGATCGGGGGATTTGTAAAGAATGAGCTTGGATTGAAAGTATAAACAAAACGCAGAGCAAGCCCGCTCGCTGCAAAAAGCAGTGAGCAGGGCTTGAGGGATTGGTTTAGTTTTCCAGGACAAAAATCAGTAATCTTGACAAATCACTACTTTTTTTCCACAATTTGGACACATAAAAACAAAGGCCGCAGTTTCGTAACCTAAATCTGCCCATAGTGCGTCATAGCTTTCAACGATATTTTTAAGTTCATCTGCGAGGAGTTCTTTTAACAATGACAAACCATCACCATCTGTTGAATGGGAACAAAACTCTTCCTGCTCCCATTCGCCAATGAATACCATAAAATCATCACAACACACAGGCCAGTCATTATTTTGTATCCAAGGAACCGGAGGACAAAATTGCAATTCATTCACTTTCTGATCTCGATTGTTCTTAATTCTGTTTTTTATGTATTCAGGAATGCTGACATGTATTTTCTTTTTGTCAAAGCACTCAAGACAAATGGACGAAATATCATCTGAACTTTCAAAGAACACTCCATCAAGGCAGTTTTTTGTTGTGCCACAAAACTGACACGGAGATTCAGTAAAATATCCGTTTTTCTTAACATTATCAAAATACTTGTAATTATTCATCTTGGTTCCACCTTCCCGAATCCCATTCATTTTCCCAATACTTTTTCCTTTGACGATTAAAGTTTGATCGATCCACTTTGCTTTTATCGCCATAATGTGGATGATTCTTTTTATAATTATCTCCTAAACGATGATCTGTTCGTATTTTTTCCCTAAAAGGTCCATCTGGGTTCTGCTCATCATGATGTATTTCAATAGGATACCCATCTTCTTTACTTATTGGTGCTCTACCCCTTTCCGTTGGAGGTTCAATTTCATCATTAGGAACTCTTTCCTCCATATTTTCCGAGATAATATTTAAATTGCATTTATCATCATTATGCACCAACACACCAGTATCAGTAACATAATAAGTATGGAAGTCCTTTACTTCAAAGTTATAAACAATAACAGGCTCATCAAGCTGTTCGCCATAGGTTTTAGTAATGGTTGCAGTTGTTCCGTCAGCAAGAGTAAGAACATCACCCTCACGCAAATCTTTTGCATTTACCCACTGGTTTTCAACCCAGAATGGATGATTCGGAGTTGTTTCTATCTCTTCGCCGTTAACAAAGATGTGGATAATTACATCGGATTCTTTGCAGAGTGCTCTTACTACTTCCTTGTATTCACTCTCCCCTGTTTCAGGATTGGTTGAATAAACAAGATCGCCTGCTTGAATCTCTTCAATCGGTTCGTTGCCTTCGCTTGCCAGTACAAGTGTTCCTGCAACAAAGAACTGTGATGTTTCAATATCGCGCTTTATTGCATTGAATTTGCTTAAGTCATGTGCGTGTCAACAAACAATTCAATATTCAATTAAAATGTTTAGTAAAAACGTTTTCATATTTTTTAAAAAATTTTATATTCCATTTTCGATTAAATGGTTTTACATAAATTTTCCAGTAATTTTTTAAATTTGACACGCAGTAACAATAATCAAATTCTGGTAATCCTTGTAACATATCACAAATATCAAAAGCCATTTCATAATCTTGTCTCATTAAACGTTCTCTTAACAATAATAATGCCGAAAGAATAAAGTCTGAAAATTTTAAAAAG
This sequence comes from uncultured Eubacteriales bacterium, assembly GCA_900315255.1. GTDB lineage: Bacteria > Bacillota > Clostridia > Oscillospirales > Acutalibacteraceae > RUG592. The sequence continues at coordinate 2,663 of OMYH01000006.1, read as the reverse complement.
CTATTTTCACATCTAGAAATCCCATTTATAAACTGTTTATCAAAATCAGGTTGTATTTGAGCAAGTATTTTACACATTCTGTCATTACTATAATTGCAATCTAATGTATCAATTAGACAATTGACTATTTTAATATTGTTTATATTGTAAATATCAAACCTAATAAACACCATAAGTCTATGGAAATTAATCCAGAAATATTCATTCATCATTAATCTCCTAATATCCTATTGTAACATCAACCGCTTTATTGTTCATTATTGCATATTTAAGTCTATGATGTCCATCTAGCACAACTCCGTTTTTATTAACAACAATAGGTTTATCTCCAGCATATTTTACTGCATTATTCATTCTTTGAGAATCTAAAGAATCTAGATCCTTACTAGGAATTAATGAATTCGGATTAACACCCTCTTGAACCGAATTACCATTTGGAACAAAATCTATGCCAATATAATCTGAATTATCCGATTTAAATATCCCTTTAAACCTGTCCCATAAAGATTTCTTTTGAGATTTTTCTACTTCAGTGGTTGTATTTTCATTTTCACTTTTTGGAGCCATCTGACACATATTATGCACAAGAACCGAGTTCTCGCCGACATAATATGTATGGAAATCTTGAACCTCAAAGTTATAAACCTTAACAGGGCTTTCAAGAATCTCATGCTGAACCTTTTCGACAATTACATACTCGCCGTTTGAAAGAACAAGTATGTCTCCTGCTCTAAGGTCAATCGCACTTGTCCAACCTTTATGAGGAACATAGAATGGGTGCTTCGGAGTAGTTACAATCTCTTCACCGTTTACAAAGATTCTGATAATATTATCATAATATCAATATAGCAATGCAACAGATCAGTTTTATTGATTTCTTATTACTCATTCAACCTTTTCATAAACAGTAACATAATTATCGCCATATTGATCAAATACGTCAACAATGATTTCTCTATCTTTGAAACGTTCTCTAAAACTTAAAGACCAAAAATACTGTATTATTTCACCTAATTTTCTAATTTTTAATGAATAGTTACTATTATACAATGGTTGATTTATATGAAAGAAATCCTCCAATTCATATAAATTCATCATTTTTTCAATATCTGTTTTGTTACTACATTTTATTCTCCAACTATCATAAATACTCTTGTTATATTTGTCTTTTAACAAAAAGCAATTATCAATAATAATTATATCTGGACAATAAAACTTTGAAAACGCTAACGCAACATCAACATCAGACCTAAGATTAACATAATTCCACCAAGAAAAATTAGTATTAGTTTTTTTCCACTGTATATATTCTTCAACCAAATCATCTTCAAATAAACTATCCACCAATTCATCTCCTCGAATGATTTTTTAGGGAATCTCCCATGGCTCTGCTGTTCTTACACTATATCCATTGTGAAATCTTTCACCAGTTTTAGGATTGGTATTATAAACTGGTTCTTTCACATTTGGCCTTGGAATATTACCATGCTCCTTGCCCGTTAATCTTACTTCCTTAACTAAATTTCCGTTTTCATCAAACTCAGTATATTTTATAATATTACCATCACTATCTCTTTGGATTTCTACAGAACTTGGTGTTCCTTTTGTTTTAGGCTTATTTCTTGATTTTGAAGAATCCTCTTCATCATTAAAGCTATAATTATCAGCATTATGCACCAACACACCAGTGTCAGTTACATAATATGTATGAAAATCACAAACCTCAAAGTTATAGACAATTACAGGCTCATCAAGCTGTTCGCCGTAGGTTTTAATAATGGTTGCAGTTGTACCATCAGCAAGAGTAAGAACATCACCCTCACGCAAGTCTTTTGCAAGCACCCACTGATTTTCTACCCAGAACGGGTGGTTCGGGGTTGTTTCGATTTCTTCGCCGTTAACAAAGACATGAATAATAACATCGGACTCTCTGCTTATACTCACTCTCGCCCGTTTCGGGATTGGTCGAGTAAACAAGGTCGCCTGCCTTGATTTCCTCAATCGGCTTGTTTCCTTCGCTTGTCAGTACAAGCGTTCCCGCAACAAAGCACTGTGATGTTTCTATATCATACTTTATTGCATCAAAGTTATTTAAGCCATGTGCAAAATCAATCGCATCAATTGTCAATAATTCTACTGACAACAGATGTAATATTATAAACACCGAGAGCCATATTGCCTATTCGAGAGAACAGCCTTGTACCATAGCCAATCATCTTAGACATCTTGGTACAGCCGGTGATTGCCGTAGTAAAGATTCCGATAGTGTCGCCTATCATCGGAACAGCGGCAATAAAGCTGCCGATTGCAGCGGCGTAATCGCCCTCTGCAAGATACCATGCACCGTTTACAATGTCGGCAAATATTCCGACAACAGGAACAAATCCCAAAGCATCAAGGAGCAAGTGCCAGCCAAACGAACTGCTGCCCTGCGGACTTAAACCAAACGGATCAAGCAGACTGACGGGGTTGCCCTGACAATAAGCGTATTTATTGAGCGACGGGCTGTTTGTGATACTTCCCTCGACTACGTCCTGATTAATGAATCGCTTGATATCTACATTGTAGTATCTCGCTCTCATGTAGTACAGTCCGTTGTTGTCGGTAACTACGCCATACTGTCCGTTGTATAGGAATATTATGCCGTGCGTATCACCCGAGAG